>JAIXZD010000288.1:0-40000 GCA_027489895.1 Planctomycetaceae bacterium
ACTCCATCGCCGCCACGAGTTTGTCCTCGGAGAGATCGAGAGGGATGACAAAATTCTGCAACAGGTCCGGCCCATCCGCCGGAACGGTGAACGGTTCGGGCATCTTCACGATCAGGTCCGGTTCACCCAGACGCCAGCCCTCGGCAAACTTCGGTGGCGGGGGAAGATCGGCCTCGTCGCCCCGAGTCCGCCCCGTCTCGGCCCAGGTCTTAAACAACTCGAGTTCTCGGTCCGTCAGCCAGCGCTCGGCGACGAACTTCTCATGGCCCGGAGAGGGGATCCAGGGCGGCATGATTCGGTCCTGGGTCACGCGCACGATCTGTCGCGCACGCTTGGCCGTCTGTTCGTAGGTGGCTAGCGGGAACGGCGCGACCTGTCCGTCTCGATGGCAGTTGAGACAGCGGGTTTGCACGATGGGGGCGATGTCGCGGGTGTACGTCACGTCGGCTCGGGAATCGGCCTCCGGAAGCTCTTCGATGAAACAGCCCACCGGTTTCGTCATGGCCACCGGGGCATCTTTCCCCAGGATCGCGGCGGAGATGGCATCGGCCAGGAACTCTTGTTCCGCCTTGGGCCGCCGCCGCCCGATCGCTTCCCAGGCATTGTCGATCGCGCCCCGATACACCAGTTTTCCATCACGATCCAGAACGAAGGCCTCCGGAACATGAGTCGGCTCGAAAGCGTCCTGCAGCAAGCCGGACGAGTCGAACAACACCGGGAACCCGGTTTTGAACTCTTCAAAATGCTTCGCCGCCTGCTCACGCGTCACCGAAGGGTCGACGACCGCGCCAAACAGGTCGACGTCCGCAGTGCGGAACCGAGCGCGGATGTCATTCAGCGTCCGAAGGGACCCATTGGAGATGGGGCACTCCGTCGACAGAAACACGAACGCCCGGACGCGTCGCCTATCGTTCTGATCGAGGGCGTGCGTCTCCCCTCGCAAGTCGATCAGAGAAAACGAGATGGGGCGATTTACGGAGTTTTTGGAAGGCTGGTTCCCACCCTCGGAACCCACCACAACGAGACCCACCATCAGCCCGAACCCCGCCAGAATCGCCAGTGACAACCGCATCGCCCATGCTCCCAGAAAGGTCCGAATCTCCACTCGACGAGGATTACCTACCTAACGGTCGTTAGGTTTCGTGTCGACCGAAAAATCGCGAAACGTTGGGCTCCTGAGAGACCAAATCAATCCCGACCCCTCTCCCTCTTCCGGATTGCGAGCGGCTTGTCGAACAGGTGCCGAAACAGCGCTGTTATGCGAGACGTCTTCTTTGACAGCGACGCCGTCGCTTGCCTCTTCACCGTCCCCGTTCCCAGCGAGGTCCGGCCAGGCTGTCCGTTGACTGGCCGGCTTCGTCATTGGACCAGTCCGTCTCCCAACGATTGGCCAAGCTTTACGGAACGCGCGGCCCCGTCAACTTCGACAACGCAGGCACCACTGCCGATGGACACCAGCCGTACTTCGGACTCTCCGAGTTGGAAGGACTGACCCGGTCGAACAGTGTGCCGGACGTTTCCGGGAGCTTCGTGGAACCACGCTTCGGAGACGGGCCCCTCGTGCCATGCCGCGAGCAGCCTGGTTCCGGCCAACAACTCGGCTGGGCCGGTCGGAGTGGGAGTCTGTTCTTCCGGTCCCAGAGACTCCGTCGGTTCCTCTGTTGGAGAGTCATGCGGGATCTGGGGAAACCGGTCCACCGCCGGGAGCAGGGATGCGAACTCGATCGTCGACGGCAGCGCTGGTCGGGGGCCGGAGGCAGCGACCACCAGTTCGTGCCGTGGTGGAGTCCCAGACAACGACAAGGCTGCGACAGACAAATCAAGCCGGAACCGATCTTCGACCGGGCCGGATGGTGATGCCACGGGAGTCAGTGACATGGAGTCGATCTGTGTGTGCGGAGGCAGGGCGAGGACGCGATCCAGAAACGAACCGAGCTGCGCCAATGAGCCCGCAGTCCGAATGTCCAGCGCCACGCGGTGAACCAGCTCTCCTTCAGGGCTGTGGTTGATGGGAGTGACGGTCACTTCGTCCAAACCGGCGGCCCGAGCTTCGCCCAGAATCGCCGACTGCCAGAGCGAGGCGGCGACTTCGGGATCGGGGGGGAGACTGGTCGCTCCGGCGGCCGTGAGGCGAGCCTGCGCGATCTCAATTCGCTCCCACTCCAGTCGCAGTGACCGCAGTCGGGCGGCCAACCGATCGCGCTCAGTGGACGGCCGGGAGTCGCGCCCCGCGAGCGTCGGCAGGCCGCCGTCGAAGAGGACTGCGCCGATGATCGCGGCGGCCAGCGTGACGACCAGCCAGCGGACTCGTTTGGAGGAGATCATGATGGTTGCCAGTTCGGGACGTTCTGTTACGGAGTGCGGTGTTGGCGCGGAGGCCAGAGTCGGGAGGGAATCAACGGCGGGCCGGGAAGGAACCAGTTGTCGGGTCTTGCCCGTCGTCTGCTTCCGCAGCGCGATAAATCTCGAGATCAAACGGCACGGGATAGTCCGAATCGTCGACCCGGGATTCGACGGGACCTGGTCGGAACCGCGTCTCGTCATCCATGTCGAGCAGAGCCTTGTGAATGCCGGTGACCACCTCGGCTGTCCGAGCCCGCCCCTTGATGCGGAGAATCGGGAGGTCTCCGCGGATGTCGGCGGAGATACCCGTGAGCACCAGGTCTTCGCGCCCTGGCAGCAGGGCGTGAATCCTGGCGAGTCGTTCTCCCCAGTCGGTCTGGCGTTGCTCCCAGAGATCAACCCGCTCATTCGCTTCGAGGACTACCGCGCCGCGCTCGACGAGCGCAGACAACGACCGCACCTCGCTGCGCATCGCCGTCACTTGAGCGTCCATCGCACGGGCATCTTCCGCGATGCGAGACCAACCCCAGAACAAGGCCACGGCCGCCGCGAGAGCGACGACAATCGTCCGGCGAATCCGGTCGTGACTGCGGTTGCGAGGACGCTTGGGGCGGAACCAATCGACCACGCTCCCACCTCGGCGTGCGTCGTCGAGAACCGAAGCCAGACGTGCCCCGACATCGGAGACGCCGGTTTCCGACGGAACATGGAACACGGCCCAGGGGCGGGCGGAGGCCAGCACCGTCGCCAGTGACCCGGCGTTCCTGCCTTCCACGAGGAGGGTATTGATCGCCGGAAGTTGCGCCAACTCCGGCAGGCCTGATGCCAGTCGATCCAGCATCCCCAGGACTTCCTCAGCGCGAATCGAGTCGGATGCTTCCAGTCCGAGAGTCGAGGAGACGACCGGAAGCCCACGCCAGGAGAGCGTCGCCTCGACACGGTCCACCCCGATCCGCAGACAGGCCACCATGCCTTCCGGAGAGGTGAGCGATGCAGGCGGTCGACAGAGTTCGGCCAGAACCAACGCCTGTCGTACCAGACCGGCAGCGGTCAACGCCCGATCCACCAGAGTGACGAGTTCCCGCGGACAGGCGGCGACCAAGACGAGCCGCCGATCTCCTGGTGTCCGACCACCCGCGGCGAAGTCAATGACGAGATCAGACAACTCCATGGAGGATCGCGACTCGACCTGCAGCAACACGAGTTCGGGCAACTCGGCATCCGACACCGGAGGCAGGTCGAGCACCTTCAGCGTCGCTGCGGAACGGGGGAGTACCACAACCGCGCGCCGACCGCGCCAGCCTCGTTCCCGGGCCTGGGTGCCAAACCATTCCACGAGGCGGTCGGGCGTGTCCGGTCCTGCGTCTTCCGGCCATGCCCAGGTCCACTCGTGGCGTGTGTCGATGACGTTGCCGGTGATGTCCGCTTCGAGCACGGACAGGCCCTGTCGAGACCAGTCAATGACCAGCCATGGTCCGTTCACGGAATAGCTCATCGCATTGTCCCTCCGGCGAAGTCATCCAGTTCGTCATCACCCACGCTGTCACGTCGGGCCGCGGCCGCTCGGCGCCGAGGCGACTCGAACAGATTCACGTCACGCAGTTCGACGAGGCGTGAGGGATTTTGCGTGCCATCCAGAATGAACTCGAGGGCGACCACGCGCGCGGTTGACTCGGTGGTCACTCCCCGGACGACGCCACTCCACACCTGCCCGCGGCGGGTGAGGTAAGGAGCGACTTCGCGAAGCCGCTGGAGATCACACAACCCTTCCGTCAACAGCCAAGCCGGGGAGAGCCCGTCGAGGCGCCCCCGTTGTCGGGATCGGGCGATGACAATCCGTTCGACCAACTCCGGCGACATGCCAGGAATCGAGTTCAGAACGAAAGGAGTCGCGGTGTCGAGTCGCACGCGGCCGACGAGTCGAGCACTGGCCACCGGCGAGAAGGCGTCTTCCAGCATCGATTCGGTTTGGGCAACGACGCCGAGGTCCGATTTCCAGGGGCTTTCGAGGACACTGTCGAGACCGTCAACATCGATCCGGACCTTGGAGCCGATCAGGTCCCAGACCGAACGGATGGAGTATGCGGCCCGGCGTCCAAGATCCAGACCGCCGCGTCGCTTGCCGTTATCCTGGGCGGCAGGAGCTTCCGCCGACTCTTCGCCCGGCTCGGCCTGTTGCTCGGCGGCACGAAGCCGCGCTTCTTCGAGCTTGTCGTCGAGCGGACCGGTGTCCGCTTTGGAATCCGATGCCGGAGTGTCTGATGTACGCAACGGATCGCTCCCTTCCAGATCGCCGTTCAGGCGATAGGCCACGACGAAACGAGCGGCCTCTTCTCCGAACGCCGAATCCAGCTGGTCGAAGAGCTGGACAAGGTCCGGCTGGTTGAGATGAATCTTGGAACCGCCATCGACACGGAGATTGCTTTCCCCGGACCAGAGCGTCAGCAGATTGGCCCAACCGCCTGAAGCGGAACGCGCAATCGCCGACTCGCTCATGAAGTCAGGAGTCGAATCGTCGGCGTGACCATACAGCAACTCCGGCGTGACACCCCTCACGAGCAGCAGTTCGTCGAGTGTCTCCAACGGTCGCTGCGCGGGGAGCACGCGACTCTTCCGGGACGCATACCACTCGGACTCGGCACCGAGCGACGAGGGAGTGTCGTCGGCGTCCATCCAGTCGAGGATCGCCTCGGCAATCGATTCCTCCATACCGGGCAAAGCCATGAGCCTCGTGCGGGACGCTTTACGTTGATTGGCTTTTAGAGACAGGGAGAGCAGATTCAGCTTGGAAGACTCGTCCACCGCGGGGAAGCCGCCTTTCCGATCGGATCGGACGGCACTGGTCCGCCCGAACTCGAACCGGATGTCGGGATTGGATTGACCGAGGGAGCCGATGTTCGGGTCGCTTTCCTTCAACGCCATCGAGGACGACTTCCGGGCGTCCAACATCGCGGCGAGGTATTCGATCCCCGACTCCGCGGCGAGACGCAGTTGCCGGCGCTCGACCCCGCGCGTGACGGCAACCGCCTCCACGCTCATCAGGTCGACGAACGCGCGTGCCGCGAGCGCCAACAAGGCGACCACCAGCAAGGCCAGGGGGAGCACCGCTCCGCTGCGTGCGGGCGGTCGCTGGAATGATGTTGCACGCAGCAACCGGTGAGGACTGCGTCTCGCTCGGCCCGTCATGATCCACCCCCACTTGCAGTCGGAATGCGGATCACCACAGGCGGCAGCGGACGTTCGTCGACACCGAAGCAGAGAGCCTGGACGGCTTGTGGGAGGGACTTCAGTTCCGTGGAGTCCCAACGATCCGTCCAGCGCGTGCCATCAAAGTAGGAGAGACGCCAGTCCCTCACCGTCGGGCAGACGCTCCAGGAGTTCGACGGGAGATCGTCCAGGCCGCGACTTCGTGGAGCGGAGTTCAAATGCTCCAGCGACATCGACCAGCGCACGATGCCGAGCTGCCCGGTGTTGGAGACGTCGAACCGTTTCGGGCGTCGCCCGATGTGAAAGAGCGTCACTGGTTCGGCGCGATCGACCGCACACCGCCAAACCACGAGTTGGGGGATGGACTGTTCGTCGAAACGCAGGTTGCCGCGATGCAGTTCCAGGGTCATCGTGGCAGGAGTCCCCAGGAACCGCACCGGACTGGGCCGTTCGTCGGTCCGAACATCGAGGAACCGCTCCTGGAACGCCTGTGGTTCGACAACAAGGCGGTTCGCGGGAATCGGTTCCGTCGCCACCAGGTCGGGATGGGACGGTGCGAGTAAACCTCGCAGGTCAGAGGCGAGGTCGTGCTCGAAGCTCGAGAACCGTTGTCCGCGTTCGACGATCTCGTCGCCCTTGCGACGCCAACTCGCCTGCGCGGTGATCGCGCCATAGACGCAATAGACGAGTACCCCCGCGATGGAGAGTGCGGCCAACATTTCGATCAGGGTGAAGCCGGCTGAACGGCGACGGTGGTGTCCGCGAGCGTTCATCGTGCGCCTCCCGATCGAGCGGGGGAGATCACCGCGTCGCGAACCAGTCGCTGCAACCGGCAATCGCCGTCGACCAGGTCGCTTTCGACCCGGCGGACCGCGACGGTCAGGAGCGACAAACCGGGTGTCGTGGAGGGAGTGAGAGTCGCGGCCCATTCCCAGTTTTCGTCGTCCGTGAACGTCGTCCAGCCAGACGAACGAATCCGGGCGCCGCCGCTCAGAAGTGATTCCATTCGAGACTGGCAGCGACTGGCTGCTTCGGAATCGGTCTCGATGCGCACCGCGAGGGACGCGCCCCGGGCCAGTAGCCCGGTCGCCGCCGTCAATCCGGCTCCCAGAATCACGACGGCCACGAGAACCTCGACGAGCGATAGGCCAGACCGGTTTGTGCGGAGGTGTGATCGATTTTCGACGCGAGCATGGAACACTGTGTCACTCCCCCTGGACGCTGGGATTCACGTCCCTCACGAGGACAGAACCTGTGGCCCGATCGACAAGTAGTTCCTTGGCGAAACCTCCGTCGGAAACCACGGTCAACCGTCGACTCGAGGCGGTCCCATCTGGACGGAATTCGATGACGGCTTCCTTCGTTCCCCGCCCACTCGGCAGGCTCTCTGCGACCAACCGCAGGACGACTCCTGCGGGCAGTTTGAACGGCGACCTCAACGGGACTCCCCCAGGCGTAATCCAATGCAAAGAGCCGCTTTCTGACTCGATTCGGACGCTTACCGGGTGACCAGTGTCGATCGCCGTCAACCGGGCCTGATGCAGCTCGTCGCGGACGCGGTCAACGCACGCATCAAAGGCGGCCATTTCCCGCCAGGCTTCGAGTCTGGGCCAGACGGCTGCCGCGGCGCATGCCAACACCGCCAGAACCAGCATTAGTTCGACCAGGCTGAAGGCCTGCCGCGAAGCAACGCAAACGCGATGTGTGCCGTGAGTCGTCATGGGGAACCGGTGCTCTGTTGACTCGGTGTGCGGGACTTCGATCAACGCCCGGTCGATTCCGGTTCCCAGTTGCCGATGTCGTCGTCGGTGTCCGGTTGCAAATCGGGACCGGCGGAAACGATGTCGAACCCTCGCGGATTGCGGCGACCGGGACTGACGTAAGCGAACTCGGAGCCCCAGGCATCCTTGGCGAGGTGCTCAAGATACGGGCCACGCCAACGCGAATCGTCTCGCTTCGGCGGAGTCACGAGGGCTTCCAGTCCTTCCGAGCCGGACGGATATCGTCCGCCGTGATCCAGGGCGTACATTCGCAAGGCCTGTTCGACACCTTTGATGCTCAGCTTCGTGGCGTCGGCCAGCGCATGTTCCTGGCGACCCATGACACGGGGCACGACGAGGGACATGATCACGCCCAGGATGGCCAGGACGAGCAGAACTTCGACCAGCGTGAAACCACGGCGGCTTCGGGTGGTGCGGCGACAGGGCATTCGGGTCATGGGCTTTCTCCAGAACGGAAACCATCCCGTGTTCGGGATGCGGTGACTTGGAAATCGGACGACAGGCGACAGGCGGGAGATGTTGCGGAGGGGGGTTACCCCACTCCCGCAGACCCTTCAAACACAGGAAGCAGCAGGGCGACGACCAGGAACCCGATCAGTGCGGCCAGCACGACCATCAACGCCGGTTCGAGGAGTTTGACCATCGACTCCAGACGGCGTTGCGTGCGGCGGTCGAGGCGGTCGGACAGTTCGACAAGGACGGTATCCAGGCGGTTGGAGGATTCGCCGACGGCAATCGTTTCGAGCGTCTCCGGCGGAATCATGCCGCAGCGCCGTAATGGTTCCGCCAACGAGCGACCGGCGGTGACCTGTTTCGTGGCCTCTCGGATCGACGCCTGGAGGGCCGCGTTCCCGGCCCCTCCCGCGGCGATCTCCAGGGCCCGCAACATCGGCACTCCGTTGGCCAGCAACGTGCCGAGGACGCGGCAGAACCGGGAAACGGCGCTATCGCGGAAGACGGGCCCGAGCAGCGGAAGCGACATCCGAAACCGGTCTCGCAGCACGGCTCGTCCCGGTCCGCCAAACAGCAGGTGGCTCAATCCGGCGAGGCTCGCACCAACGGGAATCGCCCACCACCAAGCCGCCCGGAGAGTGTCCGAGACCGTCAGCAGCAGGACGGTGGGCCAGGGGAGAGTACCGTTCGCCTGCAGCCGGCTGAACAGGGGTTCGAATCGAGGCACGAAGAAGACCATCATGCCGACGAAGACGACGCCACCGAGAAACAGCAGAAACGCCGGATAAGCCAGCGCACCGAACAGTCGCCCTCGCAGTTCATCCCGGTTCTCGAGAATCGTCGCGACACGCCGCAGTGACTCTTCCAGGAATCCGCCTTCTTCGCCCGCTTCCACGAGGGAGACCGCGAGATCGGGAAAGACTTCGGTCCGGTCACGCATCGCCCGGTGGAGGGATCGTCCCTGCGACACCTCTCGCCGCAGCTCTTCGACAACCGTTTTGAGGCCGCCTGCGGAGTGTTGAGCGGCGACGATGTCGAGCGCCTTGAGCAAGGGGACGCCTGACGAGAGCAATTCTCCCAACTGGCCGAAGAGCGCGGCCAGCATGCGGGACGAAATCCGGGATCGACTCCGATTCGATACCGGGGCCTCATCCAGGCGGACCGGGACAAGATCGCCCGCGCTCAAGCTGCGAAGAGCCTCGCGGCGCGTGTCGGCCTTGACCATACCGGTCACCCGGTGACCGGCAGCTCCCAGGGCGATGTATTGAAACTCCGGCATTCCAGACTCCGTGATCTTCCTGATAGCGGACAACATTTCTTCGGGATCATCGGGGGGCCTTCCGCCAGAATCGGTGCCCCCGGACGTCACACGTCCGCGCACACTCTGAGGACCTCGTCGACCGTCGTTTCTCCGTCGGCGACCCGCTGCCACCCATGAGCCCGGAGCGGAACATATCCAGAGCCGAGCGCCTGTTGGCGGAAGTCATCGGCTCCGACGCCACGGCCCGCCAGGTCCCTGAGGCGCGCGTCGAGTGTCAGCAGTTCGAACACGCCGATCCTTCCGAAGTAACCGGTCCCGCGGCATTCGCGACAGCCGACCGAGCGGTAGGTCGGAAAGCCATGCGGGAAATCGGCAGGGGTGGTCCCCGCTTCCGGTATCGCGGGCTGGCGACAAGCCGGACACAGGTGTCGCACCAGACGTTGCCCGAGCACCGCCCGCAACACCCCCGCGACGAGATACGGTTCGACCCCCATGTCGACCAGTCGGGGAACGGCACCGGCAGCGTCATTGGTGTGCAGTGTGCTGAACACGACGTGCCCCGTCAGCGACGCCTGAACGGCGCTTTGGGCCGTCTCAGCGTCGCGGATTTCTCCCACCAGGATCACATCGGGGTCGAGACGGAGCACGCCGCGCAGGCCGGCCGCGAACGTCAGCCCGATCTTCGGCTTGGCCTGGATCTGACTCACTCCGTGCAGCTGATACTCGACGGGATCCTCGATGGTGACGATCTTGCTGTCGCCATCGTTCAGTTCCGCCAGCGATGCGTACAAGGTGCTCGTCTTGCCGCTCCCTGTTGGCCCGGTGACAAGGATCAGGCCGTTCGGCTGACGAATGGCGGAGACCCACCGTTCGCGGAGCATCACCGGCATGTGGAGCTCGTCCAGGCGAGGCGCGCCGCGGGACATGTCAAGCAGACGCAAGACCGCCCCCTCGCCATGCAGCAGGGGCATGATCGCAACGCGGAGATCCAGGTCGCGACCTGCGACGGAGATCGGAATGCGACCATCCTGCGGGAGACGTTTCTCGGCGATGTTCAGCCGCGCCATGATCTTGAGGCGACTGAGGATGGCAGCGCGGAGCCGATGGATTTCCTCCGGCGCGGGCTGCCTGCGGAGCACGCCATCGACCCGATACCGGACTTCCAAACCCCTGTCCGTCGGCTCGAAGTGAATATCGCTGGCCCGTTGCCGGACCGCTTCCTGCAGAATCTCGTTGACCAGCTTGATCACGGATGCCGAACCCGACTCGTCCTCGTCGACGACATGCTGTTCGGTGGCGGAGTCGTCTTCGTCGAAGCGGCCGGCGATGTCCCGCAGAGTCCCCGCGCCCAGACCGAGACGCGACCGCAGCAGCTCTTCGATCACGGTCCGCGAGGCCAGCACGGGTTTGAGCAACAGCCCGGTCCGGGAGGACAGCTCGTCGAGTCCTTCAAAGTCGAGGGGATCCCCTGTGGCGATCCGGACAACGTGACCGCTTAGGGCCAGCGGAATCATGTTGTGTCGGAACAACTCAGCGGCTGGAAACTGTGCCAGCAGTTCGGAGTCCAGCTCCATGTCGCGCAGGTCGACATGCTCCATCCCGTACAGCCGCGCGGTCTGCTCAAGTTGTGCTGCCTCGTCGACCGTCGTCCGATTCCCGGCAGCTCCATCCAGCGCGCGGGGCCGCGCCTGTGGCAACTCAGTCGAGTCACGAGCCACGTCTTGAGTCGCGGGCGATGGGGCCGTTCGGGTTGACACCGGATTTGTTCCAATAACGAAGCGAATGCATCGATTTCTGAACTGGATGCAAAGAGCGTGCCCAGGCCCGCATACCCGCCTACGGGGTGATCTGTACGGGTCGTTCCGCGAATCACGCCCGGAATTACTTCATCGGGAGCGTGAATCGGCGGTTGTCGCGAGGCGGATTCGCAACGCGTGTCGCACAGAGACCACACGGCCGCACGATTTGCATCGGCGGACCGCCTGGAAAAAGCGAACGGGCTCCGTGCCATACAGCGCGGAGCCCGTTCTTCCAACTTTGTGAGGGCGCGTTCAACCGATTGTTCGATTGAAGAGCAGACCTTCGGAACTCATTTGACGACGTTTTCGAAAGGCTGGATCGCATTGCCACCATCCTTGCCGACGGCGGGGATCACAACGTTGTTGTCCAGGGCCTGTCCGGCGAAGAACTTGGAGTGTCCATTGGGGACGACCAGTTCGGGATGATCGAACGGCGCCTTGCGGAACCGTACTCGTTCGTCGGTGAGCGACTTGAGGAACTCGACGATGGCCTCCACCTTGGCGGCGTCGTCCCGGACTTCCTCGATCCCATCGACATCGGGGTCGAGGTCCTGAATGTTCTCTTCGAAGAAGTCGGCTCGGCGGGCGTAGAACTGCACGACCTCGGTCAAGGTCCGCATTCCGCCGTTGTGCATGAACGGCCCGGTCAATTCGACGTTACGCATGGTCGGGGTCTTGAACGCCCCGTCCACAGCAATGCGGTCACCCGGCGCGATGTTGACCTTCTGGCCGTTCAGGTTGGGCTTCAGACCTTCCTGCACCCGTCGGGAGAGTGCGAACGGACCGAATTCAGGATGGCGTCCGCCCAAGCCCAGATCCTCGGCTGTGGGACGAACTCCAATGTTGTAGAACCCGGAGTCGTAGAACGCGTCACCGCGCTGCATCGCCATGAACTCGATGAGCGTCTCGTCCGAGTCCTTTTTGTCGCTGCGGAGTTGCGAAACGGTGGCACCAGTGAATTCCGGTCCCGAGTGGCAGTTAATGCATTTCCCCTGGTTGAGGAACAGTTCCAGGCCCAGTTTCGCTTTGTCGCTCAATGCTTTTTTGTCCCCCTCGGCAAAACGGTCGAACGGGGCCTCGTCGGAGACGAGTGTCGACTCGTACATCATCACGGAGAGGCCCCAATAGAGTGCGAAATTCGCCTCCATCAGCGTGTCTCCCTCTGGTGTGATCTGCGTCGACTTCCACCATTCCGGATGGAACGATTCCTTGATGAGATCCCCGTACCCGGTTTTCAGCCCTCGACCGAACACCGAGACTTCCTTGCCCAACACAGAGTCCTTCGAATGCACCCGTTGCAGGGCCAGCGGGCGCAGCGACAGCAGCTTGCGGCCGAGATCGGGGAACGTGCGTCCATCCCACGCCATTTCCACGCCGTTGTTAGGAGGACCGACCGCTTGGGAAGCCAGCGAAGCGTTCTCCAGCAGAATCTTGACCTTGGTCAACTTGCCGGACTTGTCCGCTTTCCAGACGCGGGCATCGGGGTCCATCTCGCCAAAAGGGTTGACGCCGTTGAAGAAGTGATTGGCTCGCCCGTCCCAGAAATTCCGATCGTTGAAGACCGCGTTGATCACGGTGGGAGCGTTGCGCCCGGTGACCTGCCGCACATTGATTCCGTTCACCTGGAACACCGGATCGGCCACATGGGTCCCAAGATCAATCGGCACAAAGCGAACGATCGAGCGGAAGTTCTTCTTCACCACGCCCTGCGAACCAACGACTTCACTCGTGTCAAACACCACGGGATTGTCCGGCCCCGCCTTCTTGTTGGGGTTCGCCAGACGGTGGAAGGGAAAGTCCGAAGCGACCAGGTCCTCGTTCGCGCCGCGGAATTCTTCGCCGCGCGGGGCGACGGTATTCCGGGTGCGGTTGTCCACGCCGGCATGGAAGTGACAACTGGCGCAAGCCGTCTTGCCGTCACTCCCGACCTGCATGTCCCAGAAGAACGCCTTGCCCAGCAGGATCGCGGACTTCTTGTCCTTAATGTATTTGTCGAGGTCCTTGGGGAGCGGCACCTTGACCGACTTGAGTGACTTGGGTGCTTCGGGAGCGGGGTCACCGGGCATCGGCTTGGCCGGTTTGGCCTGCGCGGTGCTCCACACGGTGCCGATCGTGGTGGTGACCACAATCAGTGTCACCACTCGCAGCAGTTGCCTTCGCCGCGATCGAGCGACATTGGTCTGACAGACAAATTTCCCCACCATGAACTGATCCTCCCCCAGTAAATCCATGTGCCCGGAACGCAGCTATACACGCGTCACGAACCTAGATTTACCCTCGGTCTCGAGGGGAGAACTCAGGGACTTCAGGGAAATTGATGAGGGGCGGCAAGAACGTCAGCCGTCCGTCACAAATATGACCGGATGTTGCCACCGGACAGCACGGATGTTGAGATCCGGCAACGCGATCGAGCTGGTGCCGACCTATTGGCGGCGGGTTGCCGAATTCGACCAGGCCCCCGCGAAGCGACGCGGGGGGCGGGTGGAGTGAGGCTGGGAAGTGCCCGGCAAGGGGGTAGCCGCCGCGGCGGCCACAGGCGCGAGGGGAACAGGCGCGGCTGGTGAAAACTGGGACGGCGCCTGACCCGATGCGGGGAGAGGCATCACCTGGGCTGGCGCTGTCCTGTTCCAGAGCGGGCCATTGTGCGGCTCGTGCGACTGCGGACCAAAGGCGGGCGGAGCGTACTGTGTTGGAGCGTACCGCGGCGGGGCGGACTGCGGTGGCGGCGCGTACTGTGGTGGAGCGGACTGCCGTGGCGGCGCATACTGTGGTGCGGTGGACTGTGACGGTGCGTATTGCGGCGGTGCGACGTACTGTGGAGACGCGTTTTGCGGAGTCGCTTCAGGTGAAACACCCGTTCTGAAGGGCTCCGGTTCCATCTGCGGGCTGTTGGACTGACGTGGGGCGTTCTGCGGCGCTAAAGGTGAGCTCTGGTAGCGAGGCGTCGGGGCGTTCGTCTCCATCGATTGCCCCGCACCAGGATGGGAAGCTTCGTAGCTGCCGGCCGCAGGGGGCTCCTGTGACCATTCCGGCTGAACAGCGCCAGCAACGGGTTGTGGCATATCCTGAGGAGTGGTTCCGACCGTCTGGTCAGCCGCGTATCCGCCGAACTGACGATTGGCCAACTCCTCTTTGGCCGCGGCCGCGGCCCGTGTCACGGGCCCGTGGATTTCGTCGACCAGCGGTTCGGGGAAGTGCATGCGCTCGACTTCGACTTCCTTGAGCGCCTCTTCGCGTTCTTCATCTCCGATGACATGGGGGGTCAGGAAGATGAGCAATTCCTTCCGCTTCGACTGTTGGAGTTTGTACTGGAACAACAACCCGATCACCGGAATGTCCCCAAGCAACGGAACCTTGCGGGTGAGGTGCAGGTCGTCACGAGTGATCATGCCCCCCAGCACGATCGTTTGTCCCGAGTGAACGCTCACCGAGGTCGCTGCCGTGGTAATGTCCTTGACCGGAGCTTCGATGACGTTGCCGTTTGTTGCGTCGGTGAAGATCGGCACGCCTGTTCCGGGCGTGAGCAGATAGGCACTCTTCTCGGCCTTGACGTCGATCAGAACATTGCCATCGCCGCCGATCTGGGGAATCACCTTGAGAATGATGCCAGACTGGTCTTGCCGGATCACCGGGTTGGCACTTCCCACGGCAGTCACTGAGACTCCGTCCACGACCGGCACCTGTCGCCCGATCTGGATCAGCGCCTCGTGATTGTCCAGCGCCCGGATTTGCGGGCGACTGAGGATGTCGACATGGAAATTCTGTTTGAGCGCCCGGAGCAGCACGCTGATCGACTCGGACCCCGCCGAGAGCACCAGTCCGCCAAAGCCCAGATCGCCATTGATCCGCCCTGTCCCGAAGGTTGATAGCGCTTGCTTACCCACCGTCGCGGGACTGATCGCGGTATTGTTCCCAAGCGGTTGGTTATTGAAGTTGAATCCAGGCTGCGCCGTCTGCGAGATGATCTGCTGATTCGACGTTTGCACTCCGTTCGGGCTGGTGACCGTCTCCGAAATGGTCAGGATGTTGTCGATCACACTGCGGTCGAACAGCACGGAATCCTGCACACCCAGTTCGACCCCGAATTCGTCGGTGTCCCCGAGTTCGACTTCAACGAGCAGCGCCTGAATGAGCACCTGCGAGGGCATGCGGTCCAGTTGATCGACGAGTGCGCGAATCTCGGCGACCTCGCGGGCATTGCCCCGAATGAGCAGCGAATTGGTGGTCTTCTCGGCGATGATCGCCTGTGAAATTCCGGTGGCCGTGTTCGGCCCGGCACTGGGAACACCGCTTCCAGGAGTCGAACCCATCGATCGCTGGTTCGTCAGGAAGTCGTTGATCGCCTTGGCCACCTCCTCGGCTGGAGTGTTGCGAAGTTTGTGGACGCAGGTGAACCGAGCCTGTTCCGGTTCGTCATGCGGCGACAACAACCGCACCACCCGACGCAAGTTCGCACCGGTGTCCAACACCATGATGCGTTGCGAGTTGGACAGGGGAACGACCCGCCCCAAAGGACTGAGCAGGCTCTCGACCTCCTGAGCAACCGCGACGGGCAGCGCGCCCTCGACGGGAATGGCGACGCTGACCAGTTCGTTGCGCCCAACCGTCTCCAGTTCGATCGCCGGGACGTGGCGAATGAGCCCATCCGGGATTCCCGACTTCGCGTTCACCACGACCAGATTGCGCCCATGTCGGATCGCGACGAAGCCCGACGGGATCAGGTGGTCATTAAGAATGTCCATCACTTCGGACAATGTGAACCGTTTGTCATCGACATGCGTGAACGTTCCCGGCGGCGTCTCTGTCATATGCAGCGCCAGGCCGGCTTCATCGGCGATTTTTTTCAGCGACCAGTCCCACGGAACCTGCTCAAACCGGAAACCGTAGCGTCTCTCCGTGTCTTCGTGGATGGGAGTGGCGAACTGTGTTTCCGGGGGGAGCAGAGCAGGGGGAGGCCCGGACAGTTGGGGCAGGCTTGTGGACGGCGCCGAACCGGGGAACAACTCGGTTGGGTAACCGGGACGCACGGGCGGAATGAACGGTCCCGGCGCTGGCGCCGGAGGAGGCGGAATCAGCGGGACGGCTTCGGACTCTTCGAACGTCCCTTGCACGAGCTGCAGTCGACCGTCGACGAATGCCCGCTTGACGACAGGGGCAGTGGAGACTGGAGTTCTGGAAGTCGCGTTGTCGAAGTCCCGATGACTGCGGGGACGATAGGCCACAGGCACGATCGGAGAGTCGTCGTACGACGCGGACCGTTCGAGGCGCCTACGGGTATGACTGCGAGCGTGCCGGGCAGCCTCGACAGTGAACTCGACCGACGGGTCCCACGACTCGGGCGACCGCGGAGCCTCGTTCCACCTCACGTCCGAGCTCCATGCGCGGGACGCTGGTGACGGGATCTTGAGTCGCTGCTCAGATTCCGGCGAAACCGCGACGGCGCGAGCTTCGTTCCCTGGGGAGCGATCTGCCAATGCCCAGTCGCGCACGATGGGACTGACGGTCGCGAGGGTCACCAGCACGACGCCAAACAGGCCGCTTTTCCAGGCCCCTCCTCCACCGCCCGACGGCGGAGCCGCGTTCTTGCGGAACTTGGCAACGGATCTGGGAAGACCACACGGCATGGAGAATCGATTCGCCAAAAGGCTGTAAAGGTACGCGCGAGAACACGAACAACAGATTTATCGTCAATCCTTGCCCAATCGGCACATCTTTCCTTTTTGGAAATGTCGAATGGCATGGATGGACAAGTCGCATCCAATTACCAAAAAAAGAGTTAAGTTCTTTCCCTGCTTCTGCGGTCAGGCTTCCGTTGCCTTTTCTCCACATCTCGTCATTTGCAGTAACTGCCGCAACGGACACGCCCCAAAATACGCATCCTTCCCAGATTCTTGGGGCGTCCTGCAAATTGTTGGATTCAATCAAGCTTCGATTGAGCGACGTGGATTGCGCGACGCAGGTCGTTCCGAATTGTCGGTCGTGGACTCGATTTCGCATTTATTTGCGGAGCCGTGCCCGTTCTGGACCGCTCGGCATCCGCCTGCCTGTGAGTCATCGCCCCACCTGTTTTCGTTCCTCATTTTCACCGATGGAGTCGACATGGAACCTGATGCCAAGAAGTCCTTTTCCGGCAGGAAGATAACCCGGAGACAAACCATTCAGATGTCGTCCGCGTCGCTCGCGGCCGGACTGTTCGCGGGCGGCCTCGCGATCGGAGCCTCGGGGAAAGGAAAAGGAGGGACCGGGTCGGCCGCGCCGTTCAACTTCACGCCGTTCACGGTCGACCTGCCCATCCCGCCGGTGAAGCAGCCGCTCTCTCGCGGCGTCGCGCCGTACACTCCCGGCGACGTGTTCCACGGGATCGCGCCCGAGTTCGCGAACTTCCAGGACTACGGCGCGCTCTATCCCACCTCCTATTATGAGATGCGGATGCGCCCCGGTTTTGCCGAGATCATTCCGGGGGTGCGGACCCCGATCTACGGATACGATGGCATCTATCCAGGGCCGACGTTCAAGGCCCGCGTTGGCGAGCCAATGGTCGTCCGGCAGTGGAATGACCTCCCCGCGGAGATGTCGGTCCACCTGCACGGGGGACACAATCCCCCCCACTCCGACGGCTACCCGAACTTCTACGTTCTGCCCGGTCGCGCGCGGGACTATTACTACACGAACTCCGTCCCTCGCGAGAACGGAGTCCTCGATTACAACGAGGCTCCGTCAACCATGTGGTACCACGACCACGCGATGGACATCTCGGACGAGCATGTCCTCCGGGGACTGTCGGGGTTCTTCCTGACCTATGACGACCTCGAACTCGGTCTCATCCAATCGAACGTTCTTCCTGGAGATCCCTACGACATTCCGATCGTGGTTCAGGATCGGAAATTCAACCGCGATGGGACACTCTTTTTCGACCCGCTCGACCACGACGGATATCTGGGCGATGTCTGGGTGTGCAACGGCAAGGCCCAACCGAAGCTGCGCGTCGAACGCCGGAAGTATCGGTTCCGCTTCCTGAATGGCGCGAACGCGCGGCTGTTCGAACTGCGGTTGAGCAACGGCCAGCCGTTCATCGGTCTGGGCAAGGACACCTGGCTTTATCCGAATGCCATTCGTCGGGACACGTTGCTGCTGGGTTTAGCCAACCGGGCGGATGTGGTGATCGACTTCACCAACGCCCCGAACGAGGTGTTCCTTGAGAACATCCTCGTGCAGGAGAGCGGACGCGGCCCCAAGGGGAAACTGGATGATCGCGAAGTCCAGATTCCGGGAACCCGCCTGATGAAGTTCGAGGTGGTCGGTCCTCGCCAGACCAACAGCGCGACGGTCGATGTCGGACAGGCGCTGCGCCCCCACACGCCTATCCGGGCGGACGAGATTGTCGCCACGCGGACGTTCGAATTCGAACGGGGTAAGGGAGCATGGATGATCAATAAGCGGTTCTACGACCCGGCGTTGGCCAACGCGACGCCGACCCTCGGCACCGCCGAACGGTGGATTCTGCGAAATGGCGGGGGCGGCTGGTGGCACCCGATTCACATTCATCTGGAATCGCACCAGATTCAACGGATCGACGGCCGCGCTCCGCCGCTGGAAGACCGGTTCAAGAGCGACACGGCCACCCTCGGCGGCGGGACGGAGATCGAGATCTTCATGAAGTTCCGGACGTTCCGCGGGCCGTTTGTGTTCCATTGCCACAACCTCGCCCATGAGGACATGCGGATGATGTTCACCTTCGATCCGCGGACGACTCCTACGCGGTCGCCTCAGCCGATCCAGCAGAGCTTCCCGTAATCCAGGGACGGCTTCATGAATCGGTCGACCGTTCGTCGACCATGGAGCTTCGCGGCGGACGTGGAGGCATGCCACACGTCCGCCGCGATTTCTCGACACTCAGATGCTACGAATCGGGGAGAATTCATGACGACTCGATATGCGATCCTTCTGGGTTGCGTTTGCGCCGGGGCCTTTTGTCTGAACGATTCCCGGCGAGGGGACAGATCCCGATCGGGTGAACCGGCCGCCTGTTGTTCGAAAGATACGACCGAACGAACCGGGGCCGCTGGCTGCTGCTCTCCGCCGGTCGAGACGCCCTCGGCGAACGTCTCCGGAGGTGGTCCTTACGCAGCGCTGAACGAAAGCCGCCTCCGGGACTTGTCGGACGTTCCGGACCCTGCCCCTCCGGGACCACGCGTCTCCGACAAGTTGCCGAATGTCGAACTCATCAACCAGAACGGCGAAAACTTGCGGTTCCTTGACGATCTGGTGCGCAAACATCCTGTCTGCGTGGTGTTCTTTTACACCCGATGTACCGGCTCTTGTCCCGGCACGATCGCGAAGCTCCGCCAATTGCGCACACGCTTCGCACGCGAGTTACCCGACATACGACTGGTTTCCATCACACTGGAACCGGACGACGACAGTCCCAAGGAACTGCGCGAGTACATGGAGCGCAGCGGGATCGCCGACGATCCGTCCTTGCCCGCATGGCACTTCTGCACAGGACAAGCGGACGAAATCGACGCGCTGCGAAGAGCGATGGGGCTGTACGAACGAGATCCGGTCCTCGACGCCGACAAGACCCAGCACGCGGCGGTGATGGTGTTCGGCAACGATCGCACAAATCGTTGGGCGGCGCTGGCGTCGGGATCAACTCTCGACGATCTGACGCACACGATTGTGCGGATCGCCGGGAATTCGCCCCGCCAACGTTACTCGGCTGCGATTCGCCTGGGGGGCACCGCCCACGGTCACTTGAACCTGGCCGGCCCCTGAACCGCAAGCCGATCACCGGATTCGCGGGTTGTCCGCAAACATCAATTCCCGCCTCATGCTGTCCCTTTGCGACGAGGCATGTTTCAACAGGTCATTCGAACCGGCGGCTCGTCGCGGGCCCCGGATCACCGCTTCTGGAGTCATGACAATGTTCTGGAATCACTTCTCCAATTTGCCCATCAGTCGTCGATCAACGGCCCGCCGCCGCGCGGCGCAATCCCGGGTCTCCGTCGAAACCCTGGAGACACGAGTCGTTCTATCGGCTTCGCCAGTGGGCGATACGGGGCTGTTCCGGGCTTACAATCCCGTCGCCGATTACCACTTCTTCACGTCCAGCCGCGCGGAGTTCGACAACGCCGTCAGCAACGGATACGTGGATGAAACGGCGGGACGGTCGGGCATCCGGGTGGCGGGGACTCCGGCTCCCGGACTCGCGCCGGTGTATCGGCTCTACAACCTGCAGACGGGGCGGCACTACTACACGGTCAACACGGCCGAACGAGACCTCCTGGTCGCCATCAACCCGCCTCCGGTCTCCGGTCCCGATCTGCGCGTCACGGGCTGGCGTTTCGAAAAGATCGAAGGCTACGTCCGTCCCGGTTCGACGGACGGGGCCGTCGAGGTTCACCGACTGTACAATAAGACGACGGGGGTGCATCTGTACCTGGAGTCCGGCCTTGCGGCCGAACAAATCCTGACGAATTTCCCCGGGGTTTGGGAGCGGCATTCGAGCTTCGGCTTCGCGACGTTCCGATTGGCCGACGACTCGCGAGGGTTGGGCTACCGGGCCGCCCCGCTGCGCACGATCGAACTGAACGTGGAAGGTCGGGGCCTGTCGAGCTCCGACGAGATCGAGGTCGAGTTCCGTCGCGGGAACGATTCGCTGGCGACGGTCCGCGCGGCCGGAGTCGTCGGTAACACGCTCGTGTCCGCGGTGCCAACGGGCATCGCCGCTGGAACCGTCGTCTCGGTTCATGTCCGACATCGGGGTACGACGTTCCAGGTATTCAGCGAGTTTCGGGTAGACGATCTCCCTTCGACGGGAATCGCGGATGGGGAAGTCCTGCGGGCCTATCTCGACGAGCTGGAACAGGAGTTGTCACGGCATCGAGATGCCTTCGAAGCCGTACGGAAGGCGTCTGCCGGTGGCGTGGACGTTTCCGGGTTACTGGCCCGGTTGGACAGCCGTCGTGCGTCGATCACCGAAGTCCGCGACCTGGTGTCCCGGTTGTCGAGTGGCGCGGCCCAAACCGTGGAGATCGGCCGACGGGCCGACGGGTCGACCTCAATCCGGCTGAGCCGCGGGGACCTCGCCCTGCTCGATCGGGCGATCGCGGCGGCGGTGTTGGACGATTCGGGGGATCGCTCCTCCGGGGCTGAAATCGGACAGCGGGAAGGTCGGGCAGGCTGGGAGCGCCGACTCGACGATCAGTTCCGCCGCGACACCACCGGAACGAAACTGGAGCGTACCGAGGCGTTGCTCCATCGACTCGCCAGGGCTGCTGCCTCGATCCCGTCCACCGCCACCAGCGGAGCGTACGCCGTGTGGTTCGCACTGGCGAACGGTTCGGCGCTGTCGGCCGTCGCTGCTGAAGCGGGACATCTGTCGCGCGACCACGCTGAGGACCCGTTCCGGGCTTACGACGATCGCCTCGCGCCGGGGGTGCGGACCACCGCCGACGACTCGGAAACGCGGGTCTATTCAACCGTGTCGGCCTCGGGACTGCTGGGACGCGCTCGGGACGACGGCCGACGTTTGACGGACGACCTCGATGATTCCCGAACCGAAGGCTTCGCCCGGAGAAGTCGCCAGGCCCGGGAATCCGGCGGGCTTCGCAAGGCCGGCGGCCGACCTTCGATCGGACAGGTCGAGCTCTCGGAACGCTCGGGGAGCAGCATCGTCGAAGTCCGGGATATCGCCCCCCGCGCTGCGTCGGTGACACTCCGGGCGCGCGTCACGGACGATTCGGAAGCGGTCGTGCTCCCCTCGCAAATCACGATTCTGCCGGGGGACGATCTGGACCGCGTCGAATTCGAGGTGCGCGGTCGAGACGACCTGATTCAGGACAACAACCGGGAACTGGAACTGGAGTTCGAGGTCGAATCCGAGGATCCTGCCTTCCGCGGGTTGCGGGTCACGCCGGTCCGGTTGCGAACCCTCGACGACGGCCGCCGCGGCGCCGACGATTCGCCCGACTCGCCGGATGATTCGGACTCGCCGGATGCCCCCGATTCACCGGACGACTCACCGGACTCGCCGGACGCTCCGGACAGCCCTGATACGGAGGACGCCCCTCCCATCGTCCGGGGACGCTATGCGGGAACGGCCACCGGTAACTTTTCCAGCGCTGGTCCGACGCGTGCCTTGGACGCGAACATCGTCTCTCAGGCGGGTGGCTCCATTTCCGGAACCGTCACTACCCGCGACCTTTCCGGAAAGTCGACCGTGTTGACGGGGACCGGAACCGTCTCGAGGCGGCAAGGGACCACCCGCATCGTGCTGAATCTGTCCGACGGATCACGGCTGGAAGTCTTCGGCGAACGAACCACGTACCGGGGCACTCTGGCCACGGTTGAGAACGGCGCCCCCGTCACCTTCTCGGTGGCCCTGTCGTTCTCTCCCTGATGTGGATCGGTGTTCTCCTGCGTTCCTGGCTTTCGTTCCTCGCACACGTCCACGGTCCAATCGCCTAAAGCTGACTGTGAACCGCAAGGGGTGCCCTGGGGACTTTTCGGGTGCAGAGCCTTCCTCGATGGCTCCTCGCTCGCCAGTGTGACCGCATGGCTGGGGAACTCGCCCAAGGTGGCGGCGACGAACTACCTCATGGTGACCGACGAAGATTTTGACCGGGCCGCTGGTGAAACGACGCGCATTCCGACGCGCGCGGTCCCAGTACCGGGGGGAAATGAGCGGAATCCAACCCCGGAAATGCGAAAAACCCCCGAAAAATCGGGGGTTTCTCACAAATCAGTGGCCGGGGCAGGATTTGAACCTACGACCTCGAGGTTATGAGCCTCGCGAGCTACCAGGCTGCTCCACCCGGCGACAGGTGACCGGCGTTTCAGCCGGGTCATGCAGTCTATACTGCCAACACACAATTGTCGAGTTGAACGGTCGCGAATCTTGAGCGATTCCCGGTTTTCTGGAGGATTCGCGGTCGCCAGGTGCTGGCGACCGCTGAGAATCCGGTGTGGGAACGTGGCGGCCATCGGCCTGACGGATCCGTTGGAGCTTGGCCTCTAGTGGCTCATTCGGTTTCGTCCAAAATCGGCTTCATCCGAAACAGAGGAATCGCCGGGCGGAAACGCGATTCCTCTCGCCGGATCATTCCTTCCCCCGGACCAATTCAAGGTGGCGACAGATCGTGATTCTCGACTACCTCGTGCTCTACACGGCCGACCCACCGGGTTTGGCCCGGTTTTACGGCGCAGCGCTCGGGCTTACGGAGCGGCTCCGGCGTTTCGAGGACCAGTACATCGAACTCGAAGCCGGTGGCCTCACACTGGCGATCTGCGGGTTCGATCTGCGTGACAAGACGCTTCCAGAAGCGGCACGCTCACCCGTGGGGCAGGCCCTGCAGTCGGGCACGCCCCACGAACCCCAATCCGCGGGACCGAATGGCGACTTGGCAAGCGATCTTGCACGTGGATCGGCGGGCGTCGCAGCTACGGATTCTTTCCAGCTCAGTTTTCGCTGCGACGACCTGAAGGCGGGCTATCCTCTCGCGCTGGCCGCCGGGGCGCTGGAGGTCGCTGCACCGGCACTCAAACCCTGGCGCTGCGAGGTGGCGATGGTGCGCGACCCGGACGGACGCCTCATCGAACTTTGTCGGCGTCTGGGGCAAACCGAGACGGTATAGTGCTCATTCGGTCGATTGGTGATTGGTTCCTGGGTTCGTTGCGCGCGAGAATCGCTCATCCTCCGGGCGCTCACGCTTCCGGCTCCCTTGATCGCGAACGTCGTCCAGAAATCGGTGACGGCACCCAATCGGAATGCGTCCCGGCTGGTGGCTCACTGTTGGTAGCGAGAATCGATCAACTCTGTACGGCGGGAACGAGATGGCTCGGATCGCGATGGGAACAAGCCCGGCCAACGCCACAAAAGGAGAACGTGCCCGAACAGCCAACGGGCGCCGCCCACATGCCCTCTGCGAAGGCACGGTTCGCCCCGCGATCGTCCGGACTGTGATGGCGTCGGTGGCCGGGTTGTTGCTGTTCGTTGGCGTCATCTCGGGTCTGGCCCCAGTTGTGCAAGCGGCCGATCGAACCGGGCCGTTCGAGAGGCTGGTCTTTCAGACGGCCGCTGGGAAGCAGCGGGACCTGCTGGCGACTGTGCTCGTGGAGGCGGTGGACGGCGGGTTGCTGGTTCAATCCGGGGATGGGGCCCTCTGGCCGATCGACAAGCCCGACCTCGTCTCTCGTCAGCGCACGGAAACGCCATTTGCGCCGGAAACGGGGCACGTCGTTGCGCGAGGCCTGCTGGGCGAGCGGGGGGCCGGCTGGCAGGTGCTGGAAACAAAACACTACGTCGTCTGTACGCAAACGCATCGCCGCTATGCCGAATGGTGTGCGGCCTTGTTCGAGAGGCTCTACTTCGCCTTCGACAACCACTGGAAGCAGCGCGGCGTCACACTGGTCGACCCGGCGTTTCCGCTCGTGGCCCTGATCTTCGAGAAGGAAGCCGGGTTCCTGGAGTATGGTCGGTCGCTGGGGCACGACCTCGAGGGCGCGGTCGGCTTTTACGACATCAAGTCGAACCGGATTGCGTTCTACGATTTGACGGCCGGTTCCACCGACGGTGATTTGCTCCGATCGATGCGGGCCGCCTCACAGCAGGTGGCGACAATCATCCACGAGGCGACGCACCAGATCGCGTTCAACAGCGGCGTCAACACGCGGCTGGCCGACAATCCGCTCTGGCTGACCGAGGGCATGGCGATCTACTTCGAATCGCCTGATCTCTCCAGTGAAAAAGGCTGGAAGACAATCGGCCTCGTCAACGATCTGCGCCTGCCGCTGCTGAAACAGTCGCTGGCGGGTGGCGTTCGCGGCCGACTCGAAACTCTGATCAGTACGGACGAACTGTTCGTCTCGCCGGAAACTCAGCCGGTGGCGTACGCCCAGGCGTGGGGGCTGACGTACTATCTGGTGAAGACTCGGGGGAAGGAGTATGTCCGGTATCTGGAAACGATCCGGGCGAAACCGAGACTCGAATGGGACACGCCGGAAACTCGTCGGGCCGATTTTCAGGCAGCGTTCGGGGCCGACCTCGCCCAGATCGAGCGTGACTGGCTGAAGGCGATGGCCCGCCTGCGAAGCCGGTAGCGAGCGACCAGTCTCCCGCAGACCTGGTTTTGTTTGCCGCCAGTTTCGCCGCGAATCTCCTGAATCTGCCTAGAAACCTCGAAACCGGGCCATCGTGGCGCTCAATTGCCCATGCCCAACCCGGGTCTATTCGGCTGATCGTCTAGCCGCGTGGACGTCGCAGAGCGACCGCCTCGGGTGGCAGCGCGCTGCCGCTCTGGTAAAAGGGTATGGTCAACCCGGATTCGCGACCTTGAGGAACGACTGCGCATGAGCAACCTGCCCCCTTCGCCCGACGATGTCGCCGCGGTTCAGCGCTGCGAGCAGGCCTACAACAAGCTCCGCGACGAGCTCTCGAAGGTGATCGTCGGGCAGGACGCCGTGATCGAGCAGGTCTTGATCGCGATCTTTGCGCGGGGGCATGCCTTGCTCGAAGGGGTGCCGGGGCTGGCCAAAACGCTCATGGTCAGCTCGCTGGCCCGCGCGCTGGATCTCACCTTCAAGCGGATTCAGTTCACGCCCGACCTCATGCCCAGTGACATCACCGGGACGGAAGTGATTCAGGAAAACCTCGAGACCCGGCAGCGCGAGTACCGGTTTCTCCCCGGGCCGTTGTTCGCCAATCTGATTCTCGCCGACGAAATCAACCGGACGCCGCCCAAGACTCAGGCCGCGATGCTCGAAGCGATGCAGGAGCGGCAGATCTCGGCCGGGGGCAAGGTCCACAAGCTGCCCACGCCCTACTTCGTGTTGGCCACGCAGAACCCGCTTGAGCAGGAAGGCACCTATCCACTTCCGGAAGCGCAGCTCGACCGGTTTCTGCTGCACATCAAGGTCGACTATCCCACCGCGGCTGAAGAGTGGGACATCGCCCGGCGGATCACCTCGGGGAGCCAGGGCGATGTGCGGGCGGTTCTCACGGCCGAAGAGATCGTGCGGGTGCAAGACCTGGTGACGCGTGTCCCCGTCAGCGATCAGGTGTTGGGATATGCCTGTGCCCTGGTGCGTGCGTCGCGCCCCGGTCAGCCGGAGTCGCCCGATTTCGTCAACAAGTGGACCAACTGGGGTGCGGGTCCACGCGGCGTGTTGACGCTGATCACCGCAGCCAAGGCACGGGCGGTGCTATACGGCCGCTACCATGCCTCGGCCGGTGACGTGCGGGCGGTTGCGAAGGGGGCGCTCCGGCATCGGCTGGCCCCGAACTATGCCGCCCAGGCGGCCGGCGTAAACAGTGAGAAACTGGTCGACCTGCTCCTCGAAGCCATTCCCGCCGATACCGCCTACGAACGCCCCGCGGCCTGAGTTCCCTGGTTTCTTCTCCGGACGCACCTTCCATGCAGTCGGCCCTCGCCCGCTACCTGAATCCCGATCTGCTGGCCCAGATCGCGCAGCGGAAGATCGAGCCGCGCGGCCTGGTGCTGGGTTCGCTGGCGGGCGCCCATCAATCGCCACTCGCAGGGTTCGCGGTCGAGTTCTCCGGGCACCGCGAGTACGTCGCGGGCGACGATCCCCGGCACATCGACTGGCGGCTCTACTACACCCGCGACCGGTTGTTCGTCAAACAGTACGAGATGGAGACGAACTTCGTCTGCCATCTGCTGCTCGATGTCTCGGCTTCGATGCGCTACGGCGCGGGCGACTCGCAAAAACTGCTCTATGCCTCGCGGATGGCGGGGACGCTCGCCTACGCGATCGTCCGTCAGTCCGACAAGGTGTCGCTGGGGCTGTTCGATGACCGTGTGCGCGCGTTCGTTCCACCCTCGGGCTCCCTCGCGCAAGTGGTCCGCATGGCGACCGAGTTCGACGCGGTCAAACCAGTCGAAAAGACCCGCATGGCCGACTGTCTATCCGACCTCGCGGGACGCATGTCTCGCCGCGAACTCGTGATGATCTTCAGCGACTTCTTCACCGACCTCGATGAGCTGGAACCCGCCCTGCAAAGGCTGCGGTACAGCCAGCACGAGGTGATCCTGTTCCATGTGCTGCATCACGACGAGCTGACGTTTGATTTTGCAGGACAGGTGCGCTTTCTGGGGTTGGAAGCGGCTGACGAAATGTTGACCCAGCCCGCGGAACTGCGGGCCGCCTATCTCGACGAACTGGCCCGCTACACCGCCCGGCTGGACGCCCTCTGCCATCGCAACCGCATCGAGCGGGTCGCGGTCGACACGTCGCAGGACATGGCCACGATCTTCACCGATTACCTCACCCAGCGAACGCTTTTGGCCCGCCGCTAATCGCCACCACCAGAATCAAGGCGTTACCAAAGGGTGTGGCGGAACGCGGGAGCGTTCCCCCGGACACAACAACGCTACCCGCCGCCCGCGTTCGGTTCTATTCGATCCACGCCGGTCGTCGCTGGCACCGGCCCGGTCGAACCGCGGACCGAACGGATTGTTTCCATCGTTTTGGCGCGGGCTTCGTCGAGCAGACGTTTGGCCCACCGGAATTCCGTCGCCAGAATCGCCAATCCCAGCGGGATGACGACAAACGCCGGTCCGGGCGTCACCAGCATCACCACCCCGACGAGCACCACGCTGATCCCGACACAAAAGATCACCGTCTTGCGCAACAGACGGTACGCCAACCAGGGAGAACTCTCGCCGGGCGGAAAGGCCGTGACGGTCACGGTTCCGTAGGGTGTTCGCGAAGGCAGGCGGGAATCGCGGGGCATGTGAATGACTGGCAGACAAACTCGTCTGTGAGGAGGGATGTGACGTTTCGTGGGATAGGCTTCCAGTCTGTCGAGCTTCCAGACTGTCCAGAGGGGAAATGACAGGCTGGAAGCCTATCCCACCGATCTTTCCACAGCCTCGACGTCACGGCGAAACTCGCTCTGTGTTTTTGATCCGTGCTAGAATTACGGTCGGTTTGGCAGAATGGATCAAGAGGAACTCTCCGCAATCGGGGGCAATCGCCGATTTCCGAGGGAACAGCGTGATCAGGGGAGCCGGAAGCGTCAGCGCCCGGAGGATGAAGGGCCCGCTGCCCGTCCAGGGACTTCGCCTTGCACGAGATGGTACCAGACGTGATGTGATCAAGGTCCGTGCCATGCTTGCACCGCTTCGGGGCAAGCATGCCAACCGTGGAGCGGCGATGAATCACAGCCTAAGCGAGCGTGTGAGTACTGCCGGACTGAGTACTTCCAGACAGGGAATCAAAAACACGAGGTGTCGCGATGTGGTGGGAATGGCTCATGGTGGGCTGCGCAGTCGCCTGGGCGGGGGCGACGCTGGGCCGCCGCGCCTGGAGCCTGGCAACAGACTTTATCGCCACCGGCCCCGCGAATGCCGACGCTGCCTCGGCCTGCGGTCATTGCGGTGCCTGTGGTCAACAGTCCCCGGCGGCGATGACACCCGGTTCCTCTCAGACCGGCTCCGCTTGCGCATCCACAAGTGCCAACCTGCCGCTGGTGACGTTATCGCTGCCAGCGGTGCCATTGCATCGAGTGGTCACCTCGCCGCCCCCATAGATCACCCCGCTTCAAACCGACGCGGTTGTCGTCGGTGTGGAACAGTTCCGGGGACAGGTGCCGGCGGGAATCGCTCTGCCTCCGGGCGCTGACGCTTCCGGCTCTCCGAACCGCTCCAGTGGCTAGGAATTCGGCCACTGGAGGCCAGCAACACAGGCCGTACTACCGCCCGCTGCTATTCAATTCGCAGCGTGTAAGGCAGCAGGAACAGCGTGCGTTCGCGGGCGAACAGTTCCAGCAGCCGAAGCTGCCGTAGCTCGCGGGTGAGGCCCGGAGCCAGTTCCGTTGCCAGCCGTACGGCGAGCGAATCTTTTGCTGCGGACCGGGCTTCGGCGTTGGGATCGAGCGGGCCGAGCAACTGCTCGAACGGCGAAACCGCCTTGGGCAGCTCCAGACGTTCGACCTTGTCTTCGGGCTTAATGCCTGCCAGCGACTTGGCCGCGGCAATCGCCTGTTCGAGTGATCCAATCTCATCGACGAGGCCCACCTTGAGGGCCTGGTCGCCCGTGTAGATCCGTCCCCCAGCCAGCTTTTCCAGCGTCTCCAGCGGCATCTTGCGACCCGCAGCCGCCTTGCTCGTGAACTGTTTGTAGATGTCGTTGAGCATCTTCTGCATCGCGGCCCGCTCGGTCTCGTCAAACCCGGTCGTCGTGCTGAAGATCCCCGCGTTCTTCCCCTTGGAAAGAACCGTGGTCGTCATCCCGAGCTTTTCGTACAGACCGCCCAGAGCCAGTTTCCCACCCAGGACACCAATCGAGCCCGTGATCGTGCCCGCTTCGGCAAAAATCCGGTCGGCCCCCATCGCAATGTAATAGCCGCCACTGGCGGCAACATCGCCCATGCTGACCACCAGCGGCTTCTTCAAGAGCTTCAGCTCCCGCCACATGAGGTCACTGGCGAGGGCCGAGCCACCGGGACTGTTCACGCGGAGCACGACGGCCTTCACCGAATCGTCCTTGGCCGCCTCGCGAAACGCCTTGATCATCGTGTCGGAACCAAGTGTCGACTCGCCAAACAGATCACTCTGGCTCGATCCCGACATGATCGGCCCCACCGCGTAGATCACCGCGACTTTGGGCGTCGTCGACTTCCGCTTCGGCTGCTCGACCCCCATGACCAGTTCCATGAACTTGACCATGCCGGTGAAGCCCGAAAAATCGGTGTCGAGCTTCTTGCGTCCGTACCGTTTGACGAACACCACCTTTTTGCCGGGGTGTTTCGCGCTGAGGCCGGCTTCGATCTCGTCTTCATACGCGATCCGGTCGATCAGGCCACTGGCGAGAGCCACGGCCGAAGTCTGCGGTCCTTCGTCGATCACCTTGCGGACTTGTTCGACGGACAACTTGCGGGCCTTGGCGATCATCCCGACCAACTGGTTGTAGCGATCGTCGAGAACCGCTTCCATTTCTTCGCGGAACTCCGGACTCATCTCGCTGCGGGTGTACGGCTCGGCGGCCGACTTGAACGCCCCGACGCGCAACATGTCGGCCTGAACCCCGACTTTTTCGAACAGATTCTTGTAGAACGTCACCTCCGCTCGCAGCCCGATCAACATGAGCACGGCCGGTTCCGGCATGATCACCTCGTCGCACGCGGCCGCGACCACATACGACAGGTTGGTGCCTTCATCAAACGTGCAGTGCACTGGCTTGCCCGCCGCACGCACCTTCCCAATCGCCGCCTGCAGCGTCGCGATCTGACCGGAACCGGGGGTCAGGCCTTTCAGTTTGAGGATCAGCCCGGTGATCTTCGGGTCGGCCGCGACCTTTTCGATGCGGGTGACGACGGTCCCCAGTGACTCGCTCAGTTCGCCAAACAAACCAGGCAGCGGAGCACCTTCCGCGAGTGCCCCGGCCAGTTCGATATGGGCATAAGTCACCTCTTCGGCCTTGCCGCCGTTCCGCACCTCGACGGGCTTCGAATCTGCGGGTTTCGAATCAACGGGCTTTGTCTCGGCCGGCTTGGTTTCGGCTGGTTTCGCCGCAGGCGTTGTCGGTTGTTCGAACGCGAACGCGCCGGTCGATGTGGCGAACAGAGCGAACGTGATGGCCAAAAATCGACGAGCGAGGGGAGCAGGCATGCAGTGACCTTGTCAGCACAAAAGTGGTTTTGGCAGCGACTGATCGCAGAGGAAGGCTGCCACAGCGGAGACGCAGCGCCAGATCAGGCCTTGAGACAAACCGCCTGTCAGGATTCGTATGCCCTTTGCGCGACAGCGTCAAGAGGCGAGTCCTCCGCGCCCGCCGACCAAATGCGACAGACGCTGGATTGAGACGTCGGAGTCTTTACGGACCTGCCACCGGTCTGTGCGACCGCGAGGCCGGAAAGCGATCGACTGCTGAGCCGAAAGTCGCTGATTCGAATCGCGGCCCAGATCCTGCCTGAATTCTCGGCAGTCAGCGGCGATATCGCGCGGTTCCGCGCTCATTTCTAGCAGGGTGACGAACCGTCGACCACTGGCAACGGCCCGGAATGAAGCGGATTACGTTCCGCAAGCCTTTTTCATAAAAAGACTTGCGCCAGGCCCAAGGAGAGAAGTGAGATTTGGACCAAAATCTGCTCGCTGTTTTTTGTGTACAAAGCACGCCGACCCGCTCCCGGCCTGTTATCCAACCTGTCCACCGAGGTCCAACATGTCCGCGCGTCGATCTGGATTCACCCTGATTGAGTTGCTTGTGGTCATCGCGATCATCGCGATCCTGATTGCGCTGCTGCTCCCCGCCGTGCAGCAGGCGCGGGAAGCGGCCCGGCGGACGCAATGTCGAAACCATCTCAAGCAGTTGGGCATCGCCCTGCACAACTACCACGATGCCCACAGCCGGTTTCCTCCGCACGCGATCACCACCAGCGCGACGAACGCCCCGGGGTGCCCTGGCATTGGCAGCCCCAACATCAGCGGCACGACGCTGCTCCTCCCCTACCTGGATCAGGCGCCGCTCTACAACCAGTACAACTTCAGCGTGGGCCAGAACAGCACGTCAGTCAACACGCCCCAGATGAATACGGAGATCCCGTCACTGATCTGCCCCAGCGACCCCAACGCCATCGTCCAGGTCACCGGAGCCTGCGTGAAGTTTCCGTTCCCCGCCGCTGAAAACAGCGGCGGCACCAACTACACCTACTGCGTGGGGACCGGCACAGGCTGGTCATTCATCGCTGACAACAACGCGGGGATCTTCTCGCGTGACCTTGGCGGAATCTTTCAGACTAACGGAAAATCGGCCCTGAGGGACGTCACCGACGGTTCGTCGAACACGTTCCTGATGGGGGAAGTGTTGTGGGTGGACCACGCCAACAATCCCCCAGGCAACGGGCGTGGTGGAAAGCCCGCCTGGGCGGTCGGAATCGGGACGCAGATCGGGTTTTCCACAACGGGCGGCATCAACGCGACCTGGCCCTGCCGTGGTCCCAACACCACCTCCAACCACGCCACCTGTGGAAATGCTCGTCCCGCCGCCCTGCAAAGCACCCACGTGGGCGGTGCCCACGTCCTGCTGGGTGATGGCGGCGTCCGGTTCGTCTCGCAGAACATCTCGCAGGTGACGCTCGATGCCCTGTCGACTCGTGCAAGCGGTGAAACTCCGGGCGAGTTTTAGCGGCCCGGAAACCACCTGGCTGCAACGGAAGGTGTTTCCGTCACGGAGTCCCGTGGCGCGATTCTGTTGCGGATCCGAACGGCCGATCCAAAGTCAAACCGAAGGAGTCCGCATCATGTCCCGTGCGTCGAGCTGGTCGATTCTGACCTTGGCCGTATTGTTGTGCGGGTGCCCGGGGGGGGCGGGTACGCTGCCCACCGCGGAAGTCTCCGGGACGGTCACCTGGAAAGGTCAGCCCGTGGCTCGCGGGCAGATTCAGTTCCAACCCGCGGAAGGCCCCTCGGCACAAGGCCCCATCGTCGATGGCGCGTATCGCCTGCAGGGCGTTCCGGTGGGCGACTGTAAGGTCAGCGTCGAAGCGTACGAGGACGGTCCGGAAGTGACGATTGGCCCCGGGAAGACACAGAAGTCGACCGTGCAGCTCATTCCCGAGAAGTACAACACGAAAACGGAACTCGAAGCCGCCGTTTTCTCCGGGCCGAACTCGTTCGACTTTCGTCCCGAGTAACGCGGGCGGCCCCATTCGCGGGACGCCGGAAATCGGAGTGCGACCGAGATGTCGCCTGGGGCAGGACGCCAGCGGCCGGTCAGCCCGCTCCCGACGGGCGCCTACTTCTTCTGGAACTGGTCGATCCCTTCGTCCTTCCACACCTTGAGCGTCGCGGCGTCCTTGGTGTCGATCTTGACGCCAATCGCGTTGACCGGGACGGCGTGCCGCTTCTGAATCTCAACCCACATCTTCTTGACGCTGTCTGGAATCGCCATGATGCTCCTCGCTCCTCTCAACCATGCGGGGAACGCTCCCGCAGACCGGTCTTCCGTCGTGAATTTCTGAATCTCTGCTCTGTGGAACTTCGGGTTTCTGGTTTGCCTTATCGAGTTACGATTGACGCCTGGGGCAGGTCGGGACTGCGTGCTAGGGGCTTAACCGTCCCAGGCACCCCAGCACTTCGAGGAACTCGCGGATTTCCTGTTCAATCTGGATCGCGTTGGCAGGCACGAGGGCGGTAATGGCCGCGTGTTCCAGGGCGGGGACGATCCGGGTTTCCACCAACCCGGTGAGGTCGTCGAGGGTCACCTTCTGCAACGAACCGAGGATCTCGTCGACCGGCAGTTGTCTGCCAAAATAGACCTGCTGAGTGAGCAGCCGACTCATCACGGAATGGGTGCTTTCCGAGGCGAGCAGATGTTGCCCCTGGAGTTGCCTGCGGGCCGTACACAGCTCTTCGTCGTCCAGTGGCCGAGAGCCATCGGCCATCGCGACAATCTCCTGCATGACGAGCGACAGGACCGGGAGCAGCCTGTCGGGTGCGGTGGCCCCTTGAATGACGAGCAGCCCCGCATCGCGATAGGCATGCACCTCCGAACTGATGTCGTAGACCAACCCGGTGTCGTCGCGCAACGTCTGCAGCAGACGTGAGCCGAGCGATCCGCCGAGGATCGAGTTCAGGACAAACAGGGCATACCGTTCAGAGTCGGTGTAACGACCAGCCGGCAGGCCGATGGCGAAATAGGCTTGCGAGACATCCGCCGTCTCGATGCGGCAACCGGACTGTGGGTGGCAGGGGACAGACAGACGGGTGCCCGCGTGCCCGGACAGACGCCAGAACGCATCCTCGGCCTGAGGCAGGAACAGGTCCGGGTCCACCGCACCCGCGGCAGCGAGGATCATCCGGTCGGGCGTGTAGTGGCGTCCCAGAAAACCCAGCACATCGTCGCGTGTCGCCGCAAGAATCGAGTCGGGCTGACCGCAAATGGTCCGCCCGAGCGCATGGTCGGGCCAGATCGTCGCCTTGAGCATCTGACCGACGCGGGTGACCGGGCTATCGTCATCCAGCCCGATCTCCCGCAGAATCGCCTGCTGTTCGCGTTCCAGCGATTCCGCAGGCACCGTCGAATTGAGCAGAATATCGCCGAGCAATTCCAGCGCGTACGTCGCGTAGTCGCCCGGAACGCAGGCCTGGTAGCAACTGTAGTCACGGGTCACGAACCCGCCCACCTGCCCCCCGGCTTCGTCCATCATCCGCGAGAGCGCGCTGGCGCTGCGGGTCAATGTCCCGCAGAAGAGCGCGTGCTCGGTGAGGTGGGCCAGTCCGGCGCGCGTCTCCGGGTCTTCATGTGGGCTCGCCTCGACCAGCAGGCCCAGCGCGACCGACCGCACGCCCGCCACCGGCTCGGTGAGGACCCGCAGGCCATTCGGTAATTGCGCCAGTTGCGGCATGGTCGAAGGAAGGGTGAGAGAAGGCGATATGTCTGTGCGGAAGTGTGTGCGGAACGAACGACACCACCACTCAAGGGCAGGTCGTTCCAGTGCAGACCTCCCGGCAGAATCCGGCCGGAATACAGAAATACAGATGGTGGACCTCGTCCACGCTATCGCCGCTGACCAACCCGTTGCACGCAGAGGCCTTGGCAACACCATCTGGTTCCGCAGGAGCCGGACACCTCAATCGGATGGTGCCGGTTGTTCCGAATGTGTCGACGGTGTCCCGCCGGGGTGTGATGCGAGCGATCCGGGCGCGACACGTTTTTCCAGGCCAGGCGAGCCGACCCTGTCAGGGGTCGGTGGAATCGAGCGATTCGCTAGAGGCATCTCTCGTTATGACGAAGACGTGTCGCACCGCAGGCACTTCGCACTCTCCCGGCGTCACCTGAGAATGGCGAAGTCTGTTCGCCCGACGTGACGGTGGCTGGTAAAATGAGCTTTTCCTGTCAGGTCGTGTTCGACGGTCGTTGCCTTCACTCTCTGCTGGCGTTTTGTTCGCGGTATGGATCCTCACGCCAGTCGCTATGCGAAGCAGATCCTGTTTCACGGGATCGGAGCCGAGGGGCAGGTCCGACTGGGGCAGGCGTCCGTCCTCGTGGCAGGCTGCGGGGCACTGGGAACGGCGCTCGTCGAGGGACTGGTGCGGGCCGGGGTGGGGCGTGTTCGGCTCGTCGATCGCGACTTCGTGGACCTGAGCAACCTCCAGCGGCAGGTCCTGTTTGACGAGGACGACGTCGCCCGTGGGCTTCCCAAAGCGGTCGCGGCGGCGAACAAACTCGGTCGCATCAACCATGAAGTGACGGTCGAACCACTTGTCACAGATATCGGTCCCGACAACGTGCTGGCGCTGTTTCAGGGGATGGACCTTGTTCTGGATGGCCTCGACAACTTCGAGACGCGGTTCCTGCTGAACGATGCCAGCCTGGAAACGGGAATCCCCTGGATTTACGCCGGGTGTCTGGGCGCACATGGCCAGACGATGCCCGTGATTCCGGGGCAGACCGCCTGCCTGCGGTGTCTGATTGAATCGCCACCCGACCCTGGCACCGCCGACACCTGCGATACCGCCGGCATCATCCAGCCGATTCTCTCAGCGATCACCGCGCTCCAACTGGTCAACGCGTTCAAGTTGCTGGTTGGCCGAGGCGACGAGATCGAACCCGTGCTGACCCTCGTCGACGTCTGGGACAACAGCCATCGCAAGCTGAGACTGGGAACCGCCCAAGAGCGCCAGTCCTGCCCGGCCTGCGGACTGGGACAGCGCGACTGGCTGAAGGGGGAGCGCGTCGCCCGGTCGAGCGTGCTTTGCGGACGGAACGCCGTCCAGATCAGTCCCGCCGAGCGGCTGCGACTCTCGCTCGACGATCTCGCGACGAGGCTGGCTCCGGTAGGAACCGTCCTGCAGAATGCCTTTCTGCTCCGACTGGAGCCGACGGGAACCGATTATCAGATCACGCTGTTCCCCGATGGCCGCGCGATCATCAAAGGGACTGAAGACCCGGTCGTCGCCCGTTCGGTGTATGCTCGCTATGTCGGAGCGTGAACGACTCTCGGCCTCTCGGCCTGTTGCCCATCCGTCGGATTTGACGTTTCCCCCGTCCTGTCAGCCCTTTCCACCCGTCCGATGACCGTTCCCGCTCATCGATCGCCACCCCGGCTCCGCCTTGTCCCCGTCCTTCGCGGCGTTGGCACGGTGGTCCTGTTCGCCGTCCTCGCGATGTTGCTCTTCCCCGCGACGCGCAGGTCACCGCACCGCCCGTTGCAGATGACCTGCTCGCAGCGACTGGCGCAAATCGGCCTCGCCGTGCGCCGGTACGCCGTGCTTCACGACACCTATCCCACCGCGGCGATCGTCTCAAGCGAGGGCCAGCCGCTCCTCAGTTGGCGCGTCGCCATCTTGCCGCATCTGGGGTACGCCAGCCTCTACCGCCGGTTTCGGCTGAACGAATCGTGGGATAGCCCGCATAACCTCCCGTTGCTGCACGAGATTCCGTCGGTCTATCGCTGTCCCCTTCACCGGGACCTGCCGATGACTCAGACCAGTTACCTCGGAATCGTGGGGCCAAGAGCCGCGTTCGTCGATGCCCGGCTGGGGGCCGCCAATTCCGACCTGCTGGACCCGTTGGTCTCGACGATGATTGTTGCCGAATCGGCGAAGGTCACCGTCCCTTGGACCAAGCCCGCCGATTGGGACGCCGAAGACATCGACCGGCTGATTTCGCCCCTGGGAATTCGCAGCCATCATTCCAGCGGTGGATTCACGCTGTTTGCCGACGGCAAAGTCCATCTCTACAGCGAGGCCATCCCGCTCGAAGCATTCAAGGCGACACTCACACGCAGCGGTAGAGAAACGGTCACCTGGCCGATCGTCGTCGAGTCGCTGCCCGACCCAGAGGAATTCACCGAGGCGGACGTTCCCCCGACTACGACGAACTCCGCACAGCCCTCCCCGTGAATTGGTCCTCGGTTTTCCCGGGAACGCCGTTCGCCGGGTGACACCCGAATCTGCGAGGCCGCCGCATGTTGACCGCCCTGTTGGAATTGACCCGCAACTGGCCTCATCCACTCGCAGCACTTTGGCTGGACGCGGTCGATCCCGACCAGTCGACAGTGCCCGCGTTCGGTCCGGAAATTCGATCGCCGCGCGGTCCCCAGGCCCTGGCGCTCGCCCCACAGATCGACGATCTGTTCCCACAACCTGGAGGCCGCGAAGCACAGTTGGCCCGCGTCGCGGTTCGCGCGGGACTATTGCTCTGGAACGACCAGTTCGATGCAGCGCACGAGGCGGCTCAATCGGTCGAAGGCGAAGGAGCAGGACGTCTCGGCGACTACTGGCACGCCATCCTGCATCGGCGAGAACCAGACTACGGGAACGCCCGCTATTGGTTGAGACGCGTCGGCCCTCACCCCGCTCACGCGGCGCTCGACCAGTGGCTCGCCCCACGCTTCGAACTGCTTCTTCCCCAACCGTCCGATGTAGGGAAACCCGCAGTGACAGGGGGCTTGTCCGAGGATGCCGCCTGGCTTCACCGCGTGACATCTCCCCACTGGAACGCCGATGCGCTGGTCGGTCTCTGCGAAACCTGCGCCCAGCGACCCGCCAGCAGCTCGCTGGTCCGCCTCGTGGAACTCCTTCAGGCCGCCGAGATGACGCTTCTGATGGATCATTCACTCCAGGCCGCACAATCGGACTAATCCGGAGCGACGGAGGCTGTTCCTGCAATCACCCGCCGTTCTGATCACGGTCTTGGCCCGGAATCCACGAATCGGCCAAAAAGGGTCTGCCCCGCGGAAGTCGATACTGCTCACAATGCCTTTGACCAAGCGGCCCCTCCACAATGGGAGCCGGAAGCGTTAGCGCCCGGAGGCTGAGCGACTCACTCCGTCCCTTGACGCTCCGAACAGTCATCCCCGCCGAAATCTTCCTGGCCACACTGAATTCGCCATGTCCGCCGTTCCCGCCAACCTGTCTCGGTCGCGCACCGCATCCGGACAGGTCACCGCTCGGGAACCTGCCGATCGAACCAGCCCGCCGCCGAGCAGCAATCATCGCCCGTTCGACTGGCGATCAGACCGCGCCCACGCGTTTGTCATCTCCGCCACTCTGCATCTGGGGCTGGGATTGGTGCTCGCCGTTTGGACCATGCAACCGGCCAACAACGACTTGCCATTGGAAATGCTGGGCGGTCTGACCACCGGAACAGAACCCGTCCTCTGGGAGTCCACTCCCCCCATCCTGAAGCTCACCCCCCAGGACCAGGGCAGTTCCGAACCCGTCGATCCATTGCCCGGCTTCGATCCCCAACTCGCGTTCGACACGGCCGGAACCCCTGCGCCCGACGCGTCCATCGGCGAGGCGGCCGGAGCGGCCTCGTTCGAGACGGCCAAGGAGGGGGACGTCGCATTTTTCGGCTCGACCTCCACCGCCCGCTCGTTTGTCTTCGTCGTCGACCTCTCCGGGAGCATGCTCACCAACCGCCGTTTCGAACGCCTGGTCCGGGAACTGACCGCCACGATCAACGCGCTCCAGCCCGGGCAGCAATTCAGTGTGGTCTTCTTCAATGATCACCCCTTGCCGCTCTTCTCTCCGCGGGCGGCGCAAGGTCTGATTGACGCCTCCCGAGCGAACAAACAACGCGCGATTCGCTGGATCAAAAGCCGGAAGCCGGATGGTCTGACCAACCCCGACCTGGCCCTCGAAATGGCCCTGGCGATGCGGCCGGGCGCGATCTATTTTCTCACCGATGGCGAGATTCTCGACGCCGACATCCTGATCGCTCGTCTTGCCCGCTGGAACGCGGCCTCCACGCCCATTCACACGCTCGCATTCGAGTCGCGTGCCGGAGAAGATGCGTTGATTCGCATCGCTCGCGACAGTGGAGGCACGTACCGGTTTGTCCGCTGAAATCCCTCCGTCTCAGGCAGCCGACGTGACCGCGTCCGGCCCGGCCACGCTGCCGCCGATCGACCCGCTCGTCACCGCGCCTTTTTCGCCTGGGACCTTTTGGCGACTGCTCCAGTGTTTCGGCCCGGCCGCCGTCGCCGCTTCGGTCAGCATTGGTGCCGGGGAAACGATCCTCGTGGTTCGCGCGGGAGCCTGGTCCGGGTACCAGCTCCTGTGGCTGATGGCGCTGTCGTGTTTCCTCAAGGGGGCTCTGCTGACTTATCTGCTGGGACGTTACACCGTTATCAGCGGAGAGCCGATGGCCCAGCGCCTCGCCATGCTCCCTGGTCCCCGCGGCTGGTTCCTCTGGACGGTGCTTTCGCTGGAACTGGTCACCGCGCCACTCTATTGGACCGCGATCGCCAAGCCCTGCGGCGTGCTGCTCGCCTATCTCTGCCTCCCCGCCGCCTGGGCCGATCCCACCGTCGTCTGGCTGTTGCGAAATGTCGTGACCAGTTCCCTCGTGCTGGCCGCCATTGGAATCGGGTTCCGGCTCACCTACCAGAATCTGGAACGGGAACAGGTCTGGCTCTGCGGACTCCTTGTGCTTGGCACGATGGCCGGCACCACCCTCGTGTTCTGGCAACGGCCTGAGTTCGGTCCCATGTTGCTCGGCTGGATTCCCCGCCCGTTCGAGCCGGCCGCCTGGGCCTCTGACGACGTCAAACGCAATCCCTGGCTGACGTTAGCGACAATTTTTGCCTACGTCGGCAATACGACCCTGGGATACGTCGTCTACGCCAACTGGGTCGGCATGCACCGCTGGGGCATGACCGCGCATCCCGAAATCGAATCGCTCTGCCGACGGGCACGTCAGCGAGGCCGCGTTGATTACCTGCCCACCGATCCGGCCGACGTGGCCAAGCTGCGACAGACAACCCGCCTGCTCAAGTGGGATGCCGGCGTCGGAGCGGTCGTGCTGCTGGCCGTCTCGGCTTCGTTCCTCGCGAGTGGGGCCGCCGTGCTGTATCGCCAGCAGTCAGAAGAGTTTGCGGCTGGGCGACCCGTCTCATCGTTTGACGGGTGGTCGCTCCTGACCGATCAGGCCGCCGTCTGGAACGTCATCCACCCGGCCCTGGTCTGGGTCTACTACGGCGTGATTTTCATCGCCCTCTGGGGGACGTTGCAGTCTTTTCCCGAAATCTACGTGCGGGTGATGGAGTCGTTCCACGTCGCGCTTCGCCCCGACCGCCCGGCGCCCATCGCCACATTCCAACGGTGGATTGGCGCCTGGTTGGCCGTCGCCTGCCTCTTGCTCATCTGGACCGATGCGAAATTCGATCTGCTGACCCAACTGGT
>JAIXZD010000288.1:45000-47747 GCA_027489895.1 Planctomycetaceae bacterium
CGTTCTGGCGTCGCCTCCTGCGGGAGAACAGTAGGCGTAGGTGGATTCGAACCACCGACCTCAGCTTTATCAGAGCTGCGCTCTAACCAACTGAGCTATACGCCTGAGTCACTCGGCGGCAAGCCATTCAGGGAGCATCACTTACGTTCAGACTGCCCTTGCACGACCCGTTCGTCGAGACGCCTATGTTAGCGGTTCGTCGCGGCGTGTCAACAACTTCGCGTCGGATTCTCAGGGAATGTTTTCTGGACGACCCGCCCCTCTCGACGTAACGTACAATTTACACGGGTTTTAGTTCTGATTTTTCCGTCGACGTTCAAGGTCACGACTCCTCAGGGATTCGTCACACTCCATCGCCCGGGTCGGTCCGGTTTCACATTTTCTCGACTGGTGGCGTATGCCCAAGGTGGATTTCGAGCCTTCAGATCTGTTGCCTGTCCCCCCCCGTAAGCCTCGGAACGACCGCGGTTTACCGTCTGGCCTGGGATTTTACATCCTCGCTGCGCTTTTCCTCGCGCTCGTCGTCACCACGCTGTTCAATCAGTCCGCCGCCACGGTGGAAATGGCGTTCAGCGAGTTCCTGGCCAGAGTCGATTCCGGCCGGTTGAAACCCGATACCGTGCGGAATCTCGTCGTCGGGAGCGGCCAGATTTCCTTCGAACTGCTCGGAGAGGCGGATTCCGGGGGCGCCGGCAAGCCGAAGTGGATTCCGCAAGGAGTTCCCACCGTAGGTCTCGGGCAGGAGACCATCGGCCGGACCACCCAACTGTTGCAGACCAAGGGGTTTGAATTTTCCGGCGATCGCCCGCCGTCTCTCTGGCAGACACTGCTCGCCTGGCTCGCCATTCCCCTGCTGTTTGTGCTCGTGCTGTTTCTGATGATCCGCCGACTCGGCGGCGCCAGTTCCGCCCTCTCCTTTGGCCGCAGTCGTGGTCGGATGCACGCCCAGGAAGAGCGAGATGTGACGTTCGACCAGGTCGCCGGCTGCGACGAAGCCGTGGAAGAGCTGCGGGAAATCGTCGATTTCCTCAAAAACCCCGGCAAGTACCAGGCCCTGGGCGGGCGGATTCCGCGAGGAGTGCTTCTCGTCGGCCCCCCTGGAACCGGGAAAACGATGCTGGCCCGCGCTGTGGCTGGCGAGGCGGGCGTTCCGTTCTTTAGCCTCTCCGGTTCCGACTTTGTCGAAATGTTTGTCGGCGTGGGGGCCGCCCGCGTTCGCGACATGTTTGCCCAGGCAACGGCCCGATCTCCCGCGATCATCTTCATCGACGAACTCGACGCGCTGGGCAAAACCCGCGGCAGCGGCATGCCTGGCGGACATGACGAGCGCGAACAAACGCTCAACGCCCTGCTCGTCGAGATGGATGGCTTCTCCTCCGACGAAAGCGTGATCGTCATGGCGGCCACAAACCGCCCCGAGACGCTCGACGCCGCTCTGATGAGGCCCGGCCGTTTCGACCGCCATGTCCTCGTCGCCGAGCCGGATATCAAAGGCCGCGAAGCGATCCTCAAGGTTCACATCAAGAATGTGAAAGTCGACGACGAAGTCGACCTGCATCAGATCGCCCGGCTCACCCCGGGTTTCGTCGGGGCCGATCTGGCCAACCTGATCAACGAGGCCGCCCTGCTGGCCGCCCGCGGCAACAAGAACCGCGTCACCGCCCAGGAGTTCGAAGAAGGGATCGAGCGCGTCACCGCCGGCCTCGAAAAGCAATCGCGCCTGATTCAGCCCGAAGAAAAGCTCCGCGTCTCGTACCACGAGTGTGGCCACGCCCTTGTGGCCTGCAGCCTGCCGCACACCGATCCGGTCCAGAAGGTCTCCATTATCCCACGCGGGCTCTCTGCCCTGGGCTACATGCGGCAAAGCCCCAATGAAGAGCGTTACCTGACGACCCACTCGGAACTCAAGCACCGCATTTGCGTGCTGTTGGGGGGGATCACGGCCGAGCAGCAGGTGTTTGGCGAAATCTCGACGGGGGCGTCGAACGATCTCGAACGCGCGTCGGACATTGCCCGGCGGATGGTGATGGAGTTTGGGATGAGTCCCAAGCTCGGGCGGGTCAACTACCGTGAGAGTGGCCGGTCGCCATTTACCGCCACGATGTACATGCCCCGCAACGATTTTCAGCACAGCGAAGAGACGCTTCGCGAGATCGACCTGGAAGTGAAGCGGATCATCGACGAATCGGCCGAGACCGTCGCCGAAATTCTCACACGTAGGCGAGATGCCCTCGAGCAACTCGCGCGGGAACTCGTCGAGCGCGAAGTGATGGATGGCGCTCACATCCTGAAAGTCCTGGACGAACATAGCCCCAGCCCGAGGCTGGCCGCCGGGACATCCGTCCCCACCCCGACGGGAGCGCCAGCTCCAGCCCAGAACTCCTCAACCGACGAAGGCGAGCCGCCCCGCCTGGCCAGCCCGTCGTGAGTTGACCTCGCCGCCGTTGCACCTTCGCCTTGATCGCCTCGTAGCGGAAGCCGTGAGGCTTCCCCCGTTGGTCGCTCAACCTCGCGAGCAACGCACAAGGGGAACTCTCACGAGCTCCGCTACCGAGGCGTTTTCGATCGCTGAATGGCGAGCCGAACCAGCCAAGGGGGCGAAGACGCGGGATACCGAGCGATGCGCAGGGTGGACCCCAAAGAAAGCGACCAGCCCGGCCGGACCTTGTGAGGGGTCTGGCCGGGCTGGCGTTATGCAACTGGTTGGAGTGAGGAGAGGTCAGCGTTTGGGATGTGGATTTTCGTAG
>JAIXZD010000574.1 GCA_027489895.1 Planctomycetaceae bacterium
CGACTTCTGCCGCCACCAGGGCGTTCCGGCCCTGGTGGCGGTTGTCGTTTGGACTGGAGGCAAACAGTTCTTCGCGGTTGTCGCGGGCGACAGTCCTGGCAGATGTCTCAATCCTCACCAATCGCCGCTGCGAGAATCTCTGAGACGCGGTCCAGCGTCGATGCGTACGTCCACGGAAACGGCATCCGTGTGGTCTGGTCGCGCCAGGGGTCAATCCAGCCCGCTAGACGTCTGCCAGAAGCGACGTCGCCGCTCGTCTCACTTCGCTCGGTGCCATACCCCGAGTCTTCGCGCGGGTCGAACTCGATCGCGACCACGAAGGCCACCGTTCCCGATCGGAACAGCTCGTCTGCCGTCTGGTGTGTCACGGCGACCAGTCGTGTCGTGGGGAACTGCGGAGCCAGATCGGTACAGGCCTGTTCGGCACCGCGTCCCGTCAGCGCGATGGCCAGCGGGCGGCCCAGCAACCGCTCCCGCAACTGGCGGACGGTGGCGTTTTGCTGCGGGTGCCAGACATCGGGCGCAATGGCGACGAGTGGATCGAGCACGAATCGGCGGTAGAAACAGGCGGGGTGCGGCACGCGCAGTCGGTCGGTGGCAATCACCCGCTGGCCGTAGAACAGAAGGTCGAGGTCGAGAGCCCGGTCCGACCAGCGTTGAGATCGCGTTCGCCCCAGTTGCGTCTCGATGCGGGCCAGCGCCTCGCCAAGTTCCAACGGGGTGAGACGCGTCTCCAGCAGACAGGCCGCATTCAAGAACCGGCCGGTCGCCGGACCAACGGGAGAGGTTTCCCGCAGCGGACTGCACTGCACCAGCGCCGTTGTCGACAAGGCCCCCAGAGCCTCGATCGCCCGTCGTAGCGTGGCCGCGACATCGCCCAGGCTCGCCCCCAACGCCACCGCAATCCGCTCCGCCATCGCGCCCGCTCCCCCGCCGCTCGGCCCTCGTCCCCAAGTCAGTGTAGCGAAAGCCGTAAGGCCTCCCCCGGTTTTGTAGCGGAAGCCGTGAGGCTTCCCCCGCAAAGCGGCCACAACCAGACCCCATCTAAATCGCCCGCAGCCGAAATAGGCGGCCAGCGGCCAGGCGCGATTCAGACAAGCAAGATCAACGGAACGGCGAAGTCGTCCGAGACGACGTCGCGCTGCCCTGCGCGAGTTTTTGGAACTCTCACGAGTTCCGCCACAGAGAGTTCTACGACAGCGAGTTCCGCGACAGCACGTTTTGCGACAGCCAAAACGCGTGCGTCAGCTTCCCAACCCTGCGGCCTGCATGGCCGACTGGCTGTTGCCAAACATCGCCCCCGCGTGTCCACCAAATGTGGAGATCGTTCCGATGACGCCCATCAGAATCATGGCCAGCATGACGGCGTACTCAACGGCTGTGGGGCCGGATTCGTCTGACAGAAAGTTCCGTATCGAGGCAAACATGTCAGGCTCCAGGCCAATCGCGGGAAAGGAAGCCGCGCCGCACCACACCGGTTGCTTGAAACCTAGGTCACCGTTTGAAACCCGTCAAATCGTTTGTTTTGGCCAGAAGTCAATTGCCTGAAAACCCGACACGGGCCTGCTTTATGGTTGTAAGTCCTTTTTGTGCAATGTGTTATGTGCGAGTGGTCAGATGTCGGCTTGTATTCCAACGTCAGGGCAGGCAAAATAGCGGGTGACAAATCTCGCCGTCGAAGGCCGCATTTTTGCGGCCGTGACCATCTCGGAAACCGGGAAGGGAGGTGTCTCTGGCTACAGCGTCTCTGGAAATAAAGGGTTGTGAATGGCGAAGGAAGAAGGCATTGAAATGGAGGGAACGGTGTCCAAGGCACTCGCCAACACGCAGTTCCTCGTGCAACTCGACGTCGGCCACGAAGTGATGGCCCATGTGGCCGGACGCATGCGTAAAAACTTTATCCGCATCGTGCCGGGAGACCGCGTGAAGGTCGAGGTTTCGCCCTACGATCCTCGCCGGGGACGCATCGTCTTCCGCGAGCGTTAACAGGTCGCGCCGTTCCGTAAACGCTGCTCGGTTGAGGCCGGGCAGGCGACTGTGAACTGTGCACCGCGGTGGGTTGTCGCTCGCCGGATCGAGCACCGTGGAGTCGCGTCTTGGGCCGATCCCGTGATGCCCCGCGCCCCGGTACGCCTCGCCTCTCCCGTTTGTTGTCCCAAAGGATTCTCGTGGCCGAGGCAATGGCATTTGTCCAGTTGTTTACCGATGGCGCCTGTTCGGGCAATCCCGGCCCGGGGGGCTGGGGCTATCTGCTGCGGCATCCGGCCTCGGGGAAAGAGGTCGAGGGGTCAGGCGGCGAGGCCGAGTCCACCAACAACCGGATGGAACTGCAGGCCGTTATCGAGGGGCTCTCCGCCCTGAAACGCCCGACCGAAGTCGAGGTCATCACCGACAGCAAGTACGTCGTCCAGGGCTGCGAAGAGTGGCTGGCCGGCTGGAAACGCAACGGGTGGAAACGTCGCGACCAGGGGCGGCTGGTCCCCATCAAGAACCCCGAACACTGGCAACGGCTCGATCAGTTGCTGGCGCAGCACAAGGTCCGGTTCCGGTGGGTCCGAGGGCACACCGGACACGCCGAGAACGAGCGTTGCGATGAACTCGCCGTCGCCGCCGCTCGCCAGTTTCAATAGCGTTTTTATCAATAGCGCATCAAGCAGCTCCGCTTGGGGCGCTGGCGTTCAATCGGTCGGTTGGCTCGCCCCGAGTTCCGGTGGCGCCGCGTCATCCCGCGTCAACCAGCCCCGTTTCCAGAAGTAGACGAGCTGCCCGACCGTCATCGCGATGATCACGGCCCAGAACCCCAGATAGCCGTACTTCCATTCCAGTTCCGGCATGTTCCATTCGGACACTTTGGTGTCGAAGTTCATGCCATAAATGCTGCAGACAAACGTCAGCGGGATGAACAGCGCCGAGATGACCGTCAGCACTTTCATCACTTCATTCAGGCGAAAACTGACGCTCGACAGATAGAGGTCCATCAGGTCGCTGCCCACTTCGCGATGGGTCTCGATGAGGTCGATGATCCGGACCGTGTGGTCGTAGCAGTCCCGCAGGTAGATGCGGGTCTCATCCGTGATTTGCGCCAGGTGCTCGCGGGCCAACGTGTGAAAGACATCTCGCAGCGGCCAGACCAGTCGCCGCAACCCGAGCAGCTCCCGCTTGAGGCTGTGGAGATCAGACACTTCCTGCCGCGTGGCCCGGGCCAGGATGCGATCTTCCACATCTTCCATCCGCTCCCCATACCGTTCCAGGAGCGGGAAGTAATGGTCGGTGATGGCGTCCAGCAGCGAGTAGGCCAGAAAGTCGGCCCCGGCCCCGCGAAGGGCCGGCTGGCCTTTCCGAATGCGGTCCCGAACAGGGTCCAGGCAGTCGCCTCCCGGATGTTCCTGAAACGTGATTACGAACCCATCGCCCAGGAACATCCCCAACTGTTCGGTCTCGAACTGATCCTCCGTCTGGCTCACCATGTGCGTCACAATGAACTGCTGATGGGCATACTCCTCCACCTTGGCCCGCTGGTGCAGGTTGACGACATCCTCCATCGCCAGCGGATGGAGATGAAACCGCTCGGCGATTTGGGACAACACCTGCGCATCGCCCAGGCCATCGACATTCAGCCAGACGACCCGGTACTCACGGGTGAGCGTCGTCACGCGGTCGAGATCGGTCACCGCCTCTTCGACCCAGTGGTCGGGCCGATACGCAAACACGTGGAGTGCCGGGGGTGGCGATTCGGGATTGATCAGCAGGCTGCCCGGCGCTTGCCCCGTGGTCCTGGCCCGACGAGCCTTCCGGAGCCGCGCTCTGTGTGACCGCTTCGACACGCCATCCTCCCCCGGAACGATTCCCCGTGTAGCGGAAGCCGTGAGGCTTCCCCCGCTCCCGCCCCCACTCACCGCGTCGACTCAAGATCACAACAACCCGGCAGCGACGCAAAACGCTCACGAGTTCCGGTACGCCAATGTGCGCTACCACGACAAAACGACGACAACTTCCCCACACCTCAGGGCGTCAAATCAATCGGCGGTCGGCTTCCAGCCGGCGGAGCTGCCGCCGGCACCGGCGGCGACGGGTTCATCGCGGCTGTCCCGACAATCGGCAGCAGCGGGTCTGGTTCGGCATGCGTATCGAGATGCACTTCGTTGAAGTCACTCGAATCGACGCTGCGTCTCAGCAAAAAGTAAATCACCGTCGTGGCCGACCAGAAGTACGAGTAGACAAACGCCACGACCAGTGTCGCCACGACCCGCGCCCAGATCCCGAGGATCGTGCCTGCCTGGGTCGGGGCAAACTCCCCCCACGATTCCGCCGCCAGCAAAGGCGGCATGCTGGTGAACAGTTCCCGTGTGATTTCCGCACCGGCCCCGGCGAGCAACCCCAGCCCGCTCAACCGGAACATCAGTTGCCCGCACAGCCAGAAGAAAAAGATGACCAGGCTGCCATAGGTCATAACCAGCGCCGTCAGAAACAGATAGTACCAGGGCCGCTCGAACGTGTAGTTGTACGCCCGGCTGAATCCATCAAACCCATCGCTCCCTTCGACATTGACGGTCGCAATCATCAGGGGCCAGCCCGCGGCCAGCCCCAGCAGCAGCACCACCATCGCGAAGCCGCCGATCAGCGCCAGCCCCCAGCCAACCGCCACGACAAGTGGCCCCACGTCCGGAATCCGGGCGATGAGAGCCGCCAGAGTCGTCGCCCCGAGGCACAGCCCCATCCCGCTGAGCGGCAACAGCGGACCCGCCAGATACCCCGGCAGGTGGGAGATCGAAAACCGCAGCGAGCCAAACAGGCTGACCTGTTGATCGCGCGCGAAGTTGACGGCCGCCATGCGTCCGATCGCGCCGCCAAACACGGCCCAGATCAGCGTGCCCGTCAGCAGCGCGACACTGGTCGAGAGCCAGCGCGGCGTCGGTGCGGGCAGCTCGCCCAGCGACCGCAGCGGGGTCAGGAGAAAATCGAGCGGCCGCAGCACCACCTGCCAGTTCGAAGCCAGCCGACCCAGCGTACCGCGCGGGTCGACAAACCAGAGTCCGACTTCGCCCAGGGGATCATCGGTCTGCCACAGGTCGTACCCGAGGCGCGTCTCCCAGGGCCAGACGGGGCCGGAAACCGTCGCCTCACTGGAAGGTTGAGGTTCGCCAGTGCTCAGCAGCGCTTCGCCCGCTTCCTGCGCCAGCGACATCAGCAACAGGCCGCAGGTCGCCAGCACGAGTTTGCGGGGATCGGCGGCGATCCAGAACAGCCGCGTCACGCGCAGCCACGGGCAGATTCGGTTCCACGGGATCGATTCCCAAGACAAGCGCGCTTCCGGCATGATGTCGTCGCCCCCGAAACCCCTCGTGTTTTCCGGGGAGACCGACGGCCAGCCAGCGTGGCGCCATCGCACACTCCCCCGCGACGAGTTGTATCGGGAGCGGGCCGATTTCTGGAGCGAGTCGCACCGATCCGCGTCCGCGGAAGCACGGCCGAAGCGCCGCCCCGAGGTGCCGCAGGCCCTGTAGCGGAAGCCGTGAGGCTTCCCCCCGCAAAGCGGCCCCCACCCCAAACCGGCGCACCCTGCACCCGCATGAGGGCGTCAACCACGGGAACTGTCACCAGTTCCGCTACGGGTCTTGGCGACTGGCCAGCTACTGGCTCACCACAGGCGAACCCGCGCGGCTGATGTTGCTCGCATCGCCCGGCAGTTCCAGCACCAGTCCCGGACGCATCCGGTCCGGCGTCGACATCACATTCTTGTTGAGATCGAAAATCTCATTCCATCGCGACGCCCGGCCGAGGTGCCGCTGCGCGATGCTCGTCAGCGTGTCGTCCGCACCAACCTTGTACATCGGCCGGCCCTGGTCGCCGACGAAGAAGTCTCCAGTCCCGTCTTCTTCCGGTGCAGCCAGCGACGGCGCGGTGAGCGACATCACGTCGGGAGCGCCCAGTTCCGGTCCCACAACGACGGGCGGACCCGAGAAACTGGGCGAACTGTACATCTCGCGACCGCGTGCGAGCACCGGCGCCCCACCCGACGTCCCCGCTTGCTGAATCGCGGCCGGGGCCTTGTCGATCAAGGCGGCGAACCGGGCTTCCAGGTCACCGCGCGCCGGCATCGGCAACTGCATCCCCGCCCGCAGACGCTGGGACGGCACTCCCTGCTGCTCGAAGTGCGCTGTCAGCGCCTTGAACAGCCGGGCCGTTCCATAGACGTTCTTCGAGATCTGCCAGAAGTTGTCATTCGGTTGCACGGTGTAAACCGCGGCCGCCTGTTGAGGCTGCGCCGCAGAAACCGGAATCGCCTGACCCGGCTGCGGATCGTACGTCGCGCCGACGGGCGTCGCCGCCAGGTTGGATCGCGCCGAGAACTCGGGTTGACCGGCTGGTTCGACCGCACTGGTGGGGCCACCGATTGTGGCTCCCGGTCCCTGGAACGCGCTGGGCGCCCGGTCGATCAGTTCCGGATACTGCGCTTCGAGCTGTGCTCGCGGTGGAATTGCCAGTTGCATGCCGGGACGCAACTGATGCGGCTGCAATCCAAACTGCTCGAAGTGCTTCGAAAGCGCCTTGAACGGGCGAGCCGTTCCGTACACGCGTCGCGAGATCTGCCAGAAGTTGTCGTTCGGGGCGACCGTGTAAACGCCTGCCGGGGTTTGCGGCACCGGGGCAACCGTCCGCTGGGGCAGCGTCTGGACCGGAAGTTCCTGCGCCGGCAGGGCCTGAGCAGGGATCGGTTCTTCGGCGAGAGCCGAACTCGTGGGCAGCGGCTCCAGTTCCAGCGTCGCCGCCGGTGCGGGGCGTCGCGGCTGGATGATCGTGGTGTCTCCCGGCGTCGCGGCAGGCGGCGCGAACTCTTCGTTGCCCACCATCTCGATCTCGCTCGCCACAAGTCGCGGCGCGGCCTGAGTCGTGTTCACCGGGACATCGGGTTCGTAGTCCCCGAACCGCGGATCACGGTCGGTACTCGGCACGGCCGGAGGCAGCGTCTGAGTACGGCGTGGAGTCGTCACCGTTGCTGGCGAATCGTCGAATGCTTCGGGCTCGTAGCCACCCATCCGGCTGTCTGTCGTGACCGGAGCCGGTTCTTCCAGCGGCTGCTCGGAAGGAAGTTCCGCCGCCAGTTCAGGTTGCGGCTCGGGACGACTTCGCGGTGGCGCGGGTGGTGTTTCCAGAGCGATTTCGGGGGGCAATTCGGCCGGGGCACTGGGAGACGAGTCCGCCGGCGTCTTGATTTCGTCGGGCAGTTCCTCGGGCAGTGCGGCGAGGGCAGGAGTCTCGGGAATCTCGGCGGGCACTGCCGGGGCGGCAGGTTCCAGGTCGGGAATCTCTTGAGGAATCTCGGGAATCGCTGCCGGTCGGGACGGAGCGTCCAGCAGCGGATCGCCCGCTGGTTCGTTGTTAGCGAGCAGCGGATCGTCACCCAGGCCCGGTTCGACCTGAGCCGGCGGGGCCACCGTCTCCGCAATCGCCGGAGCGGCCGGGGCAGGCTGGCCTTCGCCCGCAACCGGCGCAATCTCGGGAGCAGGAGTTTTCAGCTCTCCCTCGCCCGCGGCCGGGGTGGCGGGTGGAGTGTCGGCCTGTACGACCTCGGCCTCTTTGGACTTCTGGATGCGGCGATAGATCGCGTAGCCGAAGCCACCCAGCAACATCAGCAGGGTGACCAGCGCAATGGCCACGCCCCCGCCGCCGCGTTTCTTGCGCGGAGCCAGGCTTTTGCCCGGGGCGTCTGCTGGGTTCAAGTCGCCGACTTCCGAATCGCTACCCGGAGCAGAGCCGTTCGGGCCCTGGGGTTTAAGCGCTGCTCGGCGGTCGAAGCCACCACTGGTTTGGGGGTGAGCTGCTGCCATAGTTCGTTCTCGCGGAATGCCTGTTTGACGATCCGGTCTTCAAGGGAGTGAAACGTGATGATCGCCAGCCGACCGCCGGGCTTGAGTGCCCGGTGGACGACATCGCGAACAAACGTTTCGACCTGCGTGAGTTCTGCGTTGACCACGATCCGCAAGGCTTGAAATACGCGGGTCGCGGGATGTTTGGGGGAGTCTTTGGCCAGCCGGGCCTGACCAGAATCGGACACGACCTCTGCCAACCGGCTGGCCGTGTCGATCGGGGCGTCCCGACGGGCTTTGATCAGGCTGCGGGCGAGTGCCGCAGCGCGGGGTTCTTCGGCGTATTCGGTGAGGACTTGAATCAGGGTTGGCTCGTCGACTTCCGCCAGCCACTCCGCGGCCGACTGGCCTTCGGTGGGGTTGAATCGCAAGTCGAGCGGGCCATCGGAGTGAAAACTGAAACCGCGAGCGCGGTCGGCTAACTGGTCGGACGACAGCCCCAGGTCGAGCAGAATGCGATCGGCTTGTGGCAGAGTTTCGCGCGTCAGAATCGAATCGAGGTGAGCGTACGTATCGAGGACGAGGCGGTGGTTGGGGCCTTGCAGGGCCTGGCTCGCGTGCCCGAGCATCATCGGGTCGCGATCCACTCCCAGCAGGAATCCCTGCTCTCCGATCCGTTCCAGAATCTTCCGGCTGTGACCCCCTGCCCCGACCGTCCCATCGACCACAAACAGACCCGGTTCCAGGGCCAGGCCATCGAGCACCTCGCGAACGAGGACCGCCTGATGCACCGGGCGCGGCTGCGGTGTGTCTGCGAAATCGGACATGCCAGTTCGAGGGGCGAACACTCCGGAATTGGAACAGAAATAGAGAGCATCCCACGCGTTCCGGGCAGGTTCCCCGACCAGAACGGCGGGGTTATACGCCGACACCGGAAAACACGGAAAGAGCAGTCCGCGCAAGCAACGAGGGGGGGGGAGAGTCGCTGGTTGCCCGGTCAGGAAGTTTTTGACCACCAAGACACCAGGGCACTAAGGAAAGGCATTGCAATCCTTAAGCACGACAGGGCTTTCGTCTGCACAACAGCGAACATCCCGAGGACACCAGACAGGCAGCGAAACGGGTCCTTGGGGGAAACGGTTGAGCCCCGCCGGACTCTCCCGCCACTCCCTCCAGCCAGTCGTTAGGGCGCGACTTGATCTGCCTTTCCTTGGTGCCCTGGTGCCTTGGTGGTGAAAAAAATTCAGGCCGACCGAGCTCACTGCGGCGGGGGGGTGGTGAGGAACTGCTTGTAAAAGTCCAGATCACCCACCAGGCAGGGGTGCTTGTACTGCTCGAGACTGCCGCCAACCCGGCTCTGTCGCGCCTGGGTAAAGCCCCGCCACGTCCCATTCGGGATGGGACCGATCGCGACGGGAAGCAGCCGCCCCGTGCGACGCTTTTCGTCGTACTCGGAATTGAGTTGCCGTAACGCAGTGTCGAC
>JAIXZD010000147.1 GCA_027489895.1 Planctomycetaceae bacterium
GAATGAACTCGAAGCTCTTGAAGCCCTCGCCATTGCCAAACACGAACGAGCCGTTGTGCCCGCGAATCACCTGCTGGATTGGCGTTTCCTGGGCACACATCGTCGCGGTAATCAGGGCCTGCACGCCTTCGCCAAAGTCGGCGACAACGGTGGCAACGTCGGGCACATCCCGGCCGTCGTACTCGAGGAAGACCCCCCCGGCACCCACCACCCGCTTCGGATAACCCAGCCCGGTCCCCTTCAGCATCGAGGTGGTCCGGTGGACGAACAGGTCGGTGAACATCCCCGAACCGAACGGCCAGAACCGACGCCACTGGGCGTAGACTTCGCGGTCAAACGGCATGTCCGGAGCGAGGCCTTCCTTCACCCCCAGCCAGCGTTCCCAGTTCACCGTCTTGGGCGACATCTGTTTGGCGAGCTTGTAGTACCGCCACTGCCCCATCGACGAGTTGCGGAAGTATTCCGTCTGGAACATCAGCAGTTTGCCCAGGCGGCCTTCCTGAATCAGTTCGCGGCAGCGGTCCCAGACAGGCAGGCTTGTCGACTGGACGCCTACCTGCATCACCTTGCCCGTTTCCCGCCAGACATCGACCACGTCAAACGCCTCTTCGACCGTCTTCGTCATCGGCTTTTCGCTGTAGACATGCTTGCCGGCCTTCAGCGAGTCGACGATCTGGCGGTGGTGCCAGTGGTCGGGCGTGCCGATGCAGACCGCGTCGACGGTCTTGTCGGCGATGAGGTCGCGATAGTCTTCGTACCGCTTCGGATCGAACCCGGTTTCGTTCTTGATGTAGGTGCAGACTTCGTCCATCTGCACCGAATAGACATCGTTGACGGCGACCAGCTCGATGTTCGCGTTCTCCTTGAAGAGTTTGGCGAGCGTCTTGACATGCGCGCCAAAGCCGCGTCCTCCGGGGCCGATAAACCCGATGCGCAGGCGATCGTTCGCCCCAGCGGCCTTGGCTGGGGACGGGGCGGCAATCAGGCCGGCCGAGGTGGCCAGCGCGGCGGCTGTGCCCGAGGTCTTCAGAAACTCTCGGCGGGGCAGCGAGGCAGCGGGTTGGTCCATGGCGTGAGACTCCTCAGAGACAGGCGGGCCAAACTGGATTCGGGCAGCCGTGCAACGTCGCAGCAGCAGACTCGCCCGCAGAGATCGGACCAGAGGGCCCGAACGTCACGAGTTGAATCACCCCGCGATCATCGGCTCAGCCCGACGTCTCAAAGATACACGGCAATTTGCCTCCCGACTATTCCCCAGTCGAAATCCGCAGCAGCCAGCGGCCTCGGGAACCCGGTCATGCCTTCCACCGAAACCATGCGGGCCGATCTCAATGTCACCCACGATTCCTGGAACTTCAGACGAATTCCGCTCAAGTCGCCTGACCCACCGACCCCTCACAGGTTCGGCTCGCCTCAGAGTTACACCCGCTGCAACCCGGGTTGACCGTTCTCCACCACAAAACTGGCCTCCGTCGTCACCGTGCCTCCGGGCTTGGTGACAAAATCGACAACCTGAAAATCGGCCCGACACTGTTCCGGAGTCGCCTCGCAGCGGACGTAGCCGCGCTGCTGGGCGTGATACTTCACGAACGGATTCTCCGAGTAAGTCGTCTCCAGCGTCTTAGGCTTCGCGACGCCGTCACCGCCGGAACTGATCGATGTGCCGACAAACTCGGTTCCGACGATTTTCGATTCGAGATCGTCAAAGTCGGCGATCAGATTGTTGGCCCAATGGCTATGGATGTCGCCGGTCAACACCAGCGGGTTGGCCTCGGGACGGCGGGCAAACGCTTTCAGAATGCGACGACGGTTCTGTTCGTAGCCGGGCCATTGGTCCATGCTGAACGCCTGCACGTCGCCTGGAGCACGGTCGACGCGAGCCATCATCACCTGCTGGGCGAGGACGTTCCACCGGGCCCGCGACTGTCCGAACCCATCGAGCAGCCACTGCTCCTGGGCGGCACCCGTGAGGGTCGCCTGCTCGGAATAGACCTCGGGGCAGGCCTGCTTGTTGCCATCGCCACACGGTTGGTCGGTGCGATACTGGCGGGTATCGAGGACGAAGAATTCCGCGAGGTCGCCAAACGACACCCGGCGGTAAAGGAGCATGTCCGGCCCCTTCGGCAACGCCGCAAGCCGGAGCGGCATATGCTCATAGTAGGCCTGGTAAGATCGAGCCCGCCGCGCCAGAAACGCCTCACGCTGCACGCCCGGCTCTTCCGAAATGTCGTTCGCGCAGTTGTTGTCGAACTCGTGATCGTCCCACGTCACGACCCACGGAAACAGGCGATGGACCTCGGCCAGCAGGTGGTCCGTCTTGTACAGCGCGTGCCGGTTCCGGTAGTCGTCGACCGAATCGATCTCCAGCCCCGTGTGCTTGCGGACCAGTTTGTCTTTCCCCGCGTACTCGTAGATGTAGTCGCCCAGATGCAGCACGACATCGAGGTCATCGCGAGCCATCTCTCCATACGCGGTGTACAGCCCTTGCTCGTAGTGCTGGCACGAGGCAAACGCGAACCGCAGTTTCTGGCTCAACACTCCCGCGGCCGGAAACGTGCGGGCACGCCCGACGGGGCTGACCGCGTTTCCCGTTTTGAAGCGGTACCAGTACCAGCGATCGGGCTTTAGCCCCGTCACCTCGACATGGACGGAATGGCCCCAGTCGGGTGTCGCTGTTGTCGTCCCCTCTTGAACGATCTTCGTCATCGCCTCGTCATCTGCCACCTGCCACGACACGGCCACCGCCTCGTGCGGCATGCCCCCGCCTTCGATCGGCTTCGGCGCCAGTCGTGTCCACAGCACGAACCCGTCGCTCGTCGGATCGCCCGATGTCACGCCAATCGCAAACGGATCATCAGCAAACCGCAAGTTCGCTTTGACAACTCCTTCCGCCCGCATCGACCAGACCGCGGCTGCGGCGAGCGAGGTCGTCGTGGCCAAAAACTTGCGGCGGCTCTGCCCCGCCTGAAATGCCTGATCGACATAGCGCATCGGCTTGTTCCTTGGTCATTCGCGACTGTCTCCGCGGCGACCATGACGGTCTGGGCACTGGCCGGTGGTCGCGTTTCGAATTCGTGCTGGAAGCCCCCCACAACTCTGCTTCGCGTGATCGGCTCTGAGGGGAGTGTGACCACCCCCTCCGGGCAACTCAAACCATCAACAAAAGTTCATGGAGCATTTCCGAGTGGAGCGGTATCGTGCTCCCTTTGCCACGCTCGCGCTTGTTTCTCGCGTCAATCATAGGGAGTCGCTTCCATGTCGATCGCAACCTTGACGGTGTACCCCCTGTATGGCGGCACGGTGGATGGGGGTTGGCCGCAAGGTCATCAGCTCGATGAGAACCTGCATACGCTGATCGAAGTGGTCGCTGACGATGGCACTGCCGGCTGGGGAAGCTGCTTCACTTCGGGACGCCTAATCCAGGGCGCGGTCGACCTGATGTGGCCGCTCCTCAAAGGGGAATCGTCCGTCGAGCCGGAACGGGTGACCGAATGCCTTCGCCAGGCGACGTTCTGGCAGGGGCGGGGCGGAGCGGTCGAGCACGCGATCAGCGGAATCGATATCGCGCTGTGGGACCTGTTCGGCCGGGTCTGCAAGCAGCCTGTGTCGCGCCTGCTGGGGGGCAACTATCGGCAGAAGATCAAGCCGTATGGTTCGATGCTCTTCGACGAGCCCGATCAACTCGCGCGATCACTGGAAGCGGTGGTGGGCCGCGGATTCAAGGCGATCAAGATGGGCTGGCGACCGTTTGGCCGGCGCGATCGCAAGTTTGATGAGCTCCTCATTCGCACGGCCCGCAAAACCGTTGGCCCCGAGATCGAGCTGATGGTCGACGCCGGGGGAAGCGAGCAGTTCTGGCCGCACGGCCTCAACTGGGCCCGCGAAACGGCGAAGATGCTCTCGCAATACGACATCACCTGGTTTGAAGAGGCCCTGCCCCCCGACGATATCGAGGGCTACATCGAGCTGACCCGCAGCTCCCCGGTCCCGATTTCGACGGGCGAAGTGCTGACGAGGCGGCAGTCGTTCCAGCCCTGGCTCGAACGCAAAGCGGTCGACATCATCCAGCCCGACTGCACGAAGAACGGCGGGATCAGCGAGTCACGAAAAATCGCCTGGAGCGCCTTCGACCACAACATCCTGATGGTCTCGCACGGCTGGAACACCGCCCTTGGCGTCGCGGCCGACCTGCAACTGGCAGCCGCACAGCCGGTCGCGAAGTACATCGAATACCTCACGCCGTGCGCCTACGTCGAGGAACTGTTCACCGAACCCTTCCGCCTCGACGCCGAAGGCCAGCTCCTCATCCCCACCACCCCGGGCCTCGGCTTCCAGGTCGACAAGCAAAAAGTGCTGAAGTTCTCGAAGGGCGAAGCCCTCGTCTACCGCGCCTGAACCCTTCCGATCTCCCCGCAATGAAGTCCAACGTCGTGCCATGCTTGCACCGCTTCGGGGCAAGCATGCCAACGGCTCTCGACTCGCTTCGTCATCGAAATCCACGAAACACGCCGTCTTTTTTAACACCGCTCCGTTTCCCCGAAGCCCCCCCGTGAGAAGTCAACTCGGACCAACCGTCGCAGCACAAGCAATCGCCTCCAGCAACCCTCGCCAGTCGTGGCGGGTCGCTTCGGTAGCGATCGGCAGACCCACTGCGGTGGCCGCGGCCGTGGTGACGGGGCTGATGCTCGCGAGCCGCAGACTCTTCCCCAGTCGCTCTCGTGCGGCCACCGGCAGCAGCCGGGCGACCCCCTGGGCGATCGAGGGGCTGCTCAGACAGATCCAATCGACCTCGTCGTGTTCCAGTCGCAAGACGATTTCCGCTGGCCACGCCTCCGTGTCGCCATTGGCGTAGACGACGACCTCGTCGACCGTCGCCCTGGCGGCTAGCAATCCTGTTTTGAGAACATCCCGCCCGCGGGTCGCCCGCGCCCATAAAACCCGGGCACCATCGCGAACCAGCGGCGTCAGGCTCGCCACCAGCCCCTCCGCCCGGAATGTTTCGGGAATGAGATCAGCCCGCAACCCGTAGGGAGCGAGGGCGGCCGCCGTGCCATCACCGATGACGGCGATCCGGGTTGCCCCGAGAGAACGGGCATCGAGGCCGCGCGACCAGAGCCGGTCGAGCAGAGACCGTACGCCGTTCGCGCTCGTGAAGACGAGCCAGTCGTATCTCGATTGAGGCGGCGCCCCGACCGCTCCGCCCGTCAGTCGATCGAGCGCCGCATCGACCGCCGCCTCATCTGGGGCCGGGCCGATCTCAATCGTCGGCATCAGGACCGGTTCCGCCCCCAGGTTGGTGAGTAGCGGAATCAACTCGTCCACCTGCCCCTCGGCCCGCGCGATTCCGATCCTCTGCCCCAAGAGTGGTCGGGCCGCTTTGATCCAATCCAACTGTCGAGACAGTTCGACACAGCCCCCAACGATGATCATCGAGGGGGGATGCAGCCCGGCCTCGCGGACGACCTCGGCCAGTTCCACGAGCGGAGCATGCACCACGCGCTGGTCGGGCCATATGCCGCGGCAGATGACCGCGGCCGGCGTCTCGGATGGCTTTCCGTGGGAGATCAGGGCGGCCGCGATCCGGGCGACGCGGTGCAGTCCCATGTAAAACACGAGCGTGCCGGGGAACGCGGCCAGCGCTGCATAGTCGAGTCCGCCTGGCCCGTCGGGGTCGGTCTGATGGCCCGTGACAAACGCCACCGCCGAGGCATGGTCGCGATGCGTCACCGAGATACCCGCATAGGCGCTCGCCGCCACCGCCGCGGTGATGCCGGGAACGATCTCGAAGGGAATGCCCGCCGCTGCCAGCGTCGCGGCCTCTTCGCTCCCCCGTCCAAACACAAACGGGTCGCCGCCTTTCAGACGGACCACCGTCTTTCCCGACAGCGCCAGCTCCACCAGTTTGCGATTGATCTCCGCCTGGTCGAGATACCGACCGCCTGGCCCCTCCACGCGACAGCTTCGCTCGGCTGCGGCACGGGTATGACGGAGCAGCAGCGGGTTGACGAGGCCGTCGTAGAGCACCACATCCGCAAGCTTCAGACACTCGACCCCGCGCAGCGTGATCAACCCGGGATCCCCCGGCCCCGCCCCCACGAGATACACCTTGCCTGTCGCGACGCTCATGTCTCTCCCGCCGTCTCAAAACACCATCACGCCTCACGAAGCCATGCTCGTCAAACCCACCGGAATCCGCCACGCACCTCGCCCCAACGTGCCGTCGCCATCCACCCGTTTTCACCGAAGGGAGCCGGAAGCAACAGGGTCCGGAGGCTAAACGCTTCCCGCTGGCAGCAGATCCAACAGAAACGCAAACGCCCGTTTTGCCGCCGCTGGCCCGTCGTGTCCATGCCGACTCAGTTCGACATGCAGACCACCGGCGTACCCAATCTCTCGTAGCGCCGCGACGACCGGTGGAAAATCGATCTCCCCCTCGCCAAACATCAGATGCTCGTGAACGCCGCGCCGCATGTCTTCGATATGAATGTTCCGAATCCGTGGCCCCCAGGCCCGCAGGCACTCGGCAATTGGTTGGACTTCGACGCACTGCAGGTGGCCAATGTCGATCGTGAGCTGAAAGGCGGGATGATTGACGCGCTGGTCCAGTGCGGCGAACTGTTCCATCGTCTCGATGAACATGCCTGGCTCGGGCTCAAACGCAATGACCACTCCCCGCTGGGCCGCGTAGTCAACCACCGGCAACAGCCCCTCCACCAGGCGGTCGATCGCGACGCCGCGCGAGGCCTCGTCGCGCTGAATGCCCGACCAGAGCGAGACCACGGGTGCTCCCAGCCGTGCGGCCACGTCAATCGCATGGCGGTAGAACGCAATGCGGCGAGCCTGGTCGAGACGCGAGACGGCCATCAGCGTGGGCGCATGTTTCTCGAAGCGATCGAGCAGGAACCTGGCACCGGTCTCAATGACACAGGTCAGCTTGTGCTGCTCCAGCTGCGTGCGAACTTGTTCGAGATCGCGCTCCAACGTTGGGGCGTCGGGCGGCAAACAATGGTGGTCGAGCGTCAGGGCCACGCTGCGATAGCCGATCTCCGCGAGAACGTCGAGCGCGTCGTTCGTCGCGTGATGCGGCAAACCATTCGTGTTGTAGCCAGGTCGCATGATCGGTTTGTATCAGTCGGCAGAGGGGACGGCCGCATTCGGGGGAGGCAGCTCGTATACGGCAAACGTGCCATTGCGAAACAGCGGTTCGGCTTCGACCGTAACGGCCGCGTGAATCAGCAGGTGGGTCGCGCGGGTGTCGCGGGCCAGTCCCGCCAGTTCACCGGGGGTGATCGGGTCGCCTGCACCTGCGGTCGCGAACGCGGTTTGACGCCAGGTCTTCCAGTAGTTCATCCGCCGCCGCCACTCGACCACGCCAGCAGCATCCTGGGGACAGTCCTTATGACAAACAAACTCGGCCCGCTCGGCGTACCACTTGAAATCACGCGAAAACGTCGGCGTCACCACGAGCGAATCGTTGGGCGTTTCGTTCCGAATCCAACCCGCCGCCTCCCGAAAATCCGCCCAGAGCTGCGGGGTCAGCTTGGAGTCGGAACCCGCCGGCATGAGCGGCGAGAAGTATGTGGCCCACAGCGCACCGCCCACGAGCAGCAGGGTCGCGACGTTTCGCCTCCACCATTGGCCTTGAGCCAGCCCCCAGAACTCACAGGCGACGCCCAAGGGTAGCCACAGATCGAACAGCCGGAACGGATAGAACTTGAGGAGAGCGGCGGCCCGCACCGACCACGGCCCAATCTCTCCCGCGCCCGCCAGTCGGCCGTCCATCCAGGCCGCTCCCATCCCCACGACCAAACCCACGGCGGCGAACGCTCCCGAAAACGCGACCACCCGGCGGAACCACCAACCGGTCTCAGTGGCTGGCCGCAGTCGAATCAAGACGAGCCAAACCGCGAGCAGGACTCCGTAGTATGCGTAGCTCGCCAGGGCGAAATCGGTCGGGTCCAGGTGATGCCGCAGCCGCCCGTAGACCTGCTCCAACGCGGCTGACTGAGCAACAGCCGCACTTGGTGCGTCAGCCAGCATGCTCACCACCGGGATCAAGCCGGGGAGAGCACAGACTGCGGCGATTCCCACAGCCTGCCCCCAGGGGACGCCGACCGGCCGTCGCAGTCCGAGCGCTCCGAGAACCGCGACCGCGCCCCACACGCCGATCACGCGATGAAAGGCGATCGAGACTCCGAGCAACGCCGCGGCAAGATTCCAGCGAGCCGCGCCGAGGTACACAATCGCCATCATGAGGGCGGCGTAACCGAACTGCTTCGCCTCGACGCCGCCGATCAGCCACTCACCCGACAGATTTCCGAACCATTGCAGCCACAGGAAGATCCAGAGACCGAAGTCCCAGTTGCCGGTGACGACGCGCTGAAACAGCCGTGCGAGTGCCACCCCCAACACCAGGCAGGCTACGAGCCTCCCGATGGCGGCGACCTCGGGCAACGGCGCAACGGTCGTCAGCGCCCCGATCAACGTCAGAAAGACGTAGTGCGCGCTGGTCGACACGTAGAAGAAGTCGCCCGGGCAATACTCCGCATCCCACGCGGCCCGCGCCTTCCCCAGCCAGTGCGACTCGTTGACGCCGGGAATGGGCGACTGCGCCCATGCGACAGCCGAGAGCACGACGACTACCATCGCCGCATCGCTCAGAAACTCCACCCAGGCAAAGCCAGCGAATCCGCCTGAAGGCGAGTTCTCGTTCTCGGCGGAGGGCTGCGGTCCCTTGCCCGTACCGACCCGGTCGCTGAGGTCGGACATGGCTCGCCCCTACTTCTTCTTGGCGGCTTTCTTCGCCGCCTTCTTGCCTGCTGGTTTCGCTGCCGCCTTTTTCACGCTGGCTTTCTTGGCCGCCGACTTCTTCGCGGCTCCCTTCCCGCCGAAGACTGCGTCCCAGTTCGCCCAGAAAGCCGGGTTCGTTCCCGTACGCACGATCGGACCACTCATACCAGGTGACTCCCTCTACATTGGTTTTGATGACGGCAGAATCGGGGCCACTCGCCCCACTTCCTATTGCGCGGACGATATTCGCCCGCGAGAAAATGTCAACCGGCCTCGCGGCCTGGGTTCACTTGGGTGTCATTGGTTTTGACTGTTTTCGGGGTTGGCTGCCAGCGGGGAGTGATTCTTCTTTCGGGCGCTTGTGCTTCCGGCTCCCCTCTTAGCGACAGTCGGCCGGAAGCGGACAAACGCTCCCGTTCACTCGTCTTCCGGTTCATCTTCTTCGGATAGTGCGGAGTTGTCTCCGGAGATAGTCGACGTTGCGTCCTTCATTGTCACCGGAGCTGTTTTGCGTCCCGGCGGAATCAGGCGATCCAGAATTCCATTCACGAACTGAGGCGACTGGGCCGCGCCGAATCGCTTGGCCAGTTCCACCGCCTCATCAATCACCACGCCCGGGGGCGTCTCGGTTTCGCTCAGTTCGTAGGCCCCCAGCCGCAGCACGTTGCGATCGGTGGGTGCCATCCGCTTGAGCGACCAGTTCGCGGCCAGAGCCTCGATCGAGGCGTCGAGGCGCGTCTTGTCCCGCAGCACGCCCGACAGCAGTTGCCACGCGAATCGCGCCAGCGGTTCATCCTCCATCCGCTCCCAGACCTGATCCCGAACGATGTCCATCGGGACATCCGGGTTCACGTCGAGCTGATAGAGCATCTGCACCACAACTTCACGAGCTTTACTGCGACGAGACATGCGTTAACCAGAGAACAATCACGAGCGTTTTGCCAAGCTCCACAGGATACCGCGTCCGTCGATCGCGAGCGATCCTTCATCCCGCATTTGCCCAACCGTTTGTTCCGATTGTCATTCAGCGTCGGCCCTGTCACACCCTTGGACGATCACCCAGGCGACGTCGCCTCCAGTCGGTAGCGGAACGCGTGAGCGTTCCCCGACGTCCTCCAACAGCCAAGCCCCCCAAGAGGAATCCCATCCCATAAACCGTTCAGCCCGGTCCCGTCACCTCCCCCAGCGACCACGCAACTTCCGTTACACTCCGCAACAGGCGTCGCGCTTCGGTTGGCGACCAAGATCGAAATCCAGACGTCGTTCTCCGCTCCCCTCCGGAATTGATTCATGCCACGGGCCATTGTGCTCTCCTTCGATCAGTTGCACGCCGCCTATCTCGGCAGCCATGGCAACGACTGGATCGAAACCCCCTACCTCGATCGGCTGGCGACCGAGTCGGTTCTGTTTGACGCGCACTACGCGGACGACCTCACTCCAGAGTTTTTAGGGAAATCCTGGTGGTGGCTACCGACAGAGGGTGGGGCCGAAGCCGCGTTGACGTCCATCCTGCGTCGAGCGGGCGTGCGAACCACCTGCTTCGCGGAAACGGACCTCAGCACCAGTGCCCGCCGGTCTCCCTTGTGGGACGAGTTGGTCCAGATACCGGTCGAAGACCACGAAAACGCCGCCGAAGACGAACTGCCCATGCAGCAACTCGTGGCGAGTGTGATTGACTGGCTGGACGCGGGACAGTTCGCCGACAACTCGCTCCTGTGGATTCGATCACGGGGCGTCCCTGAGCCGTGGTATCCGCCGGCGGACTTCGTCGACCTCTATTTTCCCGAGTTTGAACTGGTCGACGACGAGGCCCCCACGACCAACAAGTACCAGCCCGACGACGCTTTGGATGAGACCGACGCGTCCGACGACGCGGCCTTCGACCTGGCGCTTGTCACGCCGGGGGAAGACCCCGAACTCGATGTGCGGATCGCGCGGGCACTGTATGCGTCCTACGTGACCGCCATTGATCGCGCCGTGGGACGTCTGGTTCATGCGCTGGAGCAGACCGGTTTGCTGGCCGACACGCTCGTGATCGTGACCGCGGCCAGCGGACAGTTGCTTGGTGAGCACGCGCCCGTGGGCGAACGGCCGCCGCATCTACCGGCCGAGTTGACGCGGACACTCTGCCTGGTCCGCCTGCCCTCGCTCGCGATGCGGGGCACACGCCGCCAGGACTTTGTCCAACCGCCCGATGTGGTCGAGGCGCTCGTCGACTGGTTCACGCCGCCCTCGCCTTCCTCGCCGAAGCCCGCGTACCTGTTTCAGGCGATTCGAGGTGATGACCGCCCGGCACGCGATCGGATCGTTTCGTTCCACCCGGAACTGGGATGGTCTGTGCGGACGGTATCCGCCGTCTACTGTCAGCCGATCGATCGGGCGCTCGCTCCCCGATTGTTCCTGCAGCCGTTCGATCGTTGGGAGTTTGCCGATACCAGCGGACAGCAACCCGACCTTGTCGAGCAGTTGGCGGTGGCTGTGCCCCCGCTCGCAACCCCTTCTTCGAGCTGATGGGCGACTCCGTTCGCCCAACGAATGCGAAACCCCCATCCGATTCGGTCGCAGGCGATTCGGTGGGGGTGTCGCTTTCGGCGGGGACACCCGTTCAATCGACGTCTGAAGGGTTCCCCTGTAGGGATTCCCTGTACTGAACCCTTCTTTTGCCGCCAGGCCGCCAGGAACTCGACCGATTGTAGGGATCAATCCCGTGAGGCAGGCGCGTCAGTCCGGTGTTTCCAACCGCCATCGAGAGTCGTTCCACGGGACTGGTAGCGGAACTCGCGAGAGTTCGAACCAGCCACGCTCTCACTCGGGTCCCGTGCCCGCCGGGGAATTGAAACCAGCCGGATCAAACAGATCGACCGGCGGAGTCACCAGATCGGCCTCGCTTGCGGACTTCGACGGCGTCTGCTTTACCGGGCGATCGGGCTGGTCCGTGCGTTGTGGCCGCCGCTGGGGAGCTGTCTCCGCAGATTCCGCGGCAGCAGGCCGTACGCCGCTCTCGTCGGCCGTCGAGTCGTGCGTCGCCAGTCCCACGGCCCGTTCCCCTCGCGATGACGGAGTCGTGGGGCGGTCAGCCAGAGATCGGACCCAGTCACGCACAATCCGCAAATGGTCTGCGCCCTTTGGGCCTGGAAAGACAACTTTCGAGGCCCGATCGTGAGGTCCGGTTTTCGCGATGAGCAACAGGCTGTCATCGGGCGACTCGCGGTCCACACGTTCCAGCACGGCCTCGAGGTTCCGCACGACGATCGACTTGCGACCTCCCTCGCCCACTGGCAGCCGCTCCAGACGAAACGGGTTCTCGGATCGCTGAGCGTGACACCCGGCGTTTGTGCAGTGATTCAGCAGAATCGGGTGCACCTTCGTCATGAAAACCCGCGCCTGGTCACGCGTCAATCCGCCCAGCGACTCGACATCATTCACGCCGTAGCGCACCCGCAGGCGAGCCTTCTCCGCGTCTTCCGCCGTGATCTTCGTCTCTTCCGCGGGCGGCGGATTCAGCAGCAGTTCAATCTTCTGAATCAGGTCGCGAGCGTCGCTACGTGCGGCGTCGATCTTCAGCACCTCGAGCGCTTCGGTTCGCGCTTCCTGCAGCAGTTGTTTCGACACACACCACTTCGCCAGGGCCAGATGCTCGTCCGTCGGGGCCTTTCCCGGCTGCTGCTCGCGAAGTTTCTTGTAGCAATCCCGCAGGTCCTTCGCTTCGAGAACCACATGGGCGGCCGGCACAAACATCTCGCCGGTTGATCGTTGGACCGTGTAGTGGGTGCCGTTGCGAACAATTCGCCCCGTGACAATCCGCCCCGTCGTGAGCAGCAGCAGCGACTCGCCGGCCGCAGGGGGCGCGACCTCGGCCTCTTCCGCAGCCCCTCCCGTCCCGAGCGCGAATCCTGCCAACCCGATCACCAGAACCAGCAGCGCACAACGCATCGGTTTGACGATCAGGCCCACCATGATATCGCCTCGTGCAAGGATTAAGTCAGCAACGGAAGACCGTACGGACTCCCTCGGCTCCGGAACAACTGCAATGACCGGAACTCCAGCCAGAGCCGGGAGATACGTGGAATTGCCAAACAGGTCAACCGGTATTTGCCCGTCTCGAATCCACCGCACCCCGCGGCGACGAATCGGGATTTCGGTCGAGGCCCGGTTCGGGCTAGCATCCGGCCGCATGCGGGGGGAGGCCCGTCTGCCCCGTTTCTCCCTGATGGAGCGTCTCGATGTCTTCGCCGCGTATTACCGTTTGTGTTCCGCATTGGCAGGTGCGCGACATGATGTCGATCTGTTTACGGGCGCTGCGTCGACATTCCCAAAAGTACAACCTCGAAATCCTGGTCGTCGACAACGGCTCGCGCGATGACAGCCTCGACTATCTGCGGTCGCTCTCCTGGATTCGACTCATCGAACGCCCGGAAGAATCCTCCGCCAACTGGCCCACGAACGTGTTCACCGCCTGGGACCTCGCCGCCCGCGAATCAACCAGCGAGTTCTTGGTGACGATGCACTCGGATGTGTTCCTTCGTCGGGATGACTGGCTCGACCCGTTTCTGCGGGAAATGAACGCCGGCCCCAACGTCGCGGCGACTGGCTCGGGGAAGCTCGCGCTGGAGCACCCGCTCTACACCTGGCAGAAAGAGTTTGTGGGCGATTGCCTGGCAACGATCAAGGGGCTGTTTGGCCGTTCGACCCGGGCCGACGACCAGAAGGGAACATACCCGCGGGACTACTGCGCGATGTATCGGCGCGAGGTTCTGGTGCGTGAGAATCTGTCGTTTGTCCCAGACGCTGGTGAGATCACCGGCGGCTATCCGATCGCCCGCCGCTTGCGCGAGCGGGGCTATGAACTCCGCGTGTTCCCGGTCGCGGAGATGTCGGCGGGGTTAGTGCACGTCACCCACGCCAGTGCCGCGTTGACCACCAAGACGCTCCACCACCGCCGAGCCCAGTCCAAAGCGGAACTGCGGGCTCGGGCCTTCTTCCAGCAGACCTGGATTCGCGAACTCCGCGAGAACAGCGCCCTCGACGCCGCGTAACACCGTTCCAAGCGAACTGTAGCGGAACGCGTGAGCGTTCCCGCTTGGCGACGTCTCGCTGGTCTATTTCAACGACTTTTGATGTCGCAGCATTTCCGATTCGATCAACAGGATGTCTTTCGAGATCGTCTCCCGGAAATCCTCCAGACGCTCTTTCGCGGTGAACGCCGCCAGCGGGGATCGGGCAGACATCCGCGCGAGAAACTTGGCGTAGTCGCGAGGCCGCTTCTCGATGAGATAAAAGCTGAGGGCCCACGCTTCGGCATAGCCATCGAGCGTATTGGTCTCGAACAGCTTGTCGCTCGTGAGAAACGCTTCGAGCGACTTCTCCTTGCGCCGCGATTGGGCGTAGTTCCCGAACCAGATCTGTCGCTCGGGATTGATCCGCGCTTTTTCGCCGATCGCGCTGGAGTTGCGAATGCCCGGTGCTTCGAACACCGTCGCCAATCCCTCCACCACCCAGCGAGGCGTCGGGCCCAGACGCGGATGCAGCCCCGTGTTGAACGCCGCCTGGTGGATCGCCTCGTGGACAAGCGTGTCCTTCAGGTCGCCTGAAACTTTCCCAAAGTTGGCGAACGCAAACGGCGAGTCGCCCCGCGACTCCTCGGCAAACCCCGCTTCGAAGCGGGTGAGGAGCGGGTCTGGCTGGTTCCACCGGGGTGCTCCGGGCAGCGTTTCGAGGGGCGACCGCAGGGCCGTTTTCTGTTCCGATTCAAACAGGGCGACCCGGTTTGACATCGGGCTGTAATAGCCCGCCAGCCCCTGCCCCGATGCAACTCGGTCCTGCTGTGCGTAGGTGGTGAACTGGCCCTGCGTGGGGAACACGATCGCAATCATCGGCACTTCGGGATCGGAGAGTTTCAGGCCCCGCACCGAGAAATATTGTCGAAAAGCCCGATAGCTGTCTTCCAGCACGTTCGAGTACTGCCTGGCCTTCTCACCGGAAGCGGCCGCGACGACGTAGTTCCGACTGGTGGCGACCTGAAAGCCTTTGCCCAGTTCTTTGGTCAACGCTCCGGCCAGATGGCTGGGGGACGCCGGACTGAACTTCGGTGCGATCTGCCGAAACCGCTGCGTCTGACTGACCCGCAGTTCATGAATGCGACCATCGGTCTGCATCAGCCAGAACTGCTCCTCGAGATTGAGGATCACCTTGCCTTCGTACTTTTTGCGGTTCGACTCGACTTCGATCAGGGCCGGGGGAGCCGCGGAGGCTGCCGTCACCAGGCCGAACAGCACCGCGAAGAACAAAGGCCCTTGCATCAGCCGTACCATGAATGCCCGCCTCTCATGAACCGTGCGAATTGGAGCCGACAACGTTTCTCAAATTTACCCCCCAAAAATCGATCGCGCCGACCGGTTGCCTCGTTTGGTAAACTGTGACGAGTCAATCTGGACGGGCTGTTCGCGACGTAGCGCCTGCCCGGTTTGGTGTGGAGCCTGTCGCCGTGTCTGTTTTGCCACATCAATACTCTTGGCCTCTGGGTAGAAAACGCGCGGGCAGGCACCACAGCGGCTGTGGCCAATCCAAGTACTCTGGTGAACCTCGCGTCCCCGCTCCGCAGCGCCTCGAAAGGCGACTGATCACGTTCCGGCATATCCTGCTTCTATTCGCGGCGGGGCTGGTCGGACTGGTCCAGCCCACCGGACCGGTCGACCTATGGGCCGATGACCCGGCCGAACTGGTCTCGTCACCGGAATCCGAGACGACCGCACCTCTTGTGCCGTCGGCAGCCGAGGTCGACGCCTGGGTGCGGCAACTCGATTCCAACCGCCGGACGGAACGCCTCGCCGCCGAAGAGCGGTTGCTGCGTGCCGGCCCGGCCATTCTTCCGTTTCTGCCGGAAGGCCGATCCCGACCACAGGGCCATCCGCTGACTCGCATTGTCGAACACCTGGAGCGAGCGCGGGCTCTTTCGGCCCTCGAACCGCTCCGTCCGCCGC
>JAIXZD010000037.1 GCA_027489895.1 Planctomycetaceae bacterium
AACCATCGAAGACAGACGCCGCACGCCAGGCGGTGGGGAGCGATCATGTCGGATGCGAATGGGGCGGTGACGGACGCAGGCTTGCGGTCCGCGGTGGGCGCCGTAATCAACACCGAGTTTGGCCGACGGCTCGACGAGTTGGGCATGGTTGCCAGCGCGAAACTGTCTGCCGCTGGCACGCCGGAGATCACCCTCGACCTCCCCACGCCCGCCTATCCCAATCGCGAAGGCCTGAAAACAGCGGTTCAAGCCGCGGTTCGCGCGGCCTTTCCCGCCGCGCCCGAAGCCGCCGTGGGCTTCACCTGGCGTGTTCGCGGCACCGATGCCGGGGGACGAATTGGCCTCAAAGTCCACAACGTGATCGCCGTCGGCTCGGGCAAGGGCGGCGTCGGCAAAAGCACGATGGCCGCCTCGATCGCCTGGGGTCTCAAGCAGGCCGGCGCACGCGTCGGGCTGATGGATGCCGACATCTACGGCCCCAGCATTCCCCATCTTCTCGGGCTCAACGAAAAGCCGCAGGTCGTCGAAGACTACGGCCCCAACGGCGAAAGCATCCGCCGCATGGGGGCGGTCGAACTCGACGGGCTCAAGGTCATGTCGATCGGGTTTCTCGTCGACCCGAACGACCCCATCGTCGTCCGCGGGCCCATCCTCCATCGCACGATCCAGCAGTTTCTGCAGGAGACCGCCTGGGGCGAACTCGACTACCTGATCATCGACATGCCGCCCGGCACCGGCGACATCGCCCTCACGCTCTCGCAACTGATGGGCCTCTCCGGGGCCGTGGTCGTCTGCACGCCGCAGAAGGTCGCCCTGCTCGATGCGGTCAAGGCGATCGCCATGTTCCGGAAGGTCAATATCCCGGTCCTCGGGCTGATCGAGAACATGTCGGGCGAGATTTTTGGACGCGGCGGGGCCAAGGCCAAGGCCGAGGAACTGGGCGTCCCCTTCCTCGGTGAAGTGCCGATCGACGCGACGCTGCGAGTCAACGGCGACGCCGGACAAATCGCCGCCAACTTTACCGAAGGCTGCCCCTCTCACGCGGCGCTACAGCACGTCTGCGAACGGGTCGCCATTCAGATCGCCAAGGAAGTCATCGGCCGCCCCAAACTCCCCTCCCTGGAAATCCTGTAGCGGAAGCCGTGAAGCTTCCCCCGAAGCACTACAACCGCGCGATCTGCCCCCCAGCCAACCGCTGCACAAACCGCTTCATCTCCAAGATCGTCAGCGTCGCCAGCACGCGGGACGGTTCGAGATCGCAACTCGCCAGCACCGAATCGATCGAACGGGCCTCCGTCCCCACCCGGTCCAACACGGCCCGTTCAATCTCATTCAGCGTCAATTCCCGCGCCGAAAGAATATCACCGCCAGGCCCCCCGGCGGCCGCAGTCCCATCTGTCCCACTCACACCATTGCCCCCGCCAGCCACCGGTTTGCTCAGCGGCCCCAGCGCCTGCAATATGTCGTCGACCGAGCGAACCAGCGTCGCTCCATCCCGGATCAGGTCGTGGCAGCCCTCACTCGCCAGACTGTCGATCCGTCCCGGCACGGCATACACCTCGCGGCCCTGCTCGATCGCATGCCGCACCGTGTGCATCGCTCCGCTGTTGCGATTCGCCTCGACGACCAGCACCCCTAGGCTCATCCCCGCGATGATCCGGTTTCGCTGTGGGAACAGGCCCGGCAGCGGCACCTGGTCATGTGGCATCTCCGACACGACCGACCCGGTCCGCCCGATCTCGGCCGCGAGATCGGCATGCTCCGGCGGATAGATATTCGCCAACCCCGTTCCCAGGATGGCGACCGTGCGGCCGTTTCCAGCCAGCGCCCCGCGATGGGCGGCACTATCAATCCCCCGTGCCAGACCACTCACGACGGTAATCCCGGCAGACGCCAGCCCCTGCGCGAGCTTTTCCGCCTGCTGCCGTCCATACAGCGTGCACTGCCGCGAGCCGATCACCGCAATCGCCAACTGATCCGCCGGAATCAGCGCGCCGCGACAAAACAGCACCGCCGGCGGATCGACGATCCGACTCAAGCTCTCCGGGTAGTCGGCTCCCCCTTCGCAGATCACCCCCACCCCATTCGCCGCACACCAGGCGGCTTCGTCCTCGGCCCGACGTTCCGATCTCGCGGCCCGAAGATTCTCGACCACCTTGCGCCCAACGCCCGGAACCTCGGCCCACTCGGCCGCACCGGCATTCCAGATGGCCTCGGCCGAACCAAATGCCGAAAGCAGCGCCCGCAGCGTCTTCGGGCCCACTAGCGGCGTCAGTTGCAACCGCAGCAGCGCAAGTTCTCGGTCTGACATCTGACCCCGCTCTTTCAACACAACCTGCGAACCATCCACCTTCTTCTACTTCGACGCATTCAACGCCACAACGATTAGTGTACTAACGTCACCCAATTCTGCAAGCACGACAACCGCCGCCCCGTTGTTGAGGCACAGCCCCCAATTTCCGAGCCACGTTCGTAATCGCGGCGAGGGGAGCCCTATGTCCCAGTCACCATCATGGCGATCGCTAAGAGCCTTACCACCTAGCGACTTCGGTCGATTTGGCGGGGTCAGCGGTCGGCAGTCGCGACATTTCTTCCGGGCGGCGGTATAAACGATCGGTCATTTCGGCGCTCGCTGATCTGTTCCGTTTGAGACCCGCCCGCATGTCCGACACGACCCTCGCCGCAGCTTCTCCCCCCAAAAAGCCCGATCCGATCTACGTCAGTTCGCGCCGTGAAGCGCTGGCGGTCGCGGCGACAACCACCCTGGCGTTCCTCTACACCGTGATCGTGTGTGGCTGGATGGGGTACGGCCGCGATCCCAAAACGCTCACGTTCGTCCTCGGATTCCCCGACTGGATTTTCTGGGGGATTGTCGTCCCCTGGTCAGTCTGCGTCGTGGTCTCGCTCTACCTGGGGGCGACGTTCATGAAGGACGAAGATCTGGGCGAGGATGATACGACCGGAATTGACGACGACCAGGAAGGGGGTGCGGCATGAAGACGATGCTTCCCCTGTTGGCCGCCGATTCCATGCCCGAAGTCGGTTTCGGAGCGATTCTGGCGCTGGGCGTGTTTGTGATTGCCTCGGTCTGGATCAGCATGCTCGCGAACTACGCGACGCGGTCCGGGTCGTTCATGAAGAGCTTTTTCCTTGGGAATCGCGGGCTGGGGTCGTGGGCGCTGGCGCTCACGGCCACCGTCCAAAGCGGCGGAACCTTCATGGGGTTCCCCTCGTACGTCTACGCGCATGGCTGGGTCGTCGCCCTCTGGATCTGCGGCTACATGGTCGTGCCGATCACCGGGTTCGGCATCTTGGGGAAACGTCTCGCACAAATCTCCCGCATGACGGGGGCGATCACCGTGCCCGACCTGTTTCGGGCGCGGTTCCATAGCCCCGCCCTGGGGCTGATTGCCTCGCTGCTGATCATGTTCTTCATGACCACCATGATGATCGCCCAGTTCAAGGCCGGGGCGATTGTCATGAAGCTGTCCTTCCCTGGCTCGGGGTCGCTGACCTTGGCCGAAGACGCCGCCACGCAGATCGACTACGCCTACTTCGTGGGGCTGGCGGTGTTCTCGCTGACGGTGATCGGTTACACGCTGCTGGGGGGCTTTCTGGCAGCCGTCTGGACCGACCTGTTTCAGAGCGTCATGATGTGGTTCGGGATTCTGTTCCTCTTGTTCCTCGCGGTGTCAGCCACGGGGGGGCCGGAGATCGCGACGCGCACGATCATGGAGAACCCGAACATTGGCCCGGCGTATGCGCTGGCACCGGGCTTTAACTCGAATGCCGCGTTCCCTGGGAACGAGTTTCTGCCCTTGGGGCTGGCCGCGTCGATGTTCGGCCTCTGGGTATTTACCGGACTCGGTTCGCCCGCCGGGATGGTCCGGATCATGGCCTGCAAAGATACCGGCACGATCCGTCGGTCGATCTACCTCCTGGCGATTTACAACGCCGGGATTTACCTGCCGCTGGTGGTGATCTGCGTCTGCGGACGGGCGCTGTTGCCCGATGTCGCCAAGTCGGACGAGATCATTCCGCGACTGGCGATTCATCTCACGTCGGGACTTCCGGCGGGATCGTTTCTGGCCGGGCTGATTCTCGCGGCTCCGTTCGGCGCGGTGATGGCGACGGTCAGTTCATACCTCGTGGTCATTTCGTCGGGACTTGTGCGGGACATTTACCAGCGGTTCATCAATCCGCACGCGAATGAGTATCAGCTCGCCCGATTGTCGTACTGGGTGATGGGGGTGGTCGGGTTGATTGCGGTGCTGGCGAACATCAGCCCCCCCAAGTTTTTGCAGGTCATTGTGGTGTTCAGTGGATCGGGGGCCGGGGCGTCGTTCATGGTGCCCGCGCTGATGCTCGCGTTCTGGCGGCGGTCCACCGTGCCCGGCATGATCGCGGGGATGCTGGTGGGCGGCGGCACGGTCGTGTCGCTCTACTTTGTCGAGATTTTCCGGGGACTGGCCCTGGCGACACTGGGTGGACTGGCCAGTTCGTTTTACGGAATGTTCCCGGCGCAGCAGATTGGCCCGGCCCAGGCGATGCGGGCCTACTATCTGTTCGGGATCGATCCGCTGATCTGGGGGTTGCTCACATCGCTAATCGCGGGGGTGACCGTCAGCCTGTTGACGAAGCCACTGCCCGACGAAGTCACGGCCCGCTTCTTCGAGGATCAGACGGAGCCGGTGACCAGTCCCGCGTAGGATCAGGGGATTTTCCCTTGTCCCGCGAGAACCAGGCCACTCGATTTCGGGCGACGAGATTTTGAAGAGGCGCGTCACGAGAGTGTCAACGGTCTCTCTGACGAACGACGGATGCGATGGCTAACCAAATACCGAAGGCGGTGCTCGCCTTCCATTGCAGGAGTTCGCATGGCTTCGCCCTCTGACACAACCGCATCCACACCCTCGACCGGACGCTGGATGGCGCTCTTCGCCGCACTTTTGGGATGGATGTTCGACGGCGCGGAAATGGGGCTGTTTTCGCTCGTGGGGCGACCGGCCGTGCAAGACCTGCTCAAGCAGTCGCATGGCGATAATGTGTCGGAAGCGACGATTGGCTTCTACTTCGGAATGATCATCGCCCTGTTTCTGGTGGGGGCGGCGACCGGGGGCGTCTTGTTCGGCTGGCTGGGTGACCGGATCGGCCGGGTCCGGGCGATGTCCCTCAGTGTGGTCACCTACGCGGTGTTTACCGGACTGTGCGGGTTCGCGACGGCTCCACTCCAGATCGCCATTTTGCGGTTCATCGCGGCATTGGGGATGGGTGGGGAGTGGGCCTTGGGTGTTGCGCTGGTCATGGAAGTCTGGCCGAACCGCTCGCGGGCCTTGATGGCGGGTTTGATCGGGGCGGCGGCAAATGTCGGCTATTTCGTGGTCGCGATCGTCGGGTACTGGCTGATCACCGTACTGGGTCAGTTCGAGGCGGCCCTCAAGGCGCTGGGAATCGGCGACGACACGGCCGCCTGGCTCGTCTCCAACAACGGTTGGCGACTGCTGATGATTCTGGGAACGACCCCTGCTCTGCTCACGTTTTTCTTTCGGCTGTTCGTGCCAGAATCGGAAAAATGGAAGGCCGAGCAGGAGAAGGGAACCGTCTCGAACTGGGCGACACGCGACTTGCTGGGCGTGCTGATCGGGGCGCTGGGCCCCGCGCTGATCGTCACGGTGTGGTCGCTCGATGCCGGGACCCTGGGGCCCTTTGTCGTTCCGGTTCGCGTGGGCGGGTCGCTGCTGGGATTGGTCATCGCGACGTATGGGTACACCTGGCCTGTCGTTCAATTTCTGAAGCGGCAGCAGGAGGCCGATCTTGAGGCGGGGCGGCCCGTGGAACCCACGGGGCCAGTCATTCGCCGGATGCTGCTGGGCGCGGGGCTGGCGGGTGTCGCTCTCCTGGGGACATGGGGCTCGACTCAGTGGGCACCGGCCTGGGCCAGCCAGTTGGTCGAATCGATTCCTGCCGAAACGCGTCCCAAGGCCAAGGAAATCACGCTCATGGCCTCGGCCCTGGGGGCGGTGCTGGGGACGATCCTCGCGGCGCTCGTCGGCGATTGGCTGGGGCGACGGATCACGTACTTCCTGCTCTGCGTGCTGTCGTTCGGGTCGGTCCTGCTGTTTTTCCAGGGGAATACGGTCTACGGGCCGCAGTTCATCGGCACGATGTTCCTCGCCGGGTTGTGTACGGCCTCCTTCTATGGCTGGCTCCCGCTCTATCTGCCGGAACTGTTCCGGACCAGCGTGCGGGCGACGGGACAGGGGTTTGGCTTCAATTTCGGGCGGATTCTTGCGGCGGTTGGGGCACTCCAGGTGGGGGCGCTGATGGGACTGTTCAAGAGTGAAGCCGGGGTCCAACTCGGCCCGTTCAATCTGGGCAGCGGGTACCCGGCCGCCTGCAGTGTGATGAGTGCGATTTACTTTGTCGGGGCGATCCTGATCTGGTTTGCCCCGGAGACCAAAGGCCGGCCGCTGCCCGACTAAATCGCTTCAAGGGGCGACCGGATATTGAACCTGCCGCGCGCGGGTGGTAAGTTGACGATCCGCGAACTGGCCGGGCGATCTGCCTGGGAGGACCAAAGGTCTTCTCGCCCGGCGGCCTCGGTCGGATGCCTTTCATGAACTCGCGCCTGAACGCGTTCGCATGGTCGATGGGACTGGGCCGGTGGTCCGGTGTCGAGGTCCGTGTCAGTTGGCTGCAGCCGGTGGTCTGGCTGTGGCTCTGGTTCGAGTTCGGAGAGCTGGCGACGGCGACAGCGGTGTTCGGATGTCTCTGTGTGAGCCTGCTGCTCCACGAACTGGGGCATGTGGTCGTGGCCCGCAAGGTGGGTGCCTCGGCCGATACCATTCTGCTCTGGCCGTTCGGCGGCCTCGCTTCGGTCCGGGGGCTTCCCAGCCCGCAGGCGCGTGTCCTTGTCGCGGCGGCAGGGCCGCTGGTCAACCTCGTGCTGCTGGTCGCCTGTCTGCCCTACACCTTGAGCTGGGCGCACGCGGGCGACTCTGCGGTCGCCGCCGTGACCAGCGAGTCATCACCCACCGTCTCGGCCGCACCCGAACGCGTGACGGTGACTGCGGTGGCAACCGCGGGGGTCGAATCGTCGGCCCGTCCGTCTCCCTGGAATCCACTGGTCTTTCCGATCAGTCGGCTGGGAAAAGACTGGTTGGGCGATCTGCAGGTGATGCTCTTCTCGATCAACTGGATGCTGTTGCTGATCAACCTGATTCCCGCCGCGCCGCTGGACGGTCACGAAATGACCCGCGGAGTGCTGGAACAGACCGGCTCTCATGATGATCTGCCCGAACTTCTGTTCCGCATTTCCTTCGCGGCCGGGGTCGTCCTGCTGATCGCCGCGATGCTGTTCCTGAAAAGCCCGCTACTGGTCGGCCTCGCCTCGATCCTGGTGATCTTCGCGCTGATGGAGCGCACGGCCGAGCGGTTTGGAGACGGCTACGACGACTCGTTCCTGGGGTACGATTTTTCGGCGGGCTACACCTCGCTGGAGAAGTCGCAGCCGGGCGATGCCGCTGCCGCCAACAAGCCCGCTGGAACGATGCTGCAGCGGTGGCGCGAACGGCGGAAGGCGGAGCGGGAACGGAAGCTGGCCGAGGAAGCCGCGCGGGACGAGGCCGACCTCGACCAGTTGCTGGCGAAGGTTCACGAGCAGGGCATGCGCTCGCTATCGGCTGCGGAAAAGCGGCAGCTCGAGCGGGTCAGCGTGCGGATGCGCGATCGCCGCACGTCGTAGCCGTCGGTTGAAAATGTCGTAGGACGGCCTTTCCAGGCCGTCGTCTCGCGACGTCAAAGGCGGCCTGGAAAGGCCGTCCTACCGATTCAACAAGCCGTGGGATTTAACGCGAGCGTTGAGGGGTGCGCACTGCGAAGCGCGATGAACCCTTCTGGTCCCGTCAGCCCCGCTTCTTTTTCGCGGCCTTCTTGGCGACCGTTTTCTTCGCAGTGGCGGATTTGCGGGCGAGGGCCGTTTTCTTCGGCTTCGCGCCTGTCTTGAAAATCTGATCCCACCCGTTCGAGAAGGCTTCGGTAGAGCCTGTGTGGACCGTGTATCCCGTCATAAATCGCAACTCCTCGCGACTGGTGACCCGCTGGCCACCACGTTATTTCCAAAACAACAGCCCCGTGACCGAACGCCACGCACGCACGGACCACGTCAGTCAACCGGACGAACCCTCGCATGATAGCAAGGCGATCGACTCGGCCAATGCGCATGCAACCATCCAGAGGCTAGCGCCGGCGAGCAAGACTTTCGCCGCAATCGACCAGATCATCTGGCCCAAGTGACGCCGCAATTCACTCCGCCCGTCCCGCCTGCGGCATGGGGGATTTCCCTTGAATAATCCGCCGGAGCCTTACCACTTCGTCGTCCTTGGTCGCATTGAACTTGGCGACGCAGACCCCCTCCGCATTCACCAGCACGACGGCGGTCGAGTGAATGATCTCGAAGCCGGGCTTCCGATCGGGACCTTCCGTCTCTTCCACGGGGAGCTTGAAGCCATCGCGAATCAACTCGTAGATCGGCCGCTGTTCCCCGGTGAGAAACAGCCATTTGTCCTGGGGGGCCTCGTAACTGTCGGCATAACTCTTGAGCACAGCGAGGGTATCTCGGGCCGGGTCGACGGTGATCGTCACGAGCCTGAAATCCTGGTCCTTGCAGTCGCGTTCGATCTGCTTCATCGCCCCGGAGACCAGCGGACACGGGCCGGCACAGTGCGTGAACACAAACCCGGCGATCCACGGTTTCCCCAGCAACTGCTGTTTGGTAATCGTCGCCCCATTCCGCTCGGTGAACGAAAAGTCTGGGAGCCCCTTGGGATCCCAGATGCCTGGCCCCGGTTCGGTTTTGAGCACAATCGCCGCGGGTTCGTCTTCGGAATCGGTCCCTTCGGCTTCCACTGCGCCCGGAGAATGCATGGTTGGGCGACAGCCAGCCAGCACCACAAAAGACAGAAACAACACCAAGAGTCGGCAACTCATACGGACAGCAATCCTGTGTTCAAAACGTCCAGTTCCTGTAGGGTGGGCACTGCCCACCTTTGCTCACCAGCATGGTTCACCAAACCGCATTTGGATCGCCCCGCGACACGGCCAAGACCGTCACTCCGGTCGCGCCGATTTTCGTGGGCTAAACCTGCAACCTCACGCGAGCAGTTCCGACCGCACTTTACCGTGCACATCGGTTAATCGGAACTCGCGGCCCTGATACGTGTAGGTCAACCGCTCGTGATCGAACCCGAGGCAATGCAGGATCGTGGCCTGCAGGTCATGCACGTGGAACGGATTCTCGCTGACGTGGAAGCCGAGGTCGTCGGTCTGCCCCAGCGTCTGTCCCGCCTTGATGCCCCCCCCGGCCATCCACATCGAATAGGCCTGGGGATGATGGTCGCGGCCTTTGCTGCGGCCCAGCGCCACGGTCGACTCCACCATCGGCGTCCGGCCAAACTCGCCACCCCAGATGACCAGCGTTTCATCGAGTAGACCTCGGCGTTTGAGGTCCATCACCAGCGCGGCCGAGGCCTGGTCGGTCGCCTTGCAGTTGTTGCGGACGTTGCCCACGACATCGGAATGGGCGTCCCAGCCTTCGTTGTAAATGTTGATGAATCGCACGCCCCGTTCGACCATGCGGCGAGCCAGCAGGCAGGCCCGGGCGAACGACGGTTTGTCGGGATCGCATCCATACAGTTCGAGCGTCTCTTTCGATTCCGACTTCACATCCATCAGTTCGGGAGCCGAGGTCTGCAGCCGGAGTGCCGTCTCGTAGGCGCTGATGCGGGTGGCGATCTCCGGGTCGCCAATCGTGGCGAGTTTGTCGCGGTTCAGCCGGTTGATCAGATCGATCGAATCCTTCTGGAGATCGGCGGTCACCCCCGCCGGGCTGCTCACGTTGAGAATCGGATCGCCTTGGTTTCGAAGTCGCACTCCGGAATACAGGCTCGGCAGGAAACCGCTCGACCAGTTCGCCGCGCCGCCGGAGATTCCCGTCCCGGTCGACATGACGACGAACGCCGGCAGATCGCTCGTCTCGGCCCCCAGTCCATACGTGACCCACGAACCCAGGGACGGCCGACCGGGCTGTGCAAAGCCGGTGTTGAAGAAGATCTGGGCGGGGGCGTGATTGAACTGATCCGTCTTGCACGACTTGATGATCGAAATGTCGTCGGCCACTTTCGCGAGCCAGGGAAGTGCTTCGGACAGTTCGGCGCCCGATTCGCCATGTTTGGCGAACTTCAGTTGCGGACCCAGGCACGCCGCGTCGGGGCGAATGAAGGCATACCGCTGGCCCATGATCACTTCGGGAGGGATCGACTTCCCTTCGTACTCAGCCAGTTTCGGCTTGTAGTCGAACAGTTCCAACTGGCTGGGGGCCCCCGCCATAAAGAGATGAATGACGGCTTTGGCTTTGCCCGGCGCATGGGCCGGCCGCGCGGCCAGTGGCGGCGACGAAACTCCGGACGCAGGCGCAGCCAGGGCGGAACGCACGCCGCCCGTTGCCAGGAGCGACCCCAGGGCGATCTTACCCACGCCCACGCCACATTCGGAAAAGAAGTAACGACGGGCGATCTGTCCTGCGGATGACATCGGATGCATGTTCGGCTCCCGGCGAATTACTCTTTGGTGATGGTTTCGTCGAGGTTCAGCAGAACGCGGGCAAGCAACGTCCAGGCCGCGCGGTCTCGAAGCAGTTCAGGCGTTTCATTTGGTGCGGCAGGCGGCGCGACCAACGGACCAGGGTCACTCTGGCCCGATTGGAACTGGGCGAGTTTGCCCTCCAAAAATCCCCGGAGTGCGGTCAATTCGTCTGCGGTGGGCGGTCGCGAAACAACGCGGCGGAACAGCAGCGTGATCCGGTCATCGACCGAACCGGGCTGGCGTCCAAACTCGTCCCCCAGCGACTGTGCCGCTTCCAGGAAGACCGCATCGTTGAGCAGCGTGAGGGCTTGGAGCGGCGTGTTCGAGGTATCCCGCCGAGGCACGCAGGCCTCGCCACTGGGAGCATCAAACGTCCCGAACATGGCATAGGGAGCCGTGCGTTTGGCGAAGGTGTACAGCCCGCGGCGATAGCGGTCTTCGCCCGTGCTCACCGCCCAGTTCAAGCTGCCATACGCCCCCTCCGTCGCGACTCCCGCCGGTTGCGGGGGAAAGACGCTCGGGCCACCGATTTTGGGGGACAACTGCCCGGAGATCTTCAGAGCGATGTCCCGCACCAGTTCGCCTTCCACCCGGCTGCGGGGAAATCGCGCCAGCCAGCGGTTGGTGGGGTCTTTTTCGAGGAGAGCGGGCGTCACCTGGGAGGCCTGTCGATAGGTCGCGCTGGTCACGATCAACCGGTGCATCGCTTTCATCGACCACTGCTGGCGGATGAACTCAAGCGCCAGCCAGTCCAGCAGTTCGGGATGCGACGGCAGTTCTCCTTGCAGCCCGAAGTCCTCTGTGGTGCGGACCAGACCCTTGGCGAAGAACGCCGCCCATTGGCGATTCATCGTCACCCGACCCACCAGCGGATTCTGGGGACTGACCAGCCAGCGGGCCAGGTCCAATCGCGTCTGCAACGCTGGGACATCGGGTCGCTGCAGCGCGGTGGGCAGCGCCGCTGGGACAACACTTTTCGGCTGCAGGAACTCACCGCGATGATGCAGATGGGTGACGCGGGGGTTGTTGGCGGGCCGTTCACGCATCACGAGGGACGTTGTATCGCGCGGCATCTGACCGCGCAGGGCGTCAATTGGCTTTCGCGCCGCGGCCATTTCGGGGGCGTGCAATGTGAACGCCCGCAGGATGGCCGTCTGTTGCGCTGCGGTCCGTTCCGCCGGGGGAGTCGCCAGTGCCAACTCGGCTTCCTCGCCGAAATCACGAGCCGAGGCGGGGGCCGTATCTCGCGTGACCGAGATTCGGAATCGTCCCAGCCCGCACGCGTAGTAGCGCTCAAACAGCAGATTGAGTTGCAGCGTGGCCGACGCTTCGAGCGGTTTCTCGAAACGGAACACGGCCGCGTGCCAGCGCCCCTGGGCACCATTGATCGACCAGCCCGAGAGCGGGTCTCCGTCGATCGATTTGGCGGCCGAACTCGCACCCGAAGCGAATGTCTCGCTCGCGTCCTTGAGTCCGATGGACTGACCATCGGCGGTGAGCTTCACTTCCGACAGGAAGAAGTCGCCAATCGGCCCTTCGTAGTAAATGTTCCCCGGCCCGCGCTGCGGCAGGCGGTCGTCGGGGATCGCCTCGATTCGAAACGCGGTCACTCCGCGAAAATCACCCGCAAAGTCGAGGTCATACAGGTCGCGCTTCGACTGATCACCCGTGGCCAGCACCGATCCATCGTCGAGAATGGTGAGCAGGGGCAGGCTGCCGATGGCCTTGGTTGGTGTGAGTGGTTCCCACCTCACGGTTCGGGCCGACTCCTGCTCCGTCCAGCGGGTCAGCGCCACATCCCACGCCTCGCGACGACGCTCCGCCAGAGGCTTTTCGGCAGGAATCTTGCGGGCCACGGCGACCGCAAATTTGCCCAGCAAATGGTGCGTCCCAAAACTCTGTTCGAGCCGAATCGTGAGTGTCACCGGGCCCGTGCCCAGAGCCGCAATCGCTGCCAGCGATTCGGCTGTCGGAGTCAGGGTGAGCGTGCGATTGACGTTCCATGGCGCGGGACCATGAATCGCCCAACCGGTCGTCGGGTTGCCGTCGACGGCTCCCGCTGCAGAAAAATTCTCCTGCGAAAAATCTGCCGTCGCTGTGAAAGTGAGCGGGGTCTTGCTCGCCGGATCACTCTTCGGGGCGATCGCGGCTGTCAGTTCCGTCAACACAAAGTTGCCATGGTCCGATCGACCTGGCCCCCCGCCGCCCAGCGATGGGTCGGTCAACGCTTTGAGCGTGACGAGCGCGGTCTCTCGCAGATCGACTTCGTAGGTCAGCGTGTAAACATCCGTTTCGGGGCGCGGGCCCGACACGAGGACCGCTCCCTCGGAACCCACCGTCAGCATGCTCCCCCGCTCGGCTGTGGCCGACTGGGGGACCAGCGGCTGCCAGTCATACGTCTCATCGATCGGAAACTGGTTTGGGAGTTCGGCTTCCAGCGCGGCAATCTGTGTCCTCAGCTCGGCCCGCCGCGTTTCGTTGGCCGGGTCGACGAGCGCGTACTCCGGTTCGTCGGCGTTGTTCAGGAAGGCAAACAGGCTGTAGTAATCGCGCTGCGACAGCGGGTCGTACTTGTGGTTGTGGCACTGGGCACAAGCGAACGTCAGCCCCATCCAGACGGTCGACGTCGTGCCGACCCGGTCGACCATGGCATGGAAGCGAAACTCGAGCGGATCGATCCCGCCCTCTTCGTTGAGCATCGTATTGCGGTGAAATCCCGTGGCGACGATCTGATCCCGCGTCGCGTTGGGCAGCATGTCGCCCGCCAGCTGTTGGATCGTAAACTGGTCGAACGGCAGATCGCGATTCAGCGCCGAGATCACCCAGTCGCGATAGGGCCAGATGACGCGCGGTTTGTCTTTCTCGTAGCCATTGGTGTCGGCATAGCGGGCGAGGTCCAGCCAGCGACGTGCCCAGCGTTCTCCATAGTGCGGCGAGGCCAGCAACCGATCGACGAGTCGCTCGTAAGCGTCCGGCGACGCGTCGTTCACGAAGGTGTCGATCTCGGCAATCGTCGGCGGCAGGCCAATGAGGTCCAGCGACAGCCGGCGAATCAACGTCTCGCGACTCGCTTCGGCGCTGGGGGCGAGTCCCTCGGCTTCCAATCGGGCCAGAATGAAGCGATCAATCGGATTCCGGACCCACTCTTCGCGCTTTACAACCGGCAGCGGGCGATCCTGCGGCGCGATCAGCGACCAATGCGGCTGGTAGTCGGCCCCTGCGGCGATCCATCGTTCCAGAACCAGCTTGTCACGCTCGCTGAGCGGCAGCTTCGTTTCGGGCGGAGGCATCACCTCGCCCGCATCGGCGGATTGAATCCGCGCGACCAGTTCGCTCGACTCGGGATGACCGGGAACAA
>JAIXZD010000108.1 GCA_027489895.1 Planctomycetaceae bacterium
AGCGTCTCCATCACGAGAGTGCTTTTCCCGGAGCCGCTCACGCCTGTCAGGGCGACCAGTCCGCCGAGCGGAATGTCGACCGACAGCCGCTTCAGGTTGCGGGACGTGGCGTTCTCGATCCGCACCGAATCGGTGTTGAACGATGCCGGTGCAGTCAGTTCGGGGAAGTGTGACCGCCGCTGCAAGGCGCTGCCAGTCAGCGAGTCCGGCTGGGTGCGGAGTTCGGCGGGCGTGCCCGTTCCGATGATCCGTCCACCCTCTTTCCCGGCCCCCGGACCCAGGTCAATCACATAGTCGGCACTCGCCACCACATCGAGGTCGTGTTCGACGAGGACCAGGCTCGTTCCCCGATCGCGCAAGTCGAGCAACGAATCGAGCAGCCGCCGGGTATCGCGTGCATGCAGTCCCACCGTCGGTTCGTCGAGCACGTAGCAGACACCCACGAGTCCCGCCCCCAGCGCCTGTGCGACCCGCGCCCGCTGCAATTCGCCCCCGGACAGGGTTCGGGCCGGACGCTCCAGCTCGACATACCCCAACCCCACCTGTTCGAGAAACCGCAGCCGGTTTTCGATATCGGGAAGAATTCTCGCGGTCACCTCACGGCGCGCCGGGTCGAGTTCCGCGAGTGTTTCACGGCGCCAGGCCGAGATCTGATTGGCCGCAGTGGTCACGGTTCCGGCGAGAAAGGCGGGGAGACTCACCCCCTGAAACAGGACCGCTCGCCCCACCGCGCTCAAGCGGCCACCACCACATTCCGCACACAGTTGGCTTTCGATTGAGTCCTCGTGTTCGACCTGTTCGAGTCGCCCCAACCCTCCGCACGCTGCGCAGGCACCGTAGGGACTGTTGAAACTGAACGTGCGCGGCTCGATCGGTGGCAGGCTTTGCTCGCAGGTCGGGCAGACCAGTCGCGTGCTGAACAACCGATCGCTCCAGGCGTCGCCCTCCTGATGGCTCACCAGGCAGGTGCCACCCGACAGCTTGACGGCCAGCTCGACCGACTCGATCAGCCGCGACTCGATGCCCGGTTTCACAATGATCCGGTCGATCACCGCCTCAATCGAATGGGCGACCGTCTTCTTCAGAGGGGGAGGCTGACTGATATCGATCACCTCGCCGTCGACACGGGCACGGACCAGCCCCTGCTTCGCAATCTTGGCAAACAGCTCGAGGTGCGTCCCTTTCTTCCCGCGGACGAGTGGAGCGAGGATCATCGCCTTGAGTCCAGCCGGAAGCGAGAGAATCTGCCGGACCACCGAGTCGGTCGACTGCTGCGTCACCGGGGTATGACAAGTGGGGCATTGCGGTGTCCCCGCCCGGGCATAGAGGACGCGGAGATAGTCGTGAATCTCCGTCAGCGTCGCGAGCAGCGTCCGCGCGCGGGGCGGTGTGCCGACCTGCCGGATCGCGAGCGTCGGGGGCAGCCCACTGATGCTCGCGATATCGGCCCGTGGCAATTGGTCGATGTAGAGCCTGGCTGCGGGCGACAGCGTGTCGAGGTAGCGGCGTTGCCCCTCGGCATGCAACGTGTCGAAAGCGAGCGAGCTTTTGCCGCTGCCGCTCACGCCGGTCACGACGACGAGTTGATTGCGGGGAATGTCGACATTCACAGCCGCTAGATTGTGAGTCGACGCGCCACGAATCGCGATGTGACCCGCACGGCTGACACCCAGCCCCGGAGGTCCCTTCAACGCAGAGGTCGCAGCAGAAGGCATACCAGCCCGTCTCACACAGTCGGATCAATCAAATCATCAAAGCGTGAGTGTAGCGGAAGTCGTGAGACTTCCCCCAACGCCAGGATGATTCTCACACGACTCGCACAATTCACGCCCCGGACGCCTTCCGACCCTGCAGCACGGACCACAGACCTTGCGACCACGGGACCGCCACATCATGGAAACCGGCCTCACGCAGCATCGCGCATTGTTCCGCCGCTGTTTGGTGGCAATCGTCGCCGCTCCGTTTGGGCTGATCGAACTGCTCGATGTTTCGAACTCGCCATTTCTCCAAAGCAGCACACATCGCCGGCGGAACGGCCCCCGTCGCCATGACGTCCTGCATATGGGCGTCCCACGCTCGCAGTTGTGCGAGGTATTCGTCGGGTGATTCGGGTCGCACTTCGTCGGCGTTAAGAAATATCCCGCCGGGCGCCAGCGCCTCACAGCAGCGCCGATACAGGCTCGCTTTCTCCGCCGCTTCGAGGTGATGAATGGCAGACATACTGACGATCGCATCGGGAGCGCAACCCAGCCGGGAATTCCAGTCGTCCTGCAATCGCGATTCGAGACAGAGCCCCCCATAGGGGACAACTCGCGTGCGAGCGATTTCCAGAAACGCGGCCGATTGGTCCACGACAATCACACGGGCCCCTGGCAGTTCTGAAAGCAGACGGGCGGCGAACCGGCCCGATCCCCCACCCAAATCGACGACCACGGGCGCGGTGCGATGGAGCCCGCGAATGCCGGCGATCAACTCGGCCTGGAGCGACTCGTAGTGAGGGTGAATCACGTGGGCTGCGGCATCATACCCCGCCGCCAATTCGTGTTGATTCCAGCGGTAGGTCGACATGGATCGCCCGGGTTGAACGAGGAACGAGATTCGAAGCGATGTCGAGAGGAGAAACACGCCGGAGGGGGCAGGTTCGCATCCGGGAGATCGGATTCACCCGGCCTCAATGAAAGAATGGGGGTGCATCAAAACAGGCTCTGCGAAGATTCGGAAAAACTGAGCCGTGCCGCCTCTGCAGACTTGAAATCCTTGGTAGTCTGGGCGAACGTGAAGGTCTATTCCGGCCAAAAGTCAACCCAAACTCACCCAAGAATTGAAACATGCGAAGTTTGGGTAAACAGGAGGCTTTTCATTGAATGTGCTGGCTGGGTCGTTAGAATCGCAATTTCTCCCCCGTCGTTGCGGTGGATTCTGATTGTGTGGGTCATACGGGTTGAAGCGTTCGGTGTTCTGCCCGTGGTTTCTTTATGAGTGTTTTGCAACAGGAGTTTCCCATGATGAAGAAGCTGGGTGCCTTGGTCGCGCTGATTGGCTTCATGGCCAGCAGTGCCCAGGCGGGGCAGTGTTCCTCGTGTCCTACGAGCTGTAGCGGCTGCGGCGTCGCCGCCTCGTCGTGTGCTCCCGCCGCCCCCGTGGCTGCGGCCTGCGGTACGGTCCAAGTGACCGTGATGGTTCCGCAGTACGTGACGCAGATGCAGAAGGTGACTGTCACCGAAATGCAGCAGCAGACGCAAGAACGCGACGTGACCTACTACGAATCGGTCGCCCGCACGGAAAAGCGGACTCGTACGGTCAACTACATGGAAAACGAAACCCGTTCCCGTGAAGAGACCTTCACCGTCAACAAGCCGGTGGTCGAGATCGTCAAGCAGGAATACACCGTTCAGGTTCCGGTTACGGAAACCAAGACGGCCACCCGCACGGTCCACAAGCCGACCTACAAGACGGTCGAGCAGTCGTACACGGTTATGGTTCCCGTCACGGAAACCAAGACGGCCACCCGGACCGTCCACAAGCCGTCCTACAAGACGGTTGAGCAGACCTACACGGTCATGGTTCCGGTCACGGAAACCAAGACGGCCACGCGGACCGTTCACAAGCCGGTGACGAAGACGGTTGAGCAGACCTACACGGTTCAGGTTCCGGTCACGGAAACGAAGACGGGCACCCGGACGGTCATGACGCAGGTCATGGAAGATGTCGTCCAGAACTACACGGTCAACGTTCCGGTCACGGAAACCCGTGAAGCGACCCGCACGGTCTACACGTGCGTGCCGGTTCAGAAGTCGTACCAGGTGACCCAGGACCTCGGTCAGTGGGTTTTCGTCCAGGCCGCTGCGATGCCCGCTCCGTGCGGTACCGCTGCTCCCGCCTGTGGCAGCTGCGGTCACTCGGCCCCCGCCTGTGGTGGTTGCGGTTCGTGCGGCAGCTGTGCCGCCGCTCCGGCCTGCGGTAGCTGTGCTGCTGCTCCGGCGTGTGGCTCGTGGCAGTGGCAGTCGAACGTCGTGACTCGCGACGTCGCCTACACCGCCTACGAACAGCAGGCCTCGACCCAGCCCTACACCTACCAGGTGACCACCTGCAAGCCGGAAGTCCGCCAGCAGACCGTCAAGGTTTGCAAGCTGGTTCCGAAGACTGAGGAATACACCTACCAGGTGACGACCTGCAAGACCGAGACCCGCACGCAGCAGGTCCAAGTTTGCGAAATGGTCGCGTCGACCGAAGAGTACAGCTACCAGGTTCAGAGCTGCAAAGAAGAAACCCGGACCCGCCAGGTCCAGGTCTGCGAAATGGTCGCCTCGGAAGAGCAGTACAGCTACAACGTGACGACCTGCAAGCCGGAAACCCGGGTCAACAAGGTCCAGGTTTGCGAAATGGTCGCCGTGGAAGAGCCGTACAGCTACAACGTGACGACCTGCACGACGGAAGTCCGTTCGCGGGATGTCCAGGTGACGAAGTGCGTTGCCGAAACCCAGACGCGGACGGTCAACTACACCGTCTGTGTGCCGAAGTCGAAGACCGAAGAATTCGACGTGACGGTTTACGACCAGGTCGCCAAGACCAAGAAGGAAACCTACACGGTCTGCGTTCCGGTCACGGTCGAGAAGGAAGTGGCTGTCCAGGTTTGCCAGATGGTTCCCCAGGTTGTCACCCAGGCGGCCCCGGCCACCTGCGGCAGCTGTGCGGCTCCGGCTTGTGGCGGCTACTCTGCCCCGGCCTGTGGCTACTCGGTTCCTTCGTGCGGCAAGTGCCGCCGCAAGTGCTGCCGCTAGTCTGTTGGATGGATTGAAATCCTGCGTCCCCGCTTCATCGCGGGGAGGCAGGTAATGAATTGCCTTAGAACACCGAACGACGTCGGGCCTTGAGACCTGTCTCAAGGCCCGCTTCGTTTCTTTGACGCCCAAGTGGCCCTGGAAGTCGCGGCGTCTCGATTTGTTCGCGGGTACGCGGTCGCGACTGCTCTGGCGAGTTCGTACCATGCAGGTTGTGAAACCTGCGGCGAGTCGAAGGGTCTCCAAAACTCGCCGAGTGATGTTTGTGTGGACTCAGGCGGCCAGCGGGCGCCGGGTCGGAAAGTCAGGATGAGAATGAGTACTTCGGAATTTTTTGCCGTCTGTGCCCGTGGGCTGGAGCCGGCCGTTGTCGCCGAACTCACGGAACTGGGCGCTGCCGACATCGTCACGGGCAAAGGGGGGGTCACGTTTCGTGGCGACCTGCGGCTCTTGTATCGCGCGAATCTCTGCCTTCGTTCTGTCAGCCGCATCCTGAAGCCACTCCGGGAATTTGCGGCCGCCAATGAGGAAATGCTCTATTCCCAGACCCGCCGCGTGCGCTGGGAAGACATTCTTAGCCCCACCAAAACGATCGCCGTGTACGCCACGCAAGACGCGGCCGACAAGCGCCTCGCCCCGCCACCTCATGCCTTCGCCCGGGGCGGCAAGGGACGCGATGTTCGCGGCCCACAGCGTGCAGGTCGGGACCCGCGGACGGGACGCCCCGTGGCCCCGAGGCCTGGAGCCGGGCGGGGCATGTCGTCGGGAGGGCCGGGACTCGTTGGGATCAATACGCAGTTCATGGCGCTGAAGATCAAGGATGCCATCTGCGACCGTCTGCGGCGCGAGCAGGGCGCCCGGCCGAACGTCGACACGCTCAATCCTCAGTTCCGGATTCATGCCCACTTTGCCCAGGGCCGCTGTTCGCTGTCGATCGACTCCAGCGGACAGAGTCTGCATGAGCGGGGTTATCGCATCGCCCAGGTCCCGGCGACGCTCAAGGAAACGCTCGCCTGCGGCCTGTTGCGTCTGGGCGGATACGACACCACGCAGCCGCTGTGGGACCCGATGTGTGGGTCGGGGACGCTGGTAGTCGAAGCGGCGCTCCGGGCGCTGCGGATTGCGCCGGGGCTGTTCCGTACCTCGTTTGCCTTCCAGGAATGGCCCGATTTTGATGGCATGCTCTGGACCGAATTGGTCAGCGAAATCCGCGCGGAACGACTGGCGCAACTGCCCGCGCCGATTTTCGCGTCCGACATCAGCGAGAACGCTGTCGAAGCGGCCCGCATCAATGCCAAACAGGCGGGTGTCGATCAACAGATCCACTTTTTCGTCGGCGACGCGACCGTCACCGAGCCACCCTGCCCGCCCCCTGCTTTGATCGTCACCAACCCTCCGTACGGCGAACGGATGGGAAGCGAAGAGCGGATCAAACAGTTGTATGAAGACTTGGCCATTCACTGGAGCGACGACTTCAAGGGCTGGAAGATCGCGATGTTTGCGGCCAACCTGCCCCTCGCACGCGGAATGGCGATGGAAGCGGTGAGCAAGCACGCTCTCAACAATGGCCCGCTGTCGTGTCGGCTGCTGATGTTTGATCCGGAACTGTCGCCCGCACCGATCGACCCCAAGGTTGCCCCGGAACCAGAACCGATTCCCGAGGTAGTTTCCGCGACAGACTCAGAGGCAGTGCCAGAGGTCGTGCAGCTGGCAGAGTCGGTTCTGGATGCGCCTGCGTCAAAGGAAACCGAGCCGACGGCTGCCGAACCGGTTCCGTCTGAACTCGTACCGTCTGAGTTGGCGCGACAGGAATCTGTGGAAATGGTGCCCGCCGCGGAGGGAGTGGCGGGCGATGAGAATCAGCCGCAGGATCCCCCCTCGTCCGGGCTCAACTGAGCGGGCGCGGGGTGGCGGCGCTGGAATGGTGGCTGGCGACGGCGCTCTGAACTCAGGCGAGCTGACTCTGTCGGGAGTCGGCGTGCGTCGTGGATTTAACGTTGGACGTTGCCAGCCCCTGTTGACATTCAGGGTTTGTGCCAGGCTCACCGTTTTCCACCGACCCCTGACAGGGTCGGCTCGCCTAACGTGGCTACGGCAGATTCGCTCTGCGTTCGTGCGGTGGGCGTTCCAGACGAATCAGCTCATATCAAATCTTCAACGTCTTCCTGACCTTCGACCTCGTGCATCTTGAGCAGCCGCATTTTGCGGTAGAGGTTCGAGCGGTGCAGGCCGAGCAGTTCGGCCGTCTGGCTCATGTTACCCCTGGCCCGCTTCATCATGCGGCGGATGTAGTCGCGCTGGAACCGCGCGGAGGCATCGGCCAGCCCGAGATCGAGCGACTCTTCATCGGCTCCCCCCTGATTGGGTGCGAGAATGAACGCGAGATCGTCGACATCGACCCGATCGCGTGTCGCGAGGAAGGCGACTCGTTCCATCAGGTTGCGGAGTTCACGCACGTTTCCGGGCCAGCCATGCCCCTGCAGGCGGCGACGGGCGTCGGGCGTCAGTCCCAATCGGGCACGGCCGGCCTGGCGCGCAAACTTGTCCAGGAAAAATTCGGCGAGCGGCAGAATATCTTCCGGCCGCTCCCTGAGCGGGGGAATCTCCATCGTCACGACGTTGAGGCGGTAGTACAGGTCCTGGCGAAACTTCCGTTCGTTCACCTTCTGGGCCAGTTGGACATTGGTGGCGGCGACGACGCGCACGTTGACGCGGATATTCTGCGATCCGCCGACCCGATTGATCACTTTTTGCTCGAGCACGCGGAGCAGTTTCGCCTGTCCGCCGGGGCTCATATCGCCGATTTCATCGAGAAACAGTGTGCCACCATCGGCCAACTCGAACTTGCCGGGGCGGGCCTCATGCGCGTCGGTGAAGGCTCCTTTTTCGTGCCCGAACAGTTCGCTCTCGAGCAGCGTCTCGGCCAGTGCGGCGCAGTTCACCGCGATAAAGGCCTGATCGCGGCGGGGGCTGCGGTAATGCAGCGCCTGGGCCACAACTTCCTTACCGGTCCCGCTGTCTCCCAGAATGAGAACGGGCAAGTCGGTCGGGGCGACACGGTCAATCCGGTCGCGGAGCGAAACGAGGGCCGCGCTTTCGCCAATAATTCGCACTCCCTGACTCGCCTCTTCGATCAGTTGTTTGTTCTGACGGGTGAGCCGCTCCCGCTCCTGCGTGTTCTGGACGGCGGTCGCGACCTGCAGACCGAGGTCACGGAGACTGTCCTCGTCGTCGGCGACGAAGGCCCCCTGCAATTTGTTGATCCCTTCGAACACGCCGATCTTCTTCCCGTCGATGTCAAACAGCGGCACGCACAGCAGCGTTCGCGTCCGGTATCCGGTGGTCACGTCGACCTGGCGGTTGAAGCGCTGGTCGAGGTAGGCGTCGTCCACACGGATCACCCGGCCCGACTGAAAACATTCCCCGACGATCCCCGCCGTATCGGGAATGCGGAGGACATTGCCTTCCACCCCTAGAGCCGGGCAGCCGACCATTTCGTGATGGGGTTCATCCCAGAGAAAGATACTGGTGCGGTCACACTCGAGCAGGCGCCCCGCTTCCCCGGCAATCAGTTCGAGCAGGGCCACCGTGTCCCGCGCCAGCGAGAGTTGTGAGGCGATCCCAAGGGTCGCCCGCAAACGGGTGACCCGCTTCTCGTGTCCTTCGACTCGGCGGCAGACGTCCAGCCCCAACCCCAGAGTCCGTCCGACGACCAGGGCAAGCGGCAGCGCCGTCGCGGTGACACCTTTCCCGGCACAGACGAGCAACTCCGGAGTGCCCGATTTCCGAAGAGGAACCGCGACGAGTCCAATTAGCGATCCGGAAGCGCCGTCCAGCGTCACAAAGCAGCCGGCATCGCGGTCGGCGACTTCAGCCAGTACGGCGGTCGGGAGCTGATCAACCGGCTGACGGCCAAACTCGTACAGGCGGGACCAGTCGGACCGACGCTCGATCACCGCCGTCCAGTTGGACGCAAACTCTGCTGCGACAAGCGGTAACGTCTCACGGAGAAAGGCCGGGGACTGCTCGACATGGCGAATGGCCTCGAGCAGCGGGAGACACAGATCTAACTGACTGGCAGGATTGCCCCGGCTCAGCCAGGGCAGGTCGGACCAGGTCATCCACTCTGTTGAGGTGGCAGCCATCTGTCATCACTCCGACACAACCGCGAGACGAAACGTCGTCACTTATCGACAACACTGTGGACGAAACGATAACAGTTTTGCAAAAACTGTCCAGAGGGGCTTGAGCGTCGGGGTGAGGCGAGGCGGTCGGGGGGTTGCGAACCTCCGAGCGCTGACGCTTCCGGCTCCCCGGTGGTGGAGATCGGGGGGTGTTGCTGTGCGGGCGGGCGGGATTGGGACAGGGCGGCGGGAGTTTAGCGCTGTTACCGGGGACGCCGGTTTTGCATTCCACAGCAGGCGCCGGAGTCTCTTCGTTTGTGGCACGTTGTGCAGGATCGGCAGACGCGTTGCCACCGGTCTGCGTGCCCCCCGAAAACCGCTATGGGCGGTGCTGTCGTCAAGTCCGTCGCGCCATAACCGGACCAGTCGCGCCAGTTTCAGGTGAGTGGGGGGCTTTCTGTTCCCGCCGGGCCAGTGCTCCGGGTTAGCATCAGGACTCTCGGACTGACGGACAAGCGTTTTGTGACCGATGAACTGAATCGTTCGCATCGGTCAACAAGGACGTTGGTCGGTCGTCACCGAGAGGTCAGCGTCCGCGGGAGCGAGTGAGCCTGCGGTCAGGGGAGACCGCCCCGACCTATCGGGTTTGCCCGTTCGCCGCGGTCCGGCGGGCCATGGCGCACAATTGCAAGGGAGTCGACCGCATGTCGCGGGACATTCGACGCTGGCTGATCGGCACGCTGTGTGGTGCGTCGTTTTCGACCTCGGTGGCGCTCTGGGCACCGCCCTTCGTCCGCGGTCAGGAAGACGCCGCCGCGATGCCGGCTGACGCGACGGCTCCGGAAACGACCGGTGAAGCCACGCCGGGTCTCTCGCTGGCCCCCACCGGGAGTCTGCTTGCCAAGGAACCAGAAACTCCCGCGGAGTTCCTCGATGCTGTTCTGCTGATGCTGGACCTGGGGCGGACCGACCTCGCCAAGGCCTATCTGGCGAAACTGGTCGAACTGGCTCCGGACGATGCGGCGCTACTCGAACTTCGTGATCAGTTCGGCCCGGCGGCGTTTGCCCGGCTGGCGCGGCTGAAAGAGCTCCGCCCCGTGGGCGCGGAACTGTCGGACAAAGTCACCGCAGCTTCGATACAGTCACTGTCCGATCCTGCCCGTCTGGCGAAGCTGGTGGAGGATTTGAACGGGGACGAGGTGGCTCAGGCCACGGCGTTTGAGTCGCTGCGAAATGCCGGTGCGGTGGCCGTTCCGGGGATTCTGACCGCGCTGGAGAACGCGCAGTTCGCGGCGGCCCATCAATCCCTGCTGCAGATTCTGGTCGAGATGGGGGATGTCGCGGTTCCGCCGCTCGTTGGGGCGCTGGAATCGCCCTCATCACGGATGCGGGGCCAGGCGATGACGGCCCTGGGCTACCTGCGAGCCGAATCCGCCTTGCCATTCCTCTCCTACCCTGCGGTGGCGGATGACGTCCCTACTGGTGAACGTGCCGTCGCGGTCGTCGCCCTGGGGCGCATTCTGGGGCTGCCTTCGGCCACCGCCCGGGACCGGGTCGCAGTCGGTGCGGTCGAGCGGCTGCTCGCCGACGCCCGAGGATACCTCGATGGGAAGAAGACGATCCCGGTCGACGAAGTCGATGAGCTGGTCGTTTGGGGATGGGACGAGGCAGCCGGTGGGTTGGTCCGCTTGAGCCTCACGAAGGACCAGGCGGCGGACCGGTATGCAGCGCGACTGGCGAAGCAGGCGTTGTCGCTTTCGCCAGAACGGCTCGATGCTCAAACGATCTACCTAACGACGCTGCTCGTGCGGCATGCGGCCGATTCGAAGGCATCGGGCGAACTGCCCAAAGGGGCGCTTTCTGCGACGGATATCGGCCTGACGGTTGGACCGACGATGTTGCTACGATCCCTGGACCTGTCGCTCTCGGCTCGCCGTGGTGAAGCTGCCGTAGCCGCGCTACGCCTGCTGGAGAAAACGGCTTCGGCCGCCGACCTGTCGGAAGATTCGCCCATTCTGACAGCGCTCAATGCCAGCGACGAACGCGTGCAGTTCGCCGCCGCCCGGACCGTTCTGCAGATCGACCCGCGGGAGCAGTTTCCGGGGTCGTCTCGAGTCGTCGAAATCCTCGTGCGGGCCTTGGCTGGCGAGAACGAGCGCAAAGCGGTGATTGTTCATCCTTCGGGAAACCGCGGCACGCAACTGGCGGGTCAACTTGGTGAACTCGGCTTCAATCCGCTGCTGTTCACCACGGGTCGATCGGCGTTCAAGGCCGCGTCCGATCGGAATGATGTGTCGCTCGTGGTGGTGCATGCCAACAGCATTCGCTGGGCAGCATCGGAAACCGTTGCCAATCTGCGGGCCGACAGTCGCACCGCCGGGATTCCGATCCTGCTGGTCAGCTCCGGAGAGTCAGAGCCTGCCATGGTCCGACTTGCGGCAATGTATCGCGACATCGAGACGGTGAACGAGTCGCAGACCTCCGCTGACATTGAACTTCAGGGTAAGGAGTTTTTCCGCGGGTTGAACGTCCAGGGACTGTCGGAAGAAGAACGGCTCGCTCAGCGAAACGAAGCGATGGAATGGCTGCGACATCTGGCCACCACCAACCGGACCCGTGTCTTCCCGATTCAGCGGGCCGAGAAGAATCTGCTCGCCTTGATCAACGAGCCGGACCTGCTGGGGCTGGTCGTGCAGCTTCTGGGTGAGATTCCTGGAGAAGCAAGCCAGCGCGCGATTGCGACCGTGATGCTTGAACCGACGCACGAACCGGCCCAGCGTGAAGCCGCGGCACTCAAACTGGCGTTCCATGTTCAGCAGTTCGGCCTGCTGTTGACGACCGACCAGGCCGCGGCGATCGAACTGGCCTGGGCTGAGGAGCAAGACCCCGAGCTGCGGACGGCGTTCGCGACCGTCGTCGGCTCGCTTAAGCCGGATCGTGTTCTGGCGGGCAAGCGGCTGAGAACGGCGAAGTGACCGGAAGCCCAGTCGCTGCCAAAACGCCGATTCAGACCTTTACGAGGGCGACCGCGAGCAGCGCCAGCAGCGCCGAGACGATCCAGAAGCGGACGACGATTTTCACCTCGTGCTGGCCGCGGAACAGGAAGTGATTGTGGAGCGGGCTGCAGGCGAGCAGCCGGGTTTTTGTCCAGCGGTAGTAGCCGACCTGCAGAATCACGCTGAGCGTTTCGACCACGAACACGCCTCCCACAATCACCAGCAGCAGCTCCTGCCGCGTCGCGCACGCGGCCAGCCCGATCAGGCCTCCCAGAGGCAGGCTGCCCGCATCCCCCATGAATACCTGAGCGGGATGGGCGTTGAACCAGAGGAAGCCCATCACCGCGCCGACGAGCGCCCCGAGGACGACCGTCAGTTCGCCGCATCCGGGGAGTGACGGAACGCGCAGAAAATCGGCCAGGGTCTTGTGACCCGCGAAGTAGGTGAGTGCGACAAACGCCGATCCCGCGGAAACCATCGCCCCGGCGGCAAGTCCATCGAGTCCATCGGTCAGGTTGACCGCGTTCGACGCTCCCACAATGACGGTGGCCACCCAGACAATGAACAGCAGTCCGAGCGGGACCGCCCAGTGGGCGACCGGAATGTACAGGTCGAGTCCACCGGGCTTGTCCTGATGGATGACGTACAGCGTGCTTGCGGCGATCAACGCGACGAGCCATTGCCCGAGGAACTTCTGCCGGACAGTCAGCCCCTTCTTGTGGGTGCTCAGTTTGATCCAGTCGTCAATCGCACCAATCGCCCCGAGAGAGACCGTGACGAACAGTGCCAGCAGCACGTAGCGATTGGAAAAGTCGCACCAGAGGATCACCGCCAGTCCAAACGCGGCGAGAATGAACAGGCCGCCCATGGTGGGGGTCTCGCTCTTGCTGGCATGCAGTTCGTTGAGGCGGGCCGAGTCGCTGGCGATCCGCTCGCGAAACCTGGCTTTGAGCCAGCGGATCGCAATCGGACCAAACAGGATGGCCAGGAAGAAGGCCGTGAAACTGGCGAGGGCGGTCCGGGTGGTGATGAAGGCGCGACGCTCGATTGATGAGATCAGCTCGAGGTCTTCGAGCAGCGGCCCGAAATAGTGAATCAGCCAGACCAGCATGAGTGGACAAACAGGTTGCGAGGGGAGACGGAAGTGACGATGTGACTCCCGTCTGTGCGCGAACGCACCGGATGGGCGGGAGTGTCTTGGCTTATCGCCTTGTCGGCAAGGTCCATTTCGTGGCGCGCCCAGGGTGGGGTGCGAGTAAAGGTTGGCGCATGGGGGCACCACCAAGACACAAAGGCACCAAGGAAAGACAGGGCGAGACGGACTGGCGAGCCGACCCTGAGAGGGGTCGGTGGAGAAATGCGCAGTCGATGCAGTCATCGAGCGGGATATGCGAGTCGCCTCAGTGAACGTGGTTTCCACCGACCCCTCACAGGGTCGGCTCGCCTTGCAGTGAACGAGACGCGGCGAACGCGACTGAGAGGTGCGTGAAGGCTCCAGCCTTGAACCGGCCGGGGGGATGGCGATACAAGCCCGCCATGGCGATTCATTGGACGAATCTGGGTTTGTTGCTCGCGGTCACGGTCGGACACGCGGTCCTGGTGGTCGCGTTTTTGAACCGGGCGATGGCCCGGCCGATCTCGCATCGGCTGTCGCATGTGCTGAAACAGACGCACGATTTCGTGATCGTTCTACTGCCAGTGCTGCTGGTCGCGTTTTACGGAGTGACGGGGTCGAAACTGCTGTGGGCGGGGGCCAACACCCCTTCGATCCCTGTGGCGCTGCCCGTCTGGCTGGTGGGCTATCTGCTGGTCTGTCTGGTCCTGGCGGTCATCGCCCCGGTGGTCAAGGTTCTGCGGACGATCGCGGGACCGGCCAAAGCGTTACGGTCAACGACGAGTCTGGTCGTCGACATCGCCCGCGAAGTCCCTGGTCCGCTGCTGGGCGAGGGGCCTTATCGGCGCTTTGCCAACGTGCCGGGGAACCAGTTGCTGCAGGTGGAGTTCAATGAGAAGACGCTCGTCCATCCCCGCTTGCCCAGGGAGTGGGATGGCCTCTCGATCCTGCACTTCAGCGACTGCCACTACATTGGCACGGTGCAACGGGCCTGGTACGACCGGGTCTATGAAATCGCCTGTCGGCGGCCGTGCGATCTGGTCGCATTCACTGGCGACCTGCTGGACGACCTGAAATTTCAGGAATGGATCGAGCCCACGTTCGGCCGGTTCAAGGCCCCCCTGGGCTGCTGGTTTGTCCTGGGGAATCACGACTGGATTCTGGGCGATACGCAACCAATCCGCCGGGCACTGACAAACCTCGGCTGGTTCGACGCGACCGAGACCACCAGACAGGTCGCGTTTCGCGGTGGCAGTCTCGTGATTGCCGGATCGGAACGGCCCTGGATGGGACCCGACCCGGACCTCGCGGGCACACCCGAGAACGCGTTCCGGCTGCTGCTCAGCCATACGCCCGATCAGATTCAGCGTGCGCGGGCCGACCAGATCGATCTGATGCTCGCGGGCCATAACCATGGAGGGCAGGTGCGGTTTCCGCTGTTTGGTCCGGTCTACTCGCCAAGCGTGTACGGCTGCCGGTATGCCAGCGGCGTCTTCTGGGAAGCACCGACCCTGCTGCATGTCAGCCGGGGGTTGGGAGGGCGGCATCCGCTGCGGATCAACTGCCGGCCGGAGGTGACGCGGATTGTGTTGCGATCGGGCGGGTAAGCGGCGCTGATGACGGGTGTTGTGAGTGCTGGTTAGCGATCCCAATGGGGCTTCGTGGGCCGTGCCGGTGAGCGCTGGTGGGCAGTGCCCACCCTACCGCAAGCGGCGTTATGCGCCGGCTTCACGGGAGAGCTGATAGAGTTGCTGGATCGCTTCGCGGGCGACGCGGGCTTCGGGACCATTGGTTGCGGCCTCGTCGCGAAGTTGGCGATAGACGCGCCCGACGACACCGTGCCCCAAGAGCGTGTTCAGTTCCGACTCGGTCGGTTCGACGACCAACTGGTTGTCGATCTCGGCATGGACGAACCGATCGCGAATCCGGTCGAGCGCATCGAGTTCCGACAGGGACTCCAGCGGCAGGCTGCCTGACAGGGTCAGGCGGAGCAGTGTTCGTCCCGGATCCTTCAAGCTCCCAACCTCATCGACGACCCGCCGCAGGTCATCGATCGAACCAACCGCCCGGTGCAGCACGACCCAGTGGAAGTAGCCCACGGACCAGGTCTCCACCGTGGTGCGAGCATGTGCCGCGGCGATCGAGACGAAGTAACCGGTTCCCGGCCCCCGGTCGATAAACTGCTCGGCCCCACCCGACGAGTACGGGCTCCATCCGCCACCCGACTGGTCTCCCGAGGGGAACCGCATCGGCTCGTGAACGCCGGTGTAGGCCATGCGGACGTGGCCCGCGCTATCGCTATAGGTGAGCGGGTTATGCCAGTGCCCCAGCGCGAGATAGTCGAGATCGAGGCTGGTGGCCGCCCCAACGGGAATGGGGTGATCGTCTTCGGGCAGGTTGGGGCGATCCATGACCGATCCATGCCCAATCCCGATGCGGATTCCGTCGCGTTCGCATCGCGGATACTGGGCGATCCAGGCGGTGGGATCGTCGTAGCTGGTTTTCTGAAACACCGGACAGGGGAAGAAGGTCACCCCCGGCAGGTCCGAAAAGCGAACCGGAGCACGATCGACCATGAGGCGAACCGTCCCCGCGCTGGCGATCTCATGAATCGAACCCGCCGACGAGGCTGTCCGCTCGGAACTGGCTTCTTGTTCGTCCTTAGGGAGTTCGACCCGGGCCGCGCGCCAGGGGTCGGAATGCCAGATCGCTCCGGGTTCGTACGGGTCGTGATTGCCGGGAATCACGAGGACGGGAACCGGAAAGCTCGAGAGAAACCCGAAGATGCGCGTGGCATAGTCGGGCTTGATCTGGCCATCGTCGAACAGGTCGCCCGCGATGAGCACAAACTTCACCCGGCCCGGCTCGGCTCGCAACCGCTCGCGTACGCCTTCGAGGGCCTGATATCGGGCCTCGCGCAGCCTGCGGGTCGCCTCGTCCGGGAAGCGCGTGAAACGGGCCAGCAGATGGATATCGGCCAGGTGCAGAAAGCCAACCATCGCGACCCGTTTCTCAAACGAACTGACAGAGTTTGATTCCGCGCCGGTAGGCCCGGAATTGACCGTACAGCGTGTACGGCGACGCTGCGGGGAAGCCTCCGGGTGCTAACGCTTCCGGCTCCCTGAGGATGATACCCCTCGCGATCCAGGGGTTGTAGCGGCGATGGCTATTCGCCGGCGATCAACTCGACGGCGACTTTCAATTCCCGTCCACCGCGCACGACCGTCAGCGTGATCTGGTCGCCGGGATCTTTCGATTCGATGTACCCGAGGAAGTCGTCGGCCGTGAGAACCGGTTCGCCATCCATGGCGACGATCAGGTCGGCGGCACTGCGATCAATGGTTTCCACATTGAACGGTCCGCGACGACGGGAGGCGACCATCGGACCGCGCAGCCCCGCCAGTTCGGCCGGCCCGCCCTCAACGAGCCGGGCGATCAGCAGACCCCGCTCGGTCTCGTACACACGCGAGATTCCGATTTCCGGGCGGGTCACTTTGCCATTCGCGATCAGTTGCGGCACGATTCGGGCAATCGTGTTGGAGGCAATCGCGAAACCCACGCCCGAGCTTTGTCCGGTCTTGCTGGCAATCGCGGTGTTCATCCCAATCAGCCGACCCTTGGTATCGAGGAGCGGCCCGCCCGAATTTCCAGGGTTGATCGCCGCGTCAATCTGAATGATCTGTTTGATCGTCCGGTTCGCATGCAGCGGCAGCGAGCGATTCAGGCTGGAGATGATCCCTGTGGTCAATGTGCGCTCCAGACCAAACGGGTTGCCCAGCGCGAAGACGCGCATGCCCACTTTCAGCCGCCTCGAATCGGCAAACTGAACCGGCACGAGAATCTCCTTGGGGGCGTCGACCCGAATCACGGCGATGTCGTTGATCTGGTCGGCCCCGATGAATTTGGCGTCATACGCTTTGCCGTCCGCGAACAGCACATTGACCTGCCGCGCCTCCTGAACGACGTGGTAGTTCGTCAGAATATGCCCATCGAGATCGAGCACGCTTCCCGAACCCGCCCCTTCGGTGGGCAAATCGAGCAGGAAGACCGCGTCGGCCCGAATCCCTTTCGTTGTGAGGTGGACGACGCTTTTGTTGACCTTCTCGTAGACGGCGACGTTCACCACCTCTTCGGCGGTCAGTTCTTCCGCGTTGATTTCATCCGCACGGGCAAAGCGGTCGAGATCGGGTTCGTCGAGAATCGGCCCGGAAGGAACCACCGGGGGGGCCGAGACGGGACGCGCGGCGGGCCGGCGCGACTGAACCTGGGCCTGAGCCTGTGGGAACAGAGGCGCCCGATCGGAAACGACCAGAATGACCGCCGCGCCCAGCATGGCGGAAAAGAAACAGAGGATTGCCGTGCGCATGGAGGGCTCTTTTTTGATGAAACGGTGAAGGGCGTTGGGCCGACCGTTTAGGAATCCTGTCTCGGGCCGACCTTGCGCCGGTTCGCGAAGCTGGTATAAAACGTCCTGCCGGATGGCTCAAGACCGATCCCGGTGACAGTTTCGTGATTCGCCGCGATCCGCCCTGGTCTTTCCATGGAAAGCCTTGCCGGCAATCTCGACTTCGGATTTCCCCGCCCCGATTGGTGCCCAGCCGCTCGTCCGGAGGTTCCATGCGTCGCATTGCCATTCTCACCGCGGGGGGAGATACCCCGGCCCTTAACGCCACGATCTACGGGGCGGTCAACCGGGCGAACGCGCTGCGGATCGAAGTCTACGGGATCATCAAGGGGTTCTCGGGGGTGCTGAATCCCCGGTTGCCGCATGTCCACCTCAATCCGCTCTTCATGACGATTCCCGAACTGACGCCCGGTCTCGGGGGGACGATCCTGGGCGCGTCGCGGGATTACGTGAATCCCGAAGACACCACCACGCTCAAGCAGGTGGCCCATCGACTTTCACGGATGGGGATTGAAGGGCTGATTTGCATCGGGGGCGATGGCACGATCAACGGGATGCAGCCGCTGGCCGAGTTCATCCCCACGGTTCTCGCGCCCAAAACGATCGACAACGATCTGGGGCTCAACTACGCCGAAGAGGCGACAGAATGGCTGCGGGAGACCGGGTCCAATGGGCGTGCGAGCTACCGCAAGCTGCAGGGTCGCGACGAGATTTCACTCGACGATCTCGTCAACTACGCCACGCCCGGTTACGCGACGGCGGTCTATGTGGCCGCATCGGGGATCCAGCGTGTCCGGACGACGGCGGAAAGCCATCGCCGGATCGCCATCATCGAGGTGATGGGCCGGGATTCGGGCTACATCGCGCTGGGTTCCGCGTATGGCCAGCCGGACATCATCCTCATTCCGGAGGCCCCACTCGACGAATTGGCGCTCGTCGAGCGGGTTCGCGAGGTGTACGACCTGCAGAAGCATGTCGTGATTGTCGTCGGCGAGGGCGTGCGCGATGCCTCCGGACAGCCCTTGGGAACGCTGTCCCGGAGTGTCGACCCGGCGGGGAACATCATTTTCAGCGGGGCGGCCGAACATCTCAAACAGATCATCGGCGATTCGCTGGGTGACGAGTACTTCGTCAGCAAGCGACGCAACGAATCGGCCAATTCGGCGATCTTCACCCGTAAACTGGGACACACCCAGCGCGGGGGTCGTCCGATTCTGTTCGACCGGTTCCACGCCGCCCAGCTTGGGAGCAAGGCGGTGGAAATCCTGGCGGAAGGCCAGACCAATATGGTCGTCACGCTGCAATGGAATCGGGAGCGTGGCTTCCATGTCGATGCGATCCCCGCATTTCGGCTGCGCGATCAATGGGGCATCATTCATCCGCGCCAGGTCCACCGGTCCCTGTACGATGCGGTCCGGTTCCAGCCCTCCCGGCTGGGGGTCGAGTTCCTGATGCCGATCTTCACCAACGCGATCGGTGCCGACGACATGGAAGAAGTTCGCGCGCACCTGTTCCACCCCGGAAACCTGACGAACCGGTTTCATAGCGTCAACGTCGACATCCAGAAACGGATTCGCCTGCTTTCGCCCGCCGCCAGTGGCGAATCGGGAGCGTGAGCGGTCAGTCGTCCGGGTCGACATTTTCGTTTGATTCGACGTCATCCGAGCTGGAGTCGGCGTCATCTGGCCCCTCGGCCCCCGCAGTTGGCGCGGGGTGCTGGTCTGACTCGTCGGGCTTTTGAAACTCGCGCAAGAGCGTTGTCGCGTAGCAGCCTGCGGGCAGTGTGAACTGGAAGAGCACCCCCCCTTCGGCGGGACGAAGGGTGAGGTCCGGGACGTGGACCATCAAGGCGCGGCGCGTGCCTGGTGCAACTTTGGCGAATGGTCCGAACCAGCTCGACGGCGATTTCGTCGCCAGACGTTCGTCGAGACCACCAGACTCACCCATGCTCCCAGTGGGCGAACTCAAGGCCGCGAGGGCGACCGCCTGTTCCAGCGCGGCCACTTTGCCCGTAGGGGCTCGCATTTTGGGGCCGAACATCGGTCCGGTGATGGCGGTCTCGCCCGCTTCAAGCCGGGCTTGTTCGCTGGGAATGTCCTCGGCGACGAACAACCCACCACTCGCCACCACCTGCATGACATCGCCCGCCAGGACGGTTTGCCATGTTTCTCCGCGGATTCGCTCGGCGAGAACGCGATTGAACAACTCGGACTGCGCTGCAGACAGTGCCAGTCGCAGCAGGAAGCGCCTGCGGGCGGGATGGATGTCTCGCGGCGTTTTGACCCCGGTGAGCAGATCGAACCCCAGGGTGAGCGTTTCCTGATCGTGGCCGAACCGCTGGTCGCCGTAGTAGTTGGGAAAGCCCGTGCGCCGCAGACGGTGGGCGATTGCCTCGGCACGGGACAAGGCGTCAGGCGAATCGGTGCGAAGCAGAATCTCGAACGCGTTCCCCGCGAGGTGTCCGGTGCGGAGCTTGTTCCGGTGGCGGGCGACCGCGAGCAGGCGGATCGACTCGGTCGGCAGACGGGGCAAATTTGGTTCACATTTTGCGGGAACCGAAACGGTCTGCTCGGTAACTGCCCAACGGTCCTTGAGACCGGCGACGCCAATGTCACCGCGCGGGACATCGAGCGACCGGGCCAGATGCTGCACCAGTTGCTCGGCGGAAATCCCGGTCTTTTCGAGAGTGAGGTACAGGAACTCCCCTTCGCCCGAAGTGGGATAGAGCGGAACCTCGCGGACACGAAAGTCAGCCGGGGTCTGCTTGAGCGTCCCGGAAAGACCGGGGAGGTCGGGGGTGGCAAAGGGGAGTGACATAGGGGGCAGCGACTGGGAGAAAGGCGATGGGGCAATGTGAAGGGGCGGATTGGACTGGAATGTCGCTGTTGATTGGAAGGCAATTGCTTGGGGCGTGGAGGCTGAAGTCGGGGTTTGTCGCGCGCGG
>JAIXZD010000094.1 GCA_027489895.1 Planctomycetaceae bacterium
GGGTGATGCGATACACCTGCTGCATCGCCGGACAGACGCCAATCAAACCCGGCAACGGCGAGCCACCCTGCCCAACCGCACCACTCACAGAAACCGCGCTCATCTCGAAATCGACACCCAAGAGACAAAACACTTTGCACAATGCGAGCGCGATACGCCCGGATTATAAGCAGACCGAGGAAGCTCCGGAAGTGGTTCGTGCCATTTTTCCTTTGATCCCGGAACTTTTACCTCCATCGATAGACAATCCTAACATCCACCGTGTCCGTTTTCGGGGCGTACAGCACAAAAATAAGTCATCAAGTGCCCGCTGGCCGGTTACTCGTGGCCCTGGAACCCATGAGAGGCGTCATCCATCAGCCGATGTTGATCAGGCCTGGGCCACGCGCACGCAACCGCCGGGTGAGGCGTCGATCCGGCGAACAGGATTGGAGAGCGTCGCCGAAAACCCCGGAGCGACCACCTGGATCAGATCACCCGTTTCGTAGACCCAGTCGCGGGTCCCGAAGCTCAACTGGCTGGTTCCAAAGAAATGCAGGTGGAGATCACCGGGAACGCAGTGGCCGGGGTACTTGAAGTGATGGTCTTCCAGATTGGCGAGGGAGTGGCTCATGGCCGTTTCCCCCGTCCAGAGGGGGCCGCTGTCGTACAGCACCCGTCCACCGCGTAGAACACGGCAGGAAAGCTCAATCCGGTCAAATGGATGACCAATCACCAATTCCGGCCCCACGGCACAGGTCCGCAGTTTCGACGGGGCAAGATAGAGGTAGTTCTGCTTTTCGATCGAGTGATCCGACCATTCGTTGCCCAGGGCGAAGCCCAACCGCCAGGGCCGCCCCTCGGCATCGATCGCGTAGCAACCGACGATTTCCGGTTCTTCACCGCCGTCTTCGCCAAAGGCAGGCACGTCGAGAGGCTCGTTCGGGCCTCGCAGAATGGACCCCGTCCCCTTGAAAAACCACTCGGGAGCAACGCCCCGCGCCTCGCCGGCCGGTTTTCCGCCTTTGACTCCCCACTCGAACATCCGCTGCGAATCGGTCTTGGGGACGTCCCGTGCGTTCGAGTCTGCTTCGGATGGCCCAGCGGCGTGCATTGCGTCGCGGGATTGTGCGCTGCCCAGGTGCGTCAAACCGGTCCCGGTGATCAGCACGCGGTGCGGGTCGGCATGATCGACAGCCGGCCGCAGAATCGGGCCTTCCTCAAGAGAAGGCGTTCCCAACAGGGCCTGATAAGCGAGCTTGTGCGGCGATTTCCGGGCCGCCTCGGCGAGCAACCGGGCCAGCGGAATCCCTTCGGCCTGAGCGGCGAAGAAGGCCTCGACAACGCGGGTCAGTTCCGGACGGACAGACGTCACGTCGCGGACGCACCAACCGTCGACGACGCCCAGCCGTCGGCCGGCCACAGCCGTCTCAAACTGCACCACACGGACGAGCGGTTCTGTCATCGCCACGGTCTCCGGAGTTTTGGCACCCGGAACTCCATTCGTCCGCAGTCGGCCTCAACAGGATCAGCCACAACGGGTGCCCGAGCCGCGATCGTCAGAGAACAGGGCGTCAAAAGACATTCCGGAATGCCGCCAACACGCGACATTCCGGAAGTTCATCGATCATCACGACCGCAGTGCTGCGGCCCCGCCTGATAGCGAACGGTCGACGCCCCGACTAATCGTCGTCGTCATCGTCGCCGAAATCGGGCATTTCGAAGTCGCTGTCCGGCTCTTCGCGGCGTTCGTCCTCTTCTCCCTCATCGCGAGCCTTCACCCGCTTTTTGGTGCGTGAGGACTTTTCGCGCTGGTCGGCGAGTTCGTCTTCCGTCAGCTCGATGGCCCGTTCGCCAATGATCTCTTTGATCGGCTGGACGAAATAGGTCCGCTTGTGCTTCTCGGCGAGTTGAGCCGCCTTGGCATCGGCCCCTTCGCGGTCCGCGTAGAGAAACCGGCCTTCTTCCTTCATGCTGCTGCTGAACACACCCCAGACCAGCCGCTTGCGAACCTGAGCCTTGGCTTTTGTTCGCCGGGCGCGGGGGGCGGCCTTCTTCTTGACGGCAGGCTCTTTCTTCTTGGCCTTGCCGGTCTCCGTCGTCTCGGCGGGTGTGCCTTGGGATTCGGCGGCCTCGGCCTGTCGCCGCAACTCCAAACGTGAAGACGTCTTACGTGCCATAGTGTCTGTTTGCGCTCCAGCCGTGGACTGCTCTCGGGCCGCCAATTCTCCCAGTTGATTCTGGCGGCGCATTCCGGGCGAAATCGTCAGTATAGCGACCGACTGCCAGAAACTCCAACCGAACCCGCCGCTTGGAAAACTGCATTCTTCTGGATACATCCACGGACACAACTTGCTGGTCTTCCCGCCGTAGCGGAACTCGTGAGAGTTCCCCCGTGCGGAAGCCCCGATATCCGCCCAACGCCGACTTAAGAATCGATCTGCTCATCGAGAGGGTGCGAGTAATGGCGACCGCTCAATTCCGATACTGCCTCAACGGCAGCACCCTCCGCACCACGCCCGTCCTCGGGCAGATCGAGGCCGCCGGGCGGGCGGGGTACGAGGCGATCGAGTTGTGGCATGACAAGCTCGACGAGCATCTCGCCGCCGGTGGAACCTTGGGTGAAGTGCGAGCCGCACTGGCCCACTGGAAACTCGCGGTCCCCACAACGATCTACCTTGCTCGCTGGTTTGAAACGACTGGTGACGAGCACCTGGCCGTGATGGGCGACTGCCTGCGGAAGCTGAATCAGGCGGCGGCGATTGGTGCGGTGCATGTTATCGCCTGCCCACCCATGGGGGCCGCAGACTACGAGACCGGCAGTCGTCACTATCGCGAGTTGCTCGAACTCGGACTGACGCTGGGCGTAAAACCCGCCATGGAGTTCCTGGGCTTCGTCGAGGAGCTGAACACGATCGACTTGGCGCTCGATGTTGTCCGCCGCGCCGGACACCCCGCGGGAACGATCGTGCTCGATCCGTTTCACGTCTCTCGCGGCGGCGGTTCCATGGAGTCGATTCGAAAGCTGCGCCCCGAGCAGATTGCCGTCTGTCATTTCAACGACATTCCTGCCGAACCTCCCGCCCACGTTCAACGCGACGAAGACCGCGTCCTGCCCGGGGCCGGAGTGTACGACCTCAAGCGGTTTGTCCAGTTGCTCTCCGAGATTGGCTACTCGGGCTGGTTGTCGCTGGAACTGTTTCGGCAGGACCTCTGGGATCGCGACCCGGAGGAGGTGGCCCGGCTCGGGTTGCAGGCGATGCGCGAGGTCGTCGAGAGCGCGGGTTAGAGGGATCACTCTCGGGAGATCTGATGAGCATCCCACCCGATCATGACAATCGGGTATTCTGCCGTTCAGCGTATCTTCGAGGTGGCGAAGCCATCTGATCGATTCACTCCGCAGGTGATCGGCATGGTTGTCAAAACAGTGTTCGCGGCCTGGTGTCTGGTCGCTCTGGGGGCCGGACCGGATTTCGAGCGGAATGTCGCTCCGCTTCTGGCGGCTCGGTGTCTGTCCTGTCATACGGGCGCGGACGCCAAGGGCCAGCTCGACCTCTCCACACGCGATAGCGCATTTGGTGCCGGGGAATCGGGGGAACGCGGTTTGGTCGCCGGAGACCTTGCGGCCAGTTCGGTCTGGGATCGCATCGAAGCGGGTGAGATGCCGCCCGGCAAACCACTGCCTGAGGCCGAACGGGAGCTGATCCGTCAGTGGATCGAGTCCGGGGCGGAGTGGCGCGGCGAACGGATCGATCCCTTCCAGTTCAGCACCGAGCAGCGTGCGGGCTACGATTGGTGGTCGCTTCGGCCGATCGCACGACCAGGCCTGCCCGAGGGAACGGCCCACAATCCGATCGACCGGTTTGTGAACAGCCGCCTGACAGCGGAACCGCTCGCTCCTCTGGGGCCTGCGGACCGCCGCACACTGATCCGCCGGGTGACGTTCGACCTGATTGGCCTGCCCCCAACGCCCGACGAAGTGCAGGCGTTTGTCGCCAACGA
>JAIXZD010000300.1 GCA_027489895.1 Planctomycetaceae bacterium
CAGACGCGTATTCTCACGCCGCGCCTCGGCGAACGCTTCCGGCCGATTCGCATCGACGAACGACACCTCGATGCCAAAATGAGATTGGAGATAACTCAACAGCTGCGCCGTGCGTCCATAGAGCACTCGTGCCGCGATGCAATGATCGCCCGACCGCAGATGGGCTACGAGCGTCGCCCACATCGCCCCCATGCCGGACGCACAGGCCACGCCCGCCTCGGCCCCTTCCAGCCGGGCAACGTCCATCGCAAACGCCGCATGATTCGGGTTTCCATCGCGGGTGTAGATGTAGCCTGGCACCTGGCCTGCAGCCACGGCATCGAGCTGATCCAGCCCATCGAGATCAAACGCCGTCGTGAGATAGACCGGCGGGTTGCTCGAACGGGTGACAAACTCCGGCGCCCAGCCTCCCCGCGCGGCGATTCCAGCATCCGGATCAAACTCGACATCGTCAGTCACAGCCGCATTCCTGCTTCAAAAGACCAGAGTCAACAGTACGCGTGCCCTGCAGCTGAGCGACTGGGCCGAGCGACATGCCCTAGCGCAATCCGTATGCGGCGCGTACGACGCCAACACCCGCCACCCTGCTACCTCATCGATTCCAACGGCCGGAGTCGCATGGCCGAAAGCGCCGGAAGGAGGCCTCCCACCAGCCCCATCAGCAGCGAGATGACCAAACCGGTCAGCATGATCTCCAGGTCGACATCCAGTTGCAGCACGACGAACTTGCCGCCCCCACCGCCCGGACCGGACGAGACGATGCTTTTCGCCGTCCACCCATCAGCAAACGAGCCAATGGCACAACCCATGAGCCCCCCCACAAGCGCCAGGACCATCGATTCCAGCAGAAACGAAATCAGCACCTGGTTCCGGGCAAAGCCGACAATCCGCAGGACACCGATATCTTTTGTCCGCTGCGCGATCGCCGCGAACATCGTGTTCATGATGCCGAACATGCCGCCAATCGCCATCGTGACGGCCACGAAGGAAATCGCGTACGTGAACTGCTGCGTCGTACCCGTCAGCTTGCCGAAGTAGTCCGTCTCGACCTGGGCATCGAGATTCGCTTTTTTGTAGTCGGTCTTGATGTAGCTGGCGACTTTTCGGGCCGCCTCCGCGTCGGCCGTTCTCAACACGAGCGTCGTGAACTGGTCCTTGCCATAGATCGGACCAACAAGCGCCCGCTTCCCCCACACCTCGGAATCGAACGTCGACCCGCTCATTTTCAGTACGCCCACGCACAGCCAGAGTCGCTCACCCACCCGGAACGTCTCGCCCGCCTTGACCGGACCGGCCCCTGGGCCGCGATCCCCCCCCAACTCCTGGGCGATTCCCGAACCGAGGACCGCTTCAATCGCACTCACCTTTTCGCCGGTTTTGTCATCCACCACTTCCGAAACACCCGCCTCCGAAAACCACCGGCCTCCCGCACTCAACTCCAGCTTGTGGACGTAGCCTGCCATTTCAGGCGACTCGATCCCTCGCACCTGCAGAAACCGCCGTCGGGCCTTGGGCGGCGGCCCCTTTCCATCCCAGTTGAAGTCTTTCGACCCCGGAGTCGCATCGAGCGGTTGCGTCACGATGACATACGTTTCGCGACTCGCACGGGGTTCGTCCGTCGCCGGGTCACGGAGCACGCCGTCGACACGGGCCACATCGGCCGAGTCCTGAAACCCCAGCGAGCTGAACGATTCGTCGGTCGCTCCATCGGAGAAGACGATCACATTGCCCGGCTGGCCGCTCTGCTCGGTCAACTTCTCCATCCCGTTGACGAACGCCATCATCACCGTGAGCAGGCAGACGACCAGCGTGAACGCCAGCGCCGTGAGCAGCGACGTTCGCCACCGCACCAGCAGATTCCGCAGATTATATGCCAGCGGTACCCGCCCCAGAATCGCGAGCGCCGCCATCAACAGCAGCAGGCCCGCAAACCACAGGAGCAGGGTTTCAGACACTTTGACGGTCGAATCGAGAAACGGCATCGGAAGTATGACCCGCAGATTTGAAGTGTAACCCGCCCCCAATTCTACGATGACAGCCCCTGCCGTTGATAGCGCTCCTGCCGGGTCCATGATGCTCGGAGCGCTTGTCGGGATTCGTACGCAAGAGAACGTTTCTGCTAACCACCAAGGCACAAAGGCACCAAGGAAAGGCAAAGCAAGGGGTGAGTCCCCGCCTGTCCCTCTCTGCATTCCTCGTTCACTCCAATCCTCGCCATCAATTCATCGCCCTCTCTCCCAACTGACACAGGGCCTGTTTAGTCCTTGCTTTTGCCTTTCCTTGGTGCCCTTGGTGCCTTGGTGGTGAAATCAAGACATCCCGCATTTCGCGAATCCCACCTGTCGCCCTCGAGCAGAATCGATGAATTCAGCGCGGTTCCGTGGTAATGTCCAGTCCATGTCGCCGAACCTTTTGCTGATCGACAATTACGACAGTTTCGTGTTCAACCTCGCGCGGTACTTCACCGAGCTGGGCTGTATCACGGACGTGGTTCGCAACGACGAGATCACGGTCGACCAGGTGTCGAGTTTTAAGCCGCGGGCCATCGTCATTTCTCCAGGGCCTTGTTCACCCACGGAAGCTGGCATCAGCCTCGACGTGATTCGCCGCTGTGCGCCGACGATCCCACTTTTAGGCGTCTGCCTCGGGCATCAGGCGATCGCAGCCGCATGGGGTGGCCGCGTTGTGCGGGCCCCCGAGCCAATCCACGGCGAAACCGCCGCGATTCTGCACGCGGGCGACGGTCTGTTTGCGAATGTCCCCTCTCCGTTTCGCGCCACGCGCTATCACTCGCTGATCGCGGAGCGCGACACCCTGCCCGCAGAACTGACCATCACTGCCCAGACGGAAGACGGCCTGATCATGGGACTGGCCCATCGGACGTGGCCCACGTTCGGCGTCCAGTTCCACCCCGAATCGATCCTGACAGAGCACGGCCATCGCCTCCTGGCCAATTTTCTCACCCTGGCGGGGATCACCCCACAGAGTGTCCCCCGCAGCGAACTGGCGGCCCCTCGTTCGTCCGTCGACCCGGCCGATTCCTATTGGAAGGCCGAGCCTCTGTAGTCAACCCGGTCCGGTGAACCACGAACCATACGGGAGAGCTCGTCCGTCGCGACAGGATTCCATGGTCACCGCGCCACCCTCGATCCGACAAGACGGCACCGGGCTGACTTCCGGTCGCGCCCCCGCCATGTCGCTGTTCGTCTGTCTGGGCTTGGGGACCTGGCTGGACCAGACCGTTCCTCTCTCCCTCCTGCTTTGGCTAACGGTCGCTGCGGGAACGCTAGCTGCTTCTCGATTTGTCGTCTCCTCTCGAAATCAGGCCCTGCTGCTCGCGGCGATGCTCATCGCGTTGGGGGGAGCCAGCCATCATCGACACCGGTCTCTGGTGGAGGCGACACACCTACTACGGTTTGTGCCCGAAGCCGGTCAGCCCGGTCGAATTCGCGGACGCGTGGTCGAGCGGCCGGTCATCATTCCCCAACAGCCTGACCGTCGGTCGTGGCAGATTCCTGAATACGATCAGACCCGGCTGGTCATCGAAGCCGACGCCTGGATCACGGAATCGGGGGCGATTCCGGTCTGTGGCCGCGTCTGGACTGATGTCGATGGGCAAGTGGTCGGTCTGTCGACCGGGGATCAGGTCGAAGCGGTAGGCCGGTTCTACCGACCGGGTCCTCGCGTCAATCCGGGTGGCTTCGATTTTCGCGAGTACCTGGCCCGCCGGAACCAGCATGTCGCGCTCGCCTGCGACCAACCCGAAGCCATTTCGCGACTGGAAGCGGAGCAATCCTTCGGTTCTTTGGTTTCGCGATTTCGAGATCGGGTACGGCAGCGCGTGGAACGGGTCCTCAATGACAGCCTAGCCCCATCGACGGCTGGGCTGGGAATCGCGCTGCTGCTCGGCAGCCGGTCCAACATGGACAGCGATCTGCGGGAAGCGTTTGCCGAAAGTGGTTCAATGCACCTGCTGGCCATCTCTGGCGCCAACGTCGTCGTCTTCTCGGGAGTGCTCTGGGGGCTTACGGCCTTTGTCATCCGTCGCCGCCGGTTGCGCCTGGCGGTCTTGATGATTGGCCTGCCCGCCTACCTGTGGCTGGCCGATTGGCAATCACCGGTCTTCCGGGCCGTGGTGATGCTCGAGCTTGTGCTCTGGGCACAGTGGCGCGGCAGCCCGGTTCAAGGATGGAACTCATTGGGGATTGCCGGGATCTCTGGCTGGCTCGTCAACCCGCAAGACCTGTTCGATGTGGGTGCGCAACTGTCGTTTCTGGCGGTCGCCGGGCTGATCTGCTCGGGCACCTGGTCGCGAGCCTTGGAAGGACTGCTGACCGACGACGAGCACGAATTCGCAGGCCCGAGCCTAAGGTGGCGCGGCTTCTGGCGGACCATCGGCAAGGCCTGGCGACTCTGGTTCGTCAGCACGCTCAGCGTCTGGGTGTTTACCCTGCCGATCAGCCTGACGACGTTTCATCTGTTCTCGGGCATCGGCTTTCTCCTGGGCGTCGTGCTGGCACCGCTCTCGGCACTGCTGCTCGGGCTGGGCTACGTCACGCTTGTTGCCGCAGTGACCATCGCTCCCCTGGCGAAGTTTTCCGGCCGCATTTTCGATTTCTCGCTGCAGGGATTGATCTCGCTCGTCAACCTCGCGGCAGGCTGGCCGCTCGGCCATGTCTATCTTGCCGGTCCCTCCCCGGCTTGGACGACGATGTTTTACGCCCTGCTGTTGGGGGGGATCGTCCTCGTCCGTCGCGGCGTTCCCTGGCGACGTCCCGCCATGGCCTTGGCGCTCTGGATTGTGGGTGGGTTGATCTGGTCGCTGCTGCCCCGGTGGGGCCATGGTTTGGAAGTGACCATGCTCTCAGTCGGACATGGGGGCGCGACCCTCGTGGAATGTCCCAATGGACGAACATTGCTGTTCGACTGCGGCCGATTGCAGGACCACGACCGCGCGCGACAAATCATTCAGTCGGCCCTGTGGAGCAAAGGCCATTCGCGAATCGACGTGGTGGTCCTCTCCCATGCCGACATCGATCACTTCAACGCCCTGCCCGGTCTGCTGGAGACGATGCCGGTGGGACAAGTCCTGTTCCACCCGTCGTTTCTCGAATGGAATCAGCCTGCGGTTCGCGACCTCATCGAAACCGTTGCCACGAGCCACACGCCCATGCGTATCGTCTGGGCGGGGGACAAGCTTCGCCTTGATCAGGAGGTCGAGATCGCGGTGGCCGGCCCCACCCAAATGTTTCGATCGACCGACGACAACGCCAACAGCGTGAGCCTCGCGCTGAGTTATCGCGGCAAAAAGCTGCTGCTGACAGGCGACCTCGAACGCGACGGTCTCGACTCACTGCTGCAGTCGCCTCCGGTCCGCGTGGACATTCTCCAGGCGCCACACCATGGCAGTCCCAAGGCCAACCCGGCAGAGCTCGACCGCTGGTCCAACCCGGCCTGGGTCTGGATCGCCGGCGGGCGGCCCGAAACAGCGCTCTCCCTGAGATCAACCTATCCTCGCGCCGAGGCGATTCTCTCGACACGCGATGCCGGAGCGCTGATTGCTCACATCGCCCCGGACGGCCAGCTCACAATGGAGACCGGACGCATCCAGCCGGCGGCGCCCGCGAACTAGCGCCGCGGCGCACTGAACAGCGGTGCCCGCTGCCCGGTCGGCAAGCGACGCGGCGCCACGGGCTCGTCTTCGATGGGCGGCAGAATCGTCGCCGGGGAACTCGGCGCCAGGGACGGCGGCGACCCCAACAGCGGTGCAGACGTCGACCGTCCGGGCTCCGTCGTCCCGCGTGGACCGGCTCCAGCGGGAGGAGTCGCGGGTGTGGCAGCGGGCTTGCCCGTGGAATAGCCGGGGGCGATGGACGGGCTTGCAGCACCGGGCGGAATCGAACCCGGTGGCATCGTTCCCGGCCACGGCTGATACGTCCCCGGAACCGGCAGCCCCACTCCCCCCTCATACCCGGGAACCGGTCCTCCCGGAACACCCAGCGAACCCGGTCCCAGCGGATCGATCACCAGCGGCTGCCCCGGCGCGACAAACGGCGACGATCCGTCTTCGAACGCGGCAAACCGACCCGCGACAGACGCCAAATGGTCCCGCCGATAGTACGTCGCCAGGTTGTGTCCACGGCCCAGATCGCGGGTAACATCAATCTCCACAATCTTGCTCGCGAGAGGCCCGAGCGACGCGCGGTCCCAGGGCGACAAGCCATCCCGGCTGAGGGCCGGTTCTCCGAACGGCTTCCGCAATGGGTAGACCGTCAACCAGAGGTCCTGGCAATTGCGAAACAGAAGCACCCGGTCCAGGCAAGTCAGCGCCTGGCCATACCGGTCTCCAGGGTTCAACCAGTGATGATCAACGGCCGCAGCCAGAAGCACAGCCCGCACGGGGCGTGACGAACCAGGACCTGTCGCCAGTCCCTGTCCATTTTCCAGCACGCCACCGCCCAGAAGATGCGCGGCAGCCAACGCGGTTCGGGCACCATGGCTATGTCCAATCATCGACACGCCTGGCCCGGGCGGCAACTGCTGAATCAGCCCGGCCAGATACACGGAATGCGCGGCACTCCGGCGGCCCAGAATCGCGATCTCCAGAGGCAGGACAAACGGCACGTAACCATCGCTCGGCCACGTAAAGTAGACCATCTGCACGGGACGAGACGTCCCCGACCGCGACAGCCAGCCCTTCATCCGCTCGCTTTCGATCAGCACATCGCGCCAGTAGTTGTAGCTCCCGTGAATCACGAACACGACGGGCCGCGTCGGATCGAGCGACCCGAAAAACTGCGGCAGCGAGCCACAGCGCAGACAGCCCGACGGATCTCGATACAGCGCTCGCAAACAGCTCAAGTCGCCGCAGCGATTGGCGCGGACAGGGCAGTTTCGCGAGCTGATGATCCAGTAGCCACAATCCGCATTCGAAACCGTCCCCCCCGGTGCAAATCCACCAGGCCCAGGGAGCTCCGGGCCGGGAACTCCCGAAAGCGGAGGATAGTCGGGAATCGCCTGTCCCTGTGGGCCCGCCCATGGTGCCGGCTCAATCACCAGCGGTTGCAGAGTCGGCGCGCCTTGAATCGTTGGCGTCACACCAGACTCGAGGGGTGGCGTTGGAGCGACCGGGGCAGACCGCGGAGCGACGGCCGGCGGGGCCAGCGCGGGATTCGTACTGGGAAAGGCTTCGTCTTCGACAAACGTCCGCTGCTGGATCGTACGGGGCCGGACAAACAGTTTCGGCCGATCACCACTGTCTGCGCGGGTCGTCCCCGATAGAAGATCTCCGAGCAGGATCGTGGCAGCCGCCATCAGGACCAGGCCTGGCAGTCGCATTCCGCGAACAGACAGCAGGCCGACGAACGAAAACATGGGCGGTCACTCGGTCGAAGGAACCCTCGCGACGCCACATCGCGAGCACTCCAACGTACCGCATCGACGCCCTGCCGGTCGGACGTCCGCCGCCGTTCCCAATGAAAACCTGCACCCCCAGGGCACGTCATGCCAGTCCGGCAAGCCGTGCGGGGCAGGTCGACCAGGTCACGTTCGACGGATGACCGCTCGGAAGCTACCGCTCCTGCACGACCCGCACATACCGCTCGGCCGCCCGTTCCCACGAAAACGACTGGCGGACATGCTGAACCCCGGCCACCACCAGCCGGTCGTAGAGTTCCGGCTGCTCGCGAACGATCCGAACGGCGTCGGTGAGCGCAATCCTCAGCTCCCGTGTCATCGACTTGTAGAGTGTCAGACCCGATCGCGCCTGGGCGCGGTCCGGAACACCATCCCCAACGGAATAGTCCCCCGAGTTGATCGCCGCCCAGTCCGACACCTCCGACAGCAGGCCATCCGTCTCACGGAACAGCAATCCCGTCGGACTGGAAGACGCCCCATGCCAGCGTTCCGCCCGAACCTGCACGGCCCGGCTGAAGCACGCCGCCGAACGCAACGGAACGATCTGCTGAATGATCCCGCCCGTCGCACGCCCAATGCCCACGGTGCCGTTCAACGCGAACTCGTGGGCCATTCCGAATGGCTCATACAACGAGGGCATCACTCCGAAGGCCGCCCCGCGCAGCGCCGCCACGAACCCCTCTCGAAACAGGAACGGGAACACGAGGACCGCATTGGGAAATCGCTCCGCCAGCCGCTTCAGAAACTGCAGCCCGACCAGCCCTTCATCTCCGGGAATCGGGAAGAACAGGAACTTTCCCGCGCCGCCCCGTTCGAGAAACTCGCTCACCGCCGTGGCATGAATGTCGTATCCCTTCTGCCGCGGATCGTCGCGACCGGCCATCACAATCCAGGGGATCGCATCCGTGGCAAACGCCTGCGGGTTGCCCCACAGCGGCCGATCGGTCGCATTCGCGACGTCGCCCAGAGCTTTGATGAATTTTTTCCGATGCTCCGCCTTCCACTCCCGCAAAGCGCTCGGCCGCCCGGCCGTGGTCTCCAGCAGGATTTCACTGCTGACGGCACAGTCGACAAACGGGCCGTTGTCCACACCCTGCAACCGACCTTTCAGCTCGCGCTGCAAATGCGGTGCGATGACATGCGCCTGGAGCGAATCCTGGGTCAGATCGAGGGCAAACTGATCCGAGACCGTGAACACTGTCCGTTCGACAACCGCCAGAGCCCGATGCAGCACCGTCCCGCCGGGTGTCGCCAGCGGATCGAGCCGTGCCTCGGCCAACTCGTGGCCACGGGCAGGACAGTCGTAGCTGTTATGCAACGTCAGAAAGCAGCGATGCCCCAGTGGTTGAGGAGCCAGCGCCACGGCAACCGTCGCGCACTCCCAGTCCTGCAGCAGCAACTGCCACCGCGATCCCCCGCGAATCACCTGCAGCGCCCTCGGAACCGCCGCCCCGAAGAACAACGAGTCGCGCAACAGATCGCCCGGCCCCACGTCGTATGGATGCCGTCGCCCGGCAAACAGCCGCGTATCTTCCGCTTTAAGAAAGTAGTACGGAGTCGGCGCCTCGTGCCGCAGCACCCAGACCGTCACCGTGCGGTCACCCAGAGGAACGCCAAATTCGCCCACCCGTTCGCAGGCCGCCTGAGCGGTTTTCTCGATTCGATGATGGAACGGCGTGATGACGATCGTCTCTTCGTCGGACGCACTCTTCACCTGAACTGGCAACTTGGCCATAACCGCCGCGACTCCGCCACACGGGGCGAACGGTGTCTCATAGGCGACAAATGCGATGCTCACAATACGTTGCCCAGCAGGGCCTCAGGCTTCGGAAACTCGACGAGGCTTCCACCGCATCGAACGCGAATCCCTCATCATGACGCTCCCACCTCGGGCTGACAAACGCACGCGTCGATTTGTCCGGTCGCCTTGAATCCCCTCCCAGACCCGCAATACTTCCGTCGAATCCCTCCTCGGAGCCAAACCGTAATCGCAGCGGCTCTGGGGGCCTTCCAATCGTTCGGCACCAGCGTGTGACACAACGATTTGACAAAGTCGTCCGGCGCAGATGTTCGGCACGGTCGAACGGCCGGACCAATGCACAATTCACCTCAACATGTCAGGAGCAAAACGATGGCCGACGTACGCAAAGGCGCAGTGACTCTGAAGGGTGGCCCGATTGATCTGGCCGGTCCGGCTCTCAAGGTGGGCGA
>JAIXZD010000068.1 GCA_027489895.1 Planctomycetaceae bacterium
CACAGGGCAGGTCAAATGGAAAACGCCGCGGAGTGGGGCACTCAACGCCGATCCGCAGCTCAAAAAGGCGTACGGAACGCCGCTGGTGACGGAATGGAACGGACAGCCCGCAGTCCTCTCGCCCGCGGCTGACTGGCTCTACGCCTACAACCCGGCAACGGGCGCGGAGCTGTGGAAATTGAACTACGGAGTGCTGGGCTTTTCGATTGTCCCCCGGCCGGTTCTGGGCGATGGGATGCTCTACCTGAGCACCAGCTTCATTCGGCCGGAAATGCTGGCGATTCGCCTCGGCGCGACGCCTGAGATTGCCTGGCGGGTCAAGAAGCAGGCCCCGAGCATGCCATCGCCGCTGCTGGTGGGGGGCGAACTGTACCTGTTCGCGGATATCGGCGTCGCCAGTTGCCTGGATGCCAAGACGGGCGAGGTTCGCTGGGCGGAACGGCTGGGAGGGAATTTCTGCTCGTCGCCGCTCTTGGCGGATGGGAAGATTTACGTGGGGAATCGCGAGGGCGTGGTGTCGGTGATCGCGCCGGGGACGCAGTATCGGCTATTGGCTGCCAATCCGCTGGATGGGGCGGTGATGGCCAGCCCGGCGGCGGTGGGATCGTCGCTCTACATTCGGACCGAGAAGTCGCTGTACCGGATTGAAGCGGGGAAGCAGACGGCGGCGAAGTAGTGGCGTTTGAGCGGTTGAGGGCGTGGGGACGTCTTACGCTTCCGCTACGGTCGATCGCTGCGGGCAAAAAACTGACCCCACCTCCGGATTGCCTGGGGCATTCCCGGCGGATACACTACCGGACTGCGCTTTTTTCGCGGTCGGGACCGCTGCGCGCCGTGAACCGGTTTTGGTTGGTTCGGCTCGCCCTTACTCCCGGCCCCGCAGGCAGTTATCGCCGGAAGGCTCGTATCGTGATTATCGTCGTTAAACCGAATTCCACCGATGAACAGCTTCGCCACATCGTCGACACGATCGAGTCGATGGGGCTGAAGGCCGACTTGAGCAAGGGTCTCCATCGGACCGTCATCGGCGTGATTGGCGAGGAAGATGCCGTCCGCAACGCCCCGCTGGGAGCGATTCCCGGCGTGGAAGAGGTGCTTCCCATCCTCAAGCCGTACAAGCTGGCCAGCCGCGAATATCAGAAGGAAGACTCGGTCTTCGATATCGGGTTTGGAGTGAAGGTGGGCGGCGGGAATCTGGCGATGATCGCCGGTCCGTGCGCGATCGAAGGGGAAGAGATTCTCTTCGAGATTGGCAAGGCCGTGAAAGCGGCGGGGGCCAATATCCTGCGTGGCGGGGCCTACAAGCCGCGGACCAGCCCGTATGCTTTCCAGGGTCTGGGCGAAGACGGCCTCCGGATTCTGCGCAAGGTGGGCGATGCGCTGGGGATGCCGGTCGTCACCGAGGTGATGGACACCCGGCAGGTGGAGATCGTCAACAAGTACACCGACATGTTCCAGATCGGTGCTCGGAACATGCAGAACTTCAACCTGCTCAGCGAAGTGGGTCAGACGCGCAAGCCCGTCCTGCTGAAGCGGGGGATGAGTGCTGGTCCGACCGATCTGCTGATGTCGGCCGAGTATGTGCTGGCCCAGGGGAACAAACGGGTGATTCTCTGCGAGCGGGGGATCAAGAGCTTTGACAGTTCGACGCGGAACCTGCTCGATCTGGCGCTGGTGCCGAACATCAAGGGGCTGTCGCACCTGCCGATTATCGTCGACCCGAGTCATGCGACGGGTCGTCCCGACCTGATTCCGCCGATGGCACTGGCGGCCGTGGCGGGTGGGGCGGATGGAATTCATATCGAAGTGCACAGCTGCCCGGAAAAGGCGCTGTCCGATGGCCCGCAGGCGCTGTTGCCGCATCAGTATGAGGCGGTGATGGGGCAGATTCGGAAGCTTGCGGCGCTGTTCAACAAGACCATTCCCGAAGCGAAAGGTTAGTCGACATGCGACGGATGTTTGTGGCCGGGAACTGGAAGATGAACACGACCCGTCAGGCGGGGATCGACCTCGCCAAGGGGTTGGTCGCGGCCGTTGGACCGGGTGAACTGGGCGTGGATGTGGCGGTCTGCCCGCCCTTCCTGTATCTCGACGCGGTCAAAGCGAGCGTGGCCGGGAGTGCGGTGACGGTCGGTGCGCAGAACTGCTACTTCGAAAAGTCGGGTGCGTTCACGGGGGAAGTGGCTCCCGGGATGCTGGTTGATATTGGCTGTAACTGGGTGATTCTGGGGCATAGCGAACGCCGGGCGATTCTGGGCGAGACCGATGCGGTGATCGCCAAGAAGACGGCCGCCGCTCTGGCCGCGGGCCTCAAGGTGATTCTCTGCGTGGGCGAGCAATTGTCGGAACGCCAGGCGAATCAGACGGAAGCGGTCCTCGATACGCAGATGGCGGGGTCTCTGGCGGGGATTTCGGCCGATCAGATGGGTACGGTGGTGATCGCCTACGAACCGGTCTGGGCGATCGGGACGGGCGTGACCGCCTCGAACGAGCAGGCGCAGGCGGCGCATGCCTATCTACGCGGCTGGCTGGCCAGCCATTACAATCCGCAGGTGGCGCAGGCGACGCGGATTCTGTACGGCGGCAGCGTGAAAGGGTCGAACGCCCAGGGGCTGCTGGGCCAGGCCGATGTGGATGGGGCGCTGGTGGGTGGGGCGAGCCTGAAAGTGGAGGACTTCGCCCCGATCATTCAGGCGGCCCGAGAGACGCGGAAGTAAATCTCGGACGTTGGTGACGAGGCCGGGTGCGGTGGCAGGAAGACAAATCGAAGAGTACCAGATCGAAGACATATCGGCCGTAACAGTGCGGTCGGGCAGGGTATAGGACCGTTATGGCGACGTTTTTGCTGCTGTTGTTGCTCGTGGTGAGCCTGATGCTCATCTTCGTGATTCTCCTGCAGCGCGGGCGCGGCGGGGGCCTCGTGGGGGCGCTCGGTGGGGCTGGGGGCCAGAGTGCACTCGGTACGCGGGCGGGCGACGTGTTCACGCTGGTGACGGTCATTGTGGCGACGGTTTGGTTCCTGCTGGCCGGCCTCACTGGTTGGGCGCTGCGGAGCGAAGCGGATTCGTACTTCTCGGGACGGAATGCCGAACCGACAGTGACGGCTCCTCCGTCGGCCGATGCTGCCACGAAGGACGCGGCGACCAAGGACGAAGTCGTTCCGGAAAAGCTGGCGCCTTCGAAGGACGCTCCGAAGCCGGAGACGCCGGCAACGGAAACCCCGGCGGCGGAGGCTTCTAAGACAGAGGCTCCCAAAAGCGAAAATCCGGCTGCGGCTCCGGCGGACCCGGCGAAACCGGCGGACGCTCCCAAGCCGGAAGAACCGAAACCTGAGGCTCCCCCGGCCGATCCAAAACCTGAAGAGAAGCCGGCGGAACCGAAGCCTGAGCCCGCCAAGCCTGAAGAGCCGAAGCCGACGGAACCGAAACCCGAAGAACCAAAGCCTGAGGCTCCGAAGCCGGAGTAATCGGCGGGATTGGCAGGGGTGGGCGGCCTGGTCTGGATCGCCAGACAGAGTCCTCTGCCAAGGTTTGCTTGGCGCTCTATTATGAATTGGCTCGGCCGCCCACGTGCACCTCGCGTGGGCGTCTGGCTTTTCGTGGTGAGGGGATTTGGGTTGGTGGGGGAGGTGTGAGGCCTCCGGGCGCTAACGCTTCCGGCTCCCAAGGGGCGGGGCGGTTTGGAGATTGGTTGCTGGTGAGCATTGGTGGGCAGTGCCCACTCTACGCCTTGGGCCACGTGGTTCGTGATTGCCGGAGGCGGGCTCTTTGAAGATGTTGTTGAACTCCCCGAGATCAGGACGAACCTTTTGCTGCTCAGCATGACCGGATTTGGCGAAGCGCGGACCGAGACCGAACGACTGTCGGTGGCGGTCGAGGTGCGTACGGTCAACAACCGCTTTCTGAAGGTGTCCAGTCGTCTGGGCGACGTTTACGCCGGACTGGAAGGTCAGGTGGAGCGGGTGGTGCGTGAGCGGATCGGCCGGGGAACGGTCACCGTGAGCGTGCGGGTCGATCGACATTCCCGCCCCGAGGATTTCCGTGTCAACACGATCGCCATCCAGGCTTATCTCGACCAACTGACTCGGCTGCGGCCCAAAACCACGGGGAGCGAGTCCGACCCGATTGGCCCGCTGACCAGCCTGCTGTTGGCGCCGGGGGTGGTGGAAGATACCCGCCGGGATGGGGTCGATCTGGAGGCCGACTGGCAGATCATTCAGCCGGTGCTGGAAGAGGCCCTGAAAAAACTGCACGTCTTCCGGGTGGAGGAGGGGCAGGCCATGGAGCGGGACCTGCGGACGAACGCGCAGGTGGTGACCGCGGGGCTGGCGAAGGTGACCGAGATGGCGCCGCAGGTCTCCAGCGACTTCCGGACCAAGCTGATCGAGCGGATCAACCTGGTCCTCAAGGAGCAGGGGGTGCAACTGCAGCCGGCGGATGTGATTCGCGAGGTCGCCGTCTATGCCGACCGGACCGATATCAATGAGGAGCTGACTCGCCTGAAGAGCCATCTCGATCAGTTCGAGGCGTTTCTGGTGGAGCAGTCGTCCACGGGCCGGAAGCTCGATTTTCTGGTTCAGGAGCTGAACCGCGAAGTGAACACGATTGGTTCGAAGGCGAACCATGTGGGGATCGCGCACTGTGTGGTTGAAATGAAAGCAGCGATCGAGCGGATTCGGGAGCTGCTGCAGAATGTGGAATAGGGGAATGACGAATACCGAATGACGAATCACGAATAACGAAGTGATTGCCGATCGCGGTGTTGGGATTTTAGTTATTCGGTATTCAGTATTCGTCATTCCCGCCGGAGGGCCTTCGAGTGAGTTCGGGCGAGTTTGGTAGCATGCAGTTCGTCGTGTTGTCTGGCCCGTCGGGCGTGGGCAAATCGACGATCGTTGACCGGCTGATTCGCGAGTCGCCCGTGCGGCTGGTGAAATCGGTTTCGGCGACGACGCGTGCGCCGCGCAAGAACGAAGTCGACGGGCAGGATTACTACTTTCTCTCGCTCGACGAGTTCACGCGCCGCCGGCTGGCGGGGGAGTTCCTCGAGTGCGCGGAAGTGCATACGAGCGGCAAGTGGTATGGGACGCTCAAGTCGGAAATCCACCGGGCGGCGGCGCTGGGGGGGTGGGCGCTCCTGGAGATCGATGTCCAGGGAGCCCGCCAGATCGTTGACAATTTTCCTCAGGCCCTGACAATTTTCATTTCGACTCCGTCCGAAGCCGACTTTGAACGCCGGCTGCGCGATCGAGGGACTGAATCGGAAGAGGCAATTCAAAAGCGGTTGGCGACAGCGCGGGCCGAGTTGGCTGAAGCGGGTTCCTACCGTTTTCAGGTGGTGAACGACGATCTCGCCCAGACTTTGAGCGAGATTACCCGCATACTCCTCGAGTGGAAGGACAAGGCGTAAATGCTTGATGAGCTCAAAGAAGAGAAGATCGTGCAGAAGTGTGGCGGGCGGTTCAAATTGTCGACGCTGATTCAGAAGCGACTGGTCGCACTCAATCGCGGTGCCCGGCCGCTGATTGAACTGTCGACCCGCAATCCCATGGAGATCGTTGTTCAGGAGATTATCCAGGACAAGATTTTCCTCGATGCCACGGGCAATGTGGCGGTGAAGACGGGCGAACCGGTGAAGCGCCAATTCGTCGCCGGGCCTTCGCTCGACGATCTGTAACGGGAACTGGTTCGGCTGTCTGGCCGATCCCACCTGAGATGAAACGCGACGACGCGCCGGGCTGGTTCCGGTGCGTCGTTTTTGTTTTGCATCGCAGGAGGCGAGCCGACCCTGTGAGGGGGCGGTGGAATCGTGTTGTCCGCAGAGGGAATGACAGGCGGGGAGCCTGGCACGCGGAGGTCTTCACGGCCATTTGGGCGTCTTGGGAACTCTCACGAGTTCC
>JAIXZD010000101.1 GCA_027489895.1 Planctomycetaceae bacterium
GGCCGCTTCATCGACCCGCTGGGCCTCGGTCTGGGGGGCGACGGGCGTTTCGTTGTCGGTTTTTGGCGACGCGGCATCCGCGTTCTCCAGAGGCTCGCTCTTCGGAGACGCGCTTTTCGTGGCGGGCTTGGCAGGTTTGGCCAATGGCTCTTTGGGAGCTGGTGTGGCTCGTGGTGTGCCGGGCTGGGGAGCGACCGTCACGGGCTGATCTTTGGCCTGCTCTTGAGCAAACACCGGAAGCGCGGAGACCACCGCCAATCCGGACAACGCTCCAAAAGCCAATGGGACCAGAATCGAACGAAAACGCATACCAACACTCCTTTGTTCCGAGGACACAGTCGCTAGGGGCAGCCACTGCTCCGCGACACGAGCAACGGAGACGGGATGCCCCGCCGCGGGGCACTCATCGAGACACCGAGGACCGCGAGGCCACTTACTTCGGCTTCCACATTGGGAGGCCGCTGGAACATCCGTGCGACGCACAGAACCAGGGATTGCTTTTTCAGGATTCAGTCACGTTCCGCCCCGTGCGGGCAGGCCGTCTTGAGAGCAGTTGCCCCATGACAACCGTCACTTTCTGGGGCGAGAGTCGTTGGCATCGGCGTGGGCTGGTTCGGTCGCGACCAACGAAAAAAGCCGACGCGGAAGAGGCCTCTGAAAAGGCCACTCCCGCGCCGGCTTACTGATAAACTCGCCTCCCGGAACGCTCCGGTCTGCGATTTGTCTGGTCATCCGACGCCGTGTAAGTCCGCAAATACGGAACCCGCACGACTGGTGAGAATGATAGCGATACGCGATCCCAACAGGTGGTTCAATTCTGGTCCGCAGGTCAGAAAGTCGAAAGTCGCAATTGATGAGGCGTCCTAATCCAGGCAGTCAGACGCGACCTTTTGCCGTCTGTTCCCCTCCGTCACCTGACGACTTCCAAACCCTACCCGAACACCGCAGCCACAGGCTCGCCCGCGGCAATCGGGTAGGGCCGACCCGATCGATCGTGCATTTCCGTTGTCGGGTCGATGCCGAACCGCGCGAAGATGGTCGCCGCCAGATCGCCCGGCGTCACCGGGTTCGTGGCCGGGAACGCGCCCATCCGATCGCTCGACCCATACACGGCCCCGCCCGTCACGCCGCCACCCGCCAGCAGAACCGTACTGCACTCCGGCCAGTGGTCACGCCCCCCCACCGGGTTGATCTTCGGCGTCCGCCCAAACTCGCCCGTCACCACAATCAGCGTGGACTCGAGTAACCCGCGCTGGTCCAGGTCCTCGATCAAGGCCGACAGCCCCTGGTCGAACTGAGGCAGCAGATACCGCTTGTGCTGATGAGCGCAATTCACATGCGCATCCCAATTTGCGCCCTGTTGTTTGTAATCATAGACATTGATAAACGGGACGCCCGCTTCGACCAGCCGCCGGGCCAATAGAAAATTCTGACCCCGCATCGCCCGCCCAAACCCGACTTCGCCACCACCGCCATTCACCTCGCCCGCCCCCAACCCATCTTCGCCAATCCCATACCGCGCACGCACTTCAGGTGTCTCTCGGGAGATATCCAGCGCCGTGCGAATCGCCTGCGACTCCAACAAGCGCAGCGCTTCTTCCTGCAGCACCGCCAACGGGTTATCGCCGCGATCCGCTTCCAGCCTCACCTGCAACTGCTGCCGCGACCGGCGGCGGTCTGGGCCCAGCTCTGTTCTCGGGCGCAGAACATCCACCTCGTACTCCCGTCGGCCGGGGTTCACATCGATCAGCAGCGGATCGTACTTCGCCCCCAGAAATCCCGCCCCTTGACACGGTGTCGGCACGACATTCTGGAACACGTACGGAAGCGCCGCGAACGGCACTTCCACGGGATCGCCATTGCGATACGCTGAGACCGCGCTGCCATAGCTGGGAAACTGTTGCGGGATTGGTGCAAACAGTTCACGGTCCGGCCCTTCCAGCGGCCGACCCGTCAGCATCTGAATCGAACCCGAGTCGTGGAGGTGGGCCGCGTGATGCATCCCCCGCAACTGCGCGACATGGTGCATCACCTTCGCCATCCCGGGCAGGTGCTCGCAGACCCGCACGCCAGGAGCCGTCGTCGCGATCGACGCGAACTCGCCCCGCACCTCGGCCGGAGCCTCGGGCTTCGGGTCGAACGTGTCGATGTGGCTCGGCCCGCCGTACAGAAACACGAGAATGCACGATTTGATCGGCCGCGACGTTGCGATCCGAGTTTCCGCCGCCTGTGCCCGCCACAACCCGCCCAGGTTCAACCCGAGGTAAGCCCCGGCGCCAAACTGAATCAGTCGACGGCGAGAGAGTCTGTCAAAACCGTCCGGGCCAAGCATGAGCGCACCCCTCTCATCACCAGACGAGATTGTTGACAAGGCCAACCAGCGACAACCAGCCAATTGTATCACAATCCCATGAACTAGCCTTTGCAACCGAAGCTTGTACGCCCGTTGTCCATCCGTTGTAGTTCAGGCTCCTGCCTTCCTGACATTTCGGGGTGCGAAGCCTTCACGGTCCATGCAATTGAATCGGATTGCAGGATGTTCTTGAGGCGGTGACTGCCGCGCCGTCCCTCGGTTGGCATGCTTGCCCCGAAGCGGTGCAAGCATGCCACACCGCTTGGCTCCGTCGAGCCTGGTCCCACCGTGAACAGCTAGAAAAGGCACGGCTCTACCGGACGGACCGGATGGGCGTGGCGGACTGTGGGGACCCGTTGTCAGAGCGGTTGGCCATGCCTGGGAACGGACGGAAGCGGTGGTCGGGGCGAAAGTGCGAGGACCGGGACTGCGGTTCATTGGTCAAACCCCTGGGGCAGGGGAAAATTGCAAGAATCCGGTTGACAAAACCGTTACGCCTGCCGAGAATATAACCATGACCGGATCAGTGATAGTATTGCGTTGGTCGCGATACGCCTGATTTGGCACAAAAACGATGCTGACTGGACCACTGGAGGCATCGGCGATGGATACGGAGTATCTCGCATGACTCGTTGTCCAGTCTGTTTGTCTGAACATCAGTTCACGTTCAGTTGTGACTTGGCGCCCGCCAGAGAGCGCTGTTGTCGCTGAACGTCTCCCGACCTCCGGCCTCACTCGTGAGAGGTTTGTTTGAGGCGGGTCAGGATCGGAATGGGCTGCCCCGGCCCGCTGACGGGGTGGTTTCTCCGCATCGCCCCTGAGGGGGCCGCATCGTTTTTTCCTCCGGTTTCGAAGTCGGCTCGGAGCCGTCTTATCGCCGGATCACTTTGCTCCGTTCCATCGCGGCAGGCCGCGAATTCGGGGCTCGGTCTGTACTGCCGTCAGGAGATTTTCCATGTCGAACACACGCCTTCGCCCCTACCGGCGCGGTTTCACGCTCATCGAACTGCTGGTGGTCATTGCGATCATCGCGATTCTGATCTCTTTGTTGCTGCCGGCCGTCCAGCAGGCCCGCGAGGCGGCGCGGCGGTCGCAGTGCCGCAACAACATGAAGCAGATTGGCCTGGCCCTGCACAACTACCACGACAATTTCGGGGCGTTTCCGCCGGGAAACTCCCTGTCGAGCCTGTCTCCCACCGCGCCCTACACCGTGAATCTGACGACCGCGAATCGTGCGGCCGGGTATGGCTGGGCGGCGCATATTCTGCCGTATGTCGATCAGGCCAATCTGTACAACCAGTTGGATGTGGGCGGTCTGGAACTGGTTCGCCTGATGCAGCAGGCGGCTCGGAGGCCTTTGGCCCAGACCAAGCTCCCGGTCTACTTCTGCCCTTCCGACACAGCACCCGATCTCAACAGTCAGCGGCAGTTTACGAACGCGATTTTTGGTGACACGTCGGTGGGGACGTCGAGCTATGTCGGTGTCCATGGGACCCGCTGGAGCCACGCGGACGACTGGGTCTTGAACGGACTGGACCCCCTCGGAATGTTCTGGCCGGCGAGTCGTGTTCGTCTGACTGACGTGACCGATGGTGCCAGCAACGTGTTCCTGGTGGGTGAGCGGAACTGGGACAACCTTTCGGCGATCTGGGTCGGCAC
>JAIXZD010000553.1 GCA_027489895.1 Planctomycetaceae bacterium
ATCGCCGACAAGTTCACGATTCTCCGCTCCATGCGGTCCGGCGCGGGCGGACATCCGGCCGGCTCGATGTAACTGCTCTCGGGCGACCCCGACACCCGCGATAAACCGGCTCCCAAGTACCCCGACTGGATGTCGGTCACGAATTATCTGCGCTCGCAACAGACGGGTCGAACCTCGCCGCTGCCTGCCTATGTCGGCATCAATCCGCCGCTCGAATACAACGGCCCTGCCTACCTCGGTGATGCCTATTCGCCGTTCACGGTGCACGGCAACCCAAACGACCCCAAGTTCTCCGTCCCGAACATCGGCCTCTCCGACAACGGACAGATTCGCCGGTTGGGTCGCCGCTCCAAGCTGCGCGGGAATCTCGACACACTCGAGCGCACCTTCGACCGCGCGGGCGAACTGGCCGCGCTCGATGAGTTCGAAGCCCAGGCGATGTCGCTGCTGGTCAATCCTCAAACCAAGGAAGCGTTCGACCTCACCAAGGAAGACGATGCCGTCCGCGACCGATACGGGCGGAATGAATGGGGCCAGCAACTGCTGTTGGCCCGTCGGCTCGTGGAAGCGGGAGTCGAAGTGCTTACGACCAGCCTCAAGGGGCCGCTCTGCGGGCGCGTTCAGAACTGGGACGACCACGCCGTCAATCACAACGTGTTTGAAGGGATGCGGTTCCGCGCCGCGGCGTACGACCAGGCGGTCACCGCTCTGATCGAAGACATCCACGCGCGGGGCCTCGCCGAGCGCGTGCTGGTCGTGGTGACAGGTGAATTTGGCCGCACCCCCAAGGTCAACTACGCCGCGAGCACCGGTGGCGGCGACGCCTCGGCCCCGGCAGGTTCGATGCAGCCCGGCCGCGACCACTGGCCGCGGGCGTTTTCGAATCTCTGGGCGGGCGGCGGGATCGATGCTGGCCGCTTCATCGGCGGAACCGACAAACGGGGCGAAGACTCGCGCGAACGCATCTGCGGTCCGGGCGACTTCCTCGCGACGATCTACCACCACCTCGGGATCGATTCGGCCAACACCCTCATCAAGGACTTCAACGGCCGGCCCACGCCGATCGTCGACCGCGGCAAGCCGATCCCCGAACTGGTGGGCTAGCCGCAAGGCACTTCCCCACCGCGCACGGCCTGTAGGGTCCTGTAGCGGAACCCGTGAGGGTTCCCCGACGCCCAACCGCGGGTCCCAGTTGCGCGGCATCTAAAGCACGCCTGGTAAGCACAGACCCCTCACAGGGTCGGCTCGCCTGCCCGATGGCAACGTCGCACGCCCGTGCCCGGAAGTCGACTCGGCTGACAAGCCCGTCATGACCTGCTAAATCTATCTCGCTGCGGTGTCCGTCCCCGAGGGGCGGTTCGCGCGGGAACAGTCCGCACGAAAACAGTCGACAGGGTGTGCCGACACCGCTTCAGCAGGGATGCGAATCGAAGAACCGCTTGAAAGGAGTCGCGGGATGGGTGTGCCGGTCTCTCAGATGTGGAGCGTCGTTCGCTACGTCGTGGGTAAGAAGCTGCGGGGTGTCAAACGGTACCCCATGGTGCTGATGCTCGAACCGCTGTTTCGCTGCAATCTCGCCTGCTCCGGGTGCGGCAAGATCCAGTATCCGGTCGAAACGCTACGGAAGAATCTGTCGGTCGAGCAATGTCTCTCCGCGGTCGACGAATGCGGTGCTCCGATCGTCGCCATTCCCGGTGGCGAGCCGCTGCTTCATCCGCAGATTGGCGAGATCGTCGCGGGGATCGTGGCCCGCAAGAAGTTCGTCTACCTCTGCACGAACGCGCTGCTCCTCGAAAAGCATCTCGGCCGGTTCACGCCGTCCAAGTACCTGTCGTTCTCCGTCCATATGGATGGTCCCCGAGAAGAGCACGACCATGCCGTCTGCCGCGAGGGCACGTACGACATCGCGGTTCAAGGGATCAAGGCGGCGCTGGCCAAGGGCTTCCGGGTGACGACGAACACGACGCTGTTCGACAACGCCCATCCCGATCGGATGAAGGCCTTCTTCGACGACATGATGAACCTCGGCGTCGAGGGCCTGATGGTCTCGCCCGGCTATCAGTACGAAAAAGCGCCCGACCAGGAACACTTCCTGCAAAAAGAACGCACGGAAACGCTGTTCCGCCAGTTGTTCTCGGGTTCGGGACGGCGCTGGCGGCTCAACCTGTCGCCGCTGTTCCTGCAATTCTTGCAGGGAAAATGGGACCTCGAATGCACCCCCTGGGGCATGCCGACTTACAACCTCTTCGGGTGGCAGAAGCCATGCTATCTGCTGCAGGAAGGGTACGCCCAGTCGTTCCAGGAACTGCTCGATACGACGGTCTGGGAAGACTACGGCCGCAAGAGCGGGAATCCCAAATGCCAGGACTGCATGATGCACTGCGGCTACGAGCCAACGGCCGTCGCCCAGGGGTTTGGCAGTCTGCGGGGCTTCCTCGCCATGGCGAAGCTGTCGCTCTTCGGTGATCGTGGTCGCCCGGAACCCGCGCCGGAACACTACACCAGCGACGCGTTTGGCCGGTCCAGCGCCGCACCCGTTGGGGAACTGCTGGCGATTGATATCAGCAAGCTCAAGCCGGTCGCTGTCCGCGATCCCGACGCCGATTATGAACCGGCGGGCACTTCTTCCTAGTGTCGTGATTCAGGCAGAAGGGACCTTATCGATTGTGTGCCCCTGGCTTTGCCAGTGCCCTGTTTGCGTGCTCCCGCTCGCACTGGCGAAGCCAGTGGCACACAGATTTCCCATGAAAAGAATCTCCCGCGACTTCAGATCGGCACAGTAGCGGCCGAGTCGTTTTCGGGGTCTGTTGCCACCCGTGTGGTTGGTTCTGGCTTTCAACGTTCATCGCAGAAGAAACAGTTCATGCCGCGCGCCACACCTCACCGCGTCTACTGTGCCGGTCCGTTGTTCTGCCAGGCCGAGCGGGAGGAAATGACGGCCATCGCCGACCGTTTGGTCGCCGCGGGCTATGCCGTTTACCTGCCTCACCGCGATGGGATGGAGTTCCGCCTGGTCAGGCACTGCCTGATCGACCAGGGTTGGGAGTCGCATCTCGCGGGCCAGTTCCTGCACCAGGCGATCTTCGCGCTCGATATCTACCAGTTGGTGGAGGCCTGCCAGAGCGTGGTCTGGAACTTGAATGGTCGCGTGCCAGATGAAGGGGCCGTCTCCGAGGCCGCCATCGCCTGGACGCTGGGGAAACCAATCGTCGCCTACAAGGAAGACGTGCGCACGCTGATCGAAGGCCGCGACAACCCGCTGCTGGCGGGGCTGGTCGATTTCAACCTCGTTCGCTCTCTCGATGAGATCGTTCCCGCACTGGCAGATGAACTGGCGTCGTTTTCTCGACAGGGGGCCGGTCGACAGGGCGCGACCCGTCCGTCCCGTGCGGTGGAGCAGGCCGTCGCGGCCGGTCGCAGTCTGTGGCAGGCGATGCTGGAACACGATGCCACGGGGAACTCGGCCGCGATCGCCGAGCACGTGGCTCAACTCTTCGCGCCGCGGGGATTGGAACGCTCTTTTGCCGCGCCCACGTTCACGCCCCCCGAACGCAGCCAGATTGTCTGAATTCCCCCCCCACCCCGTCTCGAGGCATCATGTCTGCCGCGCCAGAACCGATTGAAGTCGACTGCGACACCGTGCACCGCAAGCAACTCGCGGGAGAGCCGTTCTTCTTCCTGGACTGTCGGGAACAGTCCGAATGGGAAACCGCTCATATCGAAGGAGCAACCCTGCTTCCCATGAGCGAATTGCAGGCCCGTGTCATGGAACTCGAACCGTATCGCGAATCGGAGTTAATTGTCCATTGTCATCACGGCGGACGCAGTCTCCGGGTGGCGATGTGGCTTCGGCAGCAGGGTTTTGGCAAGGCCCGCAGCATGGCCGGAGGCATCGACGACTGGTCGGTTCGCATCAATCCGGCCGTGCCCCGCTACTAGCGATCTCCCCAAATCGTGTAGCAGACGTTTCGCGGAATCGTAGCGGAACTCGTGAGAGTTCCCCTCGCCGTCTCACATCCACTCCGTCTCCCGCATAAAATTCTGACGTAACGTCTGGGGCACATCTGCCTCTCACCACCGCCCGACGTTGGCAATTCCCTCAAACCAAAAGACCACAACAGGATGACGGGACTGCGTTGAGCCTGCCCATCGTGGCAGCCGGAAGCGTTAGCGCCCGGACGGTGAGCGATCCCCAACCGCGACGAACCCAGGCAGCAACCAACAACAGTGGCCCCCCAGCCGCTCGACAAACCGTCGAAAAATCCCATGTTTGATTGTTTCACCTGAACTCCGGGTTGGCTCGGCTAAACTCCCACTATTTTCGTGCGGCGACCGAACTGGCCCCGTCGATGACTACCGAGTTAAGTAACCAGGCGATTTGCGTTTAATGACCGAATCGTGTTTGTTCGCGGAGCCTCGATGCCCATTCAGGCACCATCTCCACCAACTGCGATGTTGCAGATTTTCGACACGCGCGGGGCTGGAATACGTCCAGCATGACCGGAATCGTTCAGGGTGACGCCGGCCTGTTTCGAACGGGAGTGTGTGAACGACATATCCTGCTGGGCCAACGCAGGCTAGCATGGAGTGCCGGAACGTGATGGACACTCCGTTGTTCGACATCCGTTCTGACCGTCGATCTCAACTTGTGATTGTCGGGAATCTCCTCACTGAGATTGTGGCGTGCGCCACAACGCGATTCGGTCGTTGGATTCGTCCTGGCACCGGAGCCTGCGTTGGCATTCTGTTTGGTCGAACCGCCGTTTAGGCCAGTCAGCCAGTCTGGGGAAGAGGCATGTTGAGCCAGGCGACGCCGTCGCATATTCCAAATGATTCGTCTGAATCAGGCCCAGGTACGACGCCCTTCCAGCTCGCTTTGATCCTGGCGGGGGTCTACTGCCTGTTCTGCGCGGTCTACATCGTGCTGTCGACGGGATTCGCGGCCCGGATCAGCCAGTCCGTTCCGGAGATGCTGAATATCGAAACAGCCAAAGGACTGGCCTTTGTCCTGCTGACCGGTGCGCTGTTCTTCGTCTCGGCCTGGACTCTGCTGACACGCCTTGAAGCCGAGCAAATGCGTCTCCGGAAGCAGGCAACCCTTCTCGTCGATGTCGAGCAACGATCGCTGGCGGGGCTGTTTGCCGGCTCCATCGCGCATGACATCAACAACATGCTGACAGTCGCCCAATGTCAGTTGGGTGAACTGTCGGACATCGCGGCGTCCAAAGCCTCTGGAGACCTGGCTGTACGGGCCACGGCGGTCGAGTCGTCCCTGCAGGAGATTTCCAAACTCTCCGGGCGTCTCGCCAAGATCGGTCTGCAGCAGCCGCGTGGAGAATGGACCGTCGGTGAACTCTCAACCACCATCGCCCGGGCCGTCACGATTGGCAGGCAACACCTTCGTGTTCGCCGCTGCGACATCTCGCTGTCCCTCGAACCCACGCCGTCGAGCCGTCACAACGCCTTGCTGGTAACGCGGTCGGTCATCAATCTGCTGATCAATGCGGGCGATGCGACCGGGGGTCGCGGGCGAGTGGAGATCAAACTGTTTCGCGACGGCGACTACTACGCCCTCGAAATTCATGACAACGGGCCAGGCGTTCCACCGGAAGATGCGGACAGAGTTTTCGAGGAGTGTTTCACAACCAAGCCCGACGGAACGGGATTGGGACTGGTGATCGTTGCGGTCTGTGCACGGGAGCACGGAGGCAAAGCCCAGGTGAAGCCCTCTGAATTGGGCGGAGCCTGTTTCCGGATGACGTTCGCCGCCCGGGAATCCCACTCCACCCCGCCCGGCTGAAGACATCCCCCCCGGTGGTAGCGGAAGCCGTGAGGCTTCCCCCAACGCGGCCAACAGCTTGATTTTCCCAACCGGGGCTGGAGACTTCAGGCTTCAGACTCAAGCCCTCACCCCGCCCAAGCCGTCCACCGCGGATGCCAGAACCGGATGTGGCCGATGCCCGCGACCAAAAGCAGCGTGAACACGCTGATCGCCCCCCCGATTCGGACCGATTGGGGCCGATAGACGCAGACAACACGGTGGGCTCCCGCCGGCAGCGTCACGGCCCGATACATTCCCTCAAACAGTTCCGCCTGCGCTGGGACTCCATCAACGAGAACCTCCCAGCCGGGATACGCCAGTTCCGTCAGAACCAGCAGCCCTCCCCGCTCGCTCTGGGCATCGATCTCAATGGTTTCCCCGGCATGCCGGACGACACGCGCGCTCGACGCGGGTTCTGGAACCGCCCACGCCACGCGGCCACGCGTTCCCTGGAGTGCATACAGATAGAACAGCGGCCGTTCCGCTCCACCGTACCGCCCCCAGGCCAGATTGAGCAGCGGATCATCCACGGCGCCAAGTGCTCGGACCGGCCAGGCCGATTCATCCACGGGCGCAAACGACAGCAGATGCGTGACCCCCGCCCTCCGCAGCCAGTCGATCTGCCCAGAGGTCGGCGGGCCATCGAAGGGCAACGGCTCAGCGAGCGTCAGGGCCGGGTCGCTGTAGGCCGCAGGCGCCAGTCCCAGATACGTGGGCGTCGACGCGACCCCCAGGATCGTCGCCACGTTCGCCCCCCGGCAGAAGAGCCGAACTGGATCACCCGTCGCAAGCAGATCGCGCAAGGGAGATTTTCCCCGAAACTCGATCGGCGCGGTCAACACCTGAAACGCATAGCCCACCCGGCTGGCGACCCAGTAGAGATCGGCCACGGTCACCGCAAACAACCCCAAACCAACCGCGACCGACAGCCATCGCCGTCTTCCATCGGTCCCCGACAACAGGCTTGCGGCTCGATCCCACCCCCGTCCGGCAAGGAGCGCCACGATGAGTGTTGTCACCAGGCCAAATCGCCCCGGCCCCGTGAAAAAGCCAAACCCGGGCAGTCGGCTCGTCAGCGATCCCAAGACACCGGTCGCGTGAATCAACGCCAACAGCGCCAGCCCAACCAGCGGCCAGCGAAACTGATCCAGATATTCCGTACCGGCCCCATCAATGGCAGGTCGTGTCCTTGCGCAGAGCGCCAATAGCAGCAGTCCCAGCGGCAGCAGGCCGAAGTACAGATGGGCCTCCACACGATTCGTCGCCGATGCTCCGGCCGACAGGACGTTGATGTCGGAATCCGAGCCGTAGTAAGACCACGGCAACAGCACCTGGGGGAGATAGCGTGGCGGGATCGCCCCATACCCGGGATCGAACGCCGTACCCGCGGCCCGCCGCTGGCTGAGCTGCTTGTACTCCCAGGTCGGAACCAACTGGATTGAGGCGGCCGCGAACGCGAGCAGGACGGCGAGCCCGGTTCCCGCCAGAAACTCGCGCCGACCCGCAGTGTCGACACTTCGCCAGGCCGCTAGTCCAGCGAGCGACAGGACGAGCAATTGCGTGATGAACGCGATCACGAAATGACCGGCGAGCAACTGAAGCGTCAGGCAGCCCCACAGGATGAACGCATACTTCCAGGCCCGCGTTGCCTGCCATCGGAACATCGCCCACAGCGCCCAAGGCATCCACGCCCCGCCTGTAATCGCCCACTCCAGACACAGCCGCGCCGGAAACCAGCCATACACCAGCACGAGCGCGGCCAACCCCGAGCCGAGCCAGGACAGCCCCAGCACGCGTGCCAAGGTGACACCGCCACAAAACGCGAGCACATAGTGGCCTAACTGCAACGAGACGTAGGCGGCATTGATTTCGAGACCCGCGTAGGCCAGCAGATTCGGCGGGTAGAAGACGCCCGTCTGACTCTCCGCCAGCTGCGGGTAACCGTGCCCGACCAGGCTGTTCCATAGCGGAACGCATCCTTCCGCGAGTGCGTCGGCATAAACCGTCCGCTGCGGCATAAAGTACGGATAGAGGTCGCCCCCAACGAGACCTCCCCCCAGCCAGAGAATGGGGAAGAACCACGCGGTCAGTCCGATGGCCACCAGCAGCACGCCGGCTCCAGAGATAACCGCAGAGACCTCTCCGCTCGCTTTTGGCGAAACCGTCTTCGGACCTCTATCGATCGGCCCGGAGGTGTTCTGACCTGCCACGCCGCGGCTATTCGGCATCTTCAGTCAGCCGATCGATATCCGACTTCAACCCCCGCATGTACGACCGCCATTCTTCATCCAGGGTCTGCCGGTCACCCGTGAACGTCTGGTTAAACAGGTCGGTCAGAACTTCCGGCGTGAGGTGCGTATCGGGGGGCATTTCCCCCAGCTTGCGGTAGTACGCCACGAATTCGGTGAGATGATTTTCCATCAGGAAATGAGTCAGCGCCCAGGCCTGACCATACCCGTGCAACAGACCGCTATGACTGCGGGCGTAGTCGAAGATCTGGTCGCCGACGATAAAGTCGATGTTCGAGTGCTCCCGATCCGGTTCCAGGGCGCGGTACCACTCCAGCCGCTGATCGTTCACCGCACCGATCCCCGCCCACGAGGCATCGCCCGGGGCCTCGAAGTACGTCGCCAGCCCCTCGTGCACCCATGATGGAATCAGCACATACCGCGGCAGCAGACCGGTGTTCCCCGCCATCTGATGGGTCGCTTCGTGCGACACCGTTTCGATATCGGCGTTCTCCCGGGCCACTTCGATCAACATCGACAGCATGTTGGCCGAACGGACAATCTGCGCGACACCCGGAGATCGATTGCGTTTCGCCTCGTCCGCATCCTTCTTGAACGTTTTCTCGATGGTCGAGAGCAGCTTGAACTCTTCCCGCGTGCCATGGTCGTAGAACACGCTGACATTGCGGTCCGGATCCCAGAACCCGGACGCCTTCCGCAGCGTCGGACTGATGTTCGTCGCGAAGTCGAGATAGTCCTTCTCGTCGCTGAACAGAACGACCCGCATCCGTTCGCGAGGGATATCCAACTCGACCGCCTGGGCATTGAACAGCAGCAGGAAACTTTCATACACCTGTTCGAGCAGGTCCAGCCGCGCTTTCGCCCGTGGCTTGCGACCTTTCTTCTCGCTCTTCTCCGGGGTGTCGTGCAGCAGAATGAAATGGTTGCTGCGATCGATCCGCATGTTGCTCCGCTTGACGAACTTCCGAATCTCTTTCTCTTCGTCCGGCGATTCCGGTAGCGGTTTGTCGATGATCGCCTTGAGCTCCACGACCTTTTTGGCCGTCTCGTGCTCGGGATTCACTTCCAGAACCTTCTTGACCCCGGCGTGAAACTCCCGCAGCAGCCCCCGCTTGAGGGCATAGACCGCCGCTTTCATCATTTCGTCGGCATCTTTGCCGGCGCGGGACATCAACTTGTTGTATTCCTGGGTCGGAGTCAGCGTCTTTTTGATTTCGATCGTGTTGGGGTCGAGATCGAAGTAGAGCGGCTCCTTGATCGTGGGATGCTGGTACGTCACGGTGCGACCGGGATTGACCGTCACCTTGCCCTGCAGCGCCAGCTTCAGCGTGCCACCCGCCCCAGGCAACTTGTAGAAGATCACGTCGGCCCGCGCAACGATCGGGCAGGAAATCAGGGCCATCACCAGAGCAACTGCCACAGGGCGCAGGTCCCGAACTCGATCCCACAGGTCACGCCGAAGCCGATCCATTCGTCCCATCCCATCTGCTGGCTGGAAATTCGCCCTACACGATCGTCGGGTCACCCCGCCGAGGCCGTGCCGTCAACAACGGATCACTTACCCGGAAACGCTTTCGACATGTCGACTGTCTCCGCGCCGTGCGTTGTGCACATCGCGCGGAACAGTTGAGGGTCGATATTGGCTGAGATCAGACGGGCGGATCCGTCCGCCATCAGCACGTATGCACCGCCCCCATTGACCCCGCGCGAACCGAAACCAGACATCGAATCGAAGTACGGAGCCCGCGCTCCGCGGATGGTGGCGCCGCCTCCATGAACCCAGCCCCCGATCACCTGCCCCGAGCCAATTAACAGGATCGTATTCGCCTGCCCATCGGTGATCTGTTCCGGTTTGGCGATTCCGTCATATCCAAACACGCCCGCCCGCGGATCGGTCCGCGGCAGTGACGCCGCGACATCGTTCCGGTTGTCCTCCACTCCTGACACACCGACAAAGTGGGTCGCTCCCATCCCTTCGAACGGAAGACCGCGGAGCTGCTGCCGGGGATCGGCCGGATTCAAAAACTGGGGAATCACTTCGTGCGTCAGCTTCAGGTTCTCTTCGTCCGCCCAGGATTTCGAGAAATCGAATTTCAGGTAAAGCTCTTCCCGCCCCATGTACGGCAGCAGTTCCGTCATCCAGCTGTACCCGGCCCGCACTGGAAGATCGGACACCCGGCGCAGGCCTTTGTGAAACTCCGCTTTGGACGAGTCCAACAGAAACGTGGAGAGCGGACCATGCAGTTGCGACAAGGTGCCGGTGTAAATCCCATCGTCGATCGCCAACGCTCCCGCCGCCCCGAGGGCGTCACCCAAGCGGCCCAACTGGTCGCGGAGCAGGTCCCCGTTGATGTCGGCCGAGAGCCGCAACCACTGGGCCTCACGCACAACGGCGAAACCCAGCTCAAACGAAATCTGCGGGTCGCCGGTCGAGCGAGGCGTGTTTCCCTGCATCCCGGGCATTCCCGGCATGGCCGCCGAACTGCCAGCCCCCGCACCGCTCATGCCCTCGGGCGGCATCACCGCGGGCCCTGCCGGAACCCCTCCCGCCGGCTGTTGACCGTACACCGGCTGACCGAACACCGGCGCGAAGGCTCTCGCCACCGGATCAAACCGGCTGACCTCGCCTTCGATCGGACGCGGTGCAAGATCCATCGGATGCAGCACACCGATTACACCAGTTCGCGGCTTCATCGGCGGCATCGCCGATGGCCCGGCAGCGCCAGGCCCCGCAGCCGGCCCCATGCCCGGTCCGGCACCATTCGCGCCACTGGTTGTTCTGCGACTTAACGCCTGGATGATCGCCGCCTGCAAGCCTTCCAGCATTTTCCGCGCGCTGGTCACCTTGGTTTCCGCCGCTTTCGCAGCCGCTTCGGACGCGAACGCCGCTCCCAGCACCACCTTGACGTTCCCTTCGAGCGTGACGACGTCGAACGCCGCCTTCGGGGTGGCCGGAGTCGTGGCGGGGACTGTTGCCGCAGGGTTCGCCGGCCCCGCGGGATTCGCCGCCCCGGACATTCCCGGAGGAGGCATCGCCATCGCGGCAGCGCTGCTCCCTTGCATCGCCGCCATGGCGGCCGAAGGATCATTCGCTCCCCCCGGGAACGCAGTTCCTGACTGGGCGGCTCCAGGCGTTCCCAGGATGGCCATCGCCATCCCCGAAACCTGGGAGGAACGGGCATCCATCAGGGCCGCGAGCGTCCGCAACCCGGATTTTCCCGCGATCTGATCCCCCAAGGTCGCCCCAGCGACAAAGTACAGGACCTGTCCCATCTCCAGGGAATCCAGCCCCAACCGCACGGGACCAGGCTTCGGATTCTTCAGGGCTTCAATGACGAGGTCCCGACGCCCAACCAGCAGCACATCGCCATCAATGATCGCGAACGCATTCTTGAACTCTGGATGTTCCGGCAAGTTGTGGACGTTCGCCTTCCCCACCTTCTCGGCCTCCCCTTGCGAACCCGATGCCTTCACGAGGTCGGCTTCCTTGAGGAGCTTCTTCGTCTTGAGGCAGACCAGCACACCTTTCCGGTCTTTCGAACTGCCCGCCCATGCCAGATCAACATCGGACGTCGGCAGCCCCATGCGATCCGCGACGTTGACCACCGGTTCCAGCGTCGAGCGAAGATGCTCCGAGAGCGGCGAGCCACCCGGTTTCAGCCGCGCCAGATGAATCCCGGTCGCCTGGTGTAACGACTCGGGCAGAAACTGCCGCAAGTCGAGAAAGCTCTTTCCCGCAGGCGGGGCGACTGGGGCCGCGGACACTGCCGGCTGCATGCCAGGCATGGCTCCCGCTGGCATACCTGGCATCCCCGGCCCGGGCATGCCTGGCATCCCCGGCATCGGCGCGGGATTCGCAACCTGCCCTGGAGCAGGCTGCACCGGTGCAGGAGCAGACGACTCGCAACCGACCAGTGCCACCAGTCCGAACAGACACCAGCCGAGATGTCGCCTCATTGCGTGCTCCCACCGAGGGGGCTCGGCTCGGGCCCGAGAAACAGAACGCCGCCGATCGCCCCAGCCTGACATTCTAGTTTGGCGAACTGCTGATGACTCGTCAAGAGAAGGCGTGTCATTTTGTCCACTATTGACGAATGACAAAAACACTGGCCACGCGCAACGTTGGGGCGGGTTTCGCGGCGGAATCGGACACGACCTGCCGCCCATTTTACTCGTCGGCCAGGGCCGGTGGTTTGGAGTCACCCACCTGTTCCACGAAGAACTGAATGACGGACTTGGCTTCTTCGGCCAACGTCTGTTTCCGGTCCGGCGCGGGTCTTGTCGGCAGAGGATTCGTCTGGCCATTGGACGACGCCAGATTCGGCGCAGGTGTCGCAGCAGGGGCGGCTGGTGATTCCTTCCCGCTGGCAGGAGCCGAGGTTGCGTGGGGCGTTGCCGAACGGCCTTCGAGAATGGTGGTGTCGCCTGGGGCGTGGCCCTGAGGCAACGACGTGTCCTGCTCCGTCAGCCATTCGGCGATCGAGTCTTCCAGCACCGATTGCGAGGCATGTTCGGGACGCGGTCCTTCCCACTGAAACTTCATATGGCCCACGACCAGTTCATCGCCGCATTGCAGCAACGTGTCCTGGGTCACTTTGGCCCCGTTAAGCCACGTGCCGTTCTGGCTTTTCAAATCGCGAATCAGCCAACCCTTTGGGGAGGGACAGAGTTGGCTGTGCTGGCGACTGACATCGACCGACGCGACGCGCAAGAAGCAGCCCTCGTCGCGACCGATGGTCAGGTCCCGCTGCGGCAAGCGGATTTTTCGACCAGACTGTTTTCCGGAAAGAATGATGAGGACGGCCATGGCGGGACCGATCTGCTGCGCCGCGACGACGAATCATCGCGAAGTCGCATTGAATTCGAGCACGGAAAACAAGCAAACAAACCGACAAATACCGAGAGCGGCGTGCTAATCGTGCCTGGGGATCTGCACGGGATCTCCACATTGCGGGCAGGTGAGCTGCTTGCCGCGATGCGTCTCGGCCGCTTTCATGCGTCGACCGCATTTGCATGCGAACCGGACCATTCCGCCGGTCGACTGGGCCGGTGCATCGAGGTGGTATTTCTCCCAGACCCGCTGGGCGATCCGCGGAATCTCGGCGAGAAGTTTTTTTGGCGAGGCAGGCTTCACCAGGTATCCGTCGGCCCCGACGCGCGTCGCCAGTTCGTGCGCTTCCGGAGTATTCACGCCCGAGAGGAACAACACGGGAATGCGAGGATCGTTGATTTTGAACCGCTCGCAGACCTCGAACCCCGTGTCATTGGGGAGCATCACATCGAGCAGGACAAAGTCGGGCTTGCGCATCACGAACTGAGCCTGGGCCTGGCCGCCATCGCGGGCCGTGACCACGGTGTAGTTGTGGGACTGCAGCAGGCCTTGAAGGGCCTGCACGGCGTCTTTGTCGTCGTCGATCACCAGGATCGTGTTGACGATCGCCCCGACGCCGGTCGCGGCCGAGGGGAGGTCTCCGGTCACCAAGTCGAGCGGCATCGCGGCCCTTTCGTGGAAGCCGACTTCCAGCGCGAGCACCTTTGCGCCAGAAGCCCGATCTCGCCGGGGAGCGCACTCCGTGCGCTCGCTGGCATCCTTGCCAAAACTTCACTGATCTAACCCCGACATCCATTCGTCGGACAGTACATTTTCTGTAACCTTACAAAAACTTCAGGACGAATTGGGAAGTTCAGATGCGTTGAATCGCGAGTGTTGCGGTTAGCTGGTCCTGTACCGAATTCTTCCGCCGCTCACCTGAAGGCTTGCCGAGGTTTCCCTTGCGCCGCAAACCCCGCCGCCGATCACGTTCTGTCTCCGACGAGGCGAGTTACCTGTGCGACTCGTGCGGCGAGGAGATTGTGGTTCCGCTCGACCCCACGGCGGGGGAATCGCAGGAGTATGTGGAGGACTGTCCCGTTTGTTGTTGTCCGAATGTGATTTCGGTGGAGTTCGATAACGACGGTGTGCGCGTCTGGGCACGCCGTGAGTAGCCCACTGGCGTTACTTTTGGTCCAGCGTTTTGGCAGTGGAGTCGAGCAGCCCCTTTAACCCTGCGAAGATGCGCTCTTCGACGTCTTCAGCAAACGGGCCGGGGAGGTTGGTGTAGAGCATCGCCCCGCCTCCTTCGTAACCGCCTTCTTTCAAGACGCGGAGCGAGGGGACGTAGCCGAACACGTCATTGCTGTAACCGGCGACCCAGACGCGTTCGCCGGGTAGCTCGCGCTTCAGACGCAGGGAATAGTCGACCACGATTTCCCCCGCGAGGGCCGCCATGGTCAGTTCGCGGCCAAAGCGAATCACTTGAATCGGGTACTTGTAGGTCGTCGGCAGGCTGCCTTCCTGTTCGATGCGGTCCAACAGGCGGCGAGCGTGCTGATGTTCGTAACCTGTTCCCGCTGCAGCGAGGCGAGTCAGCGCTTCCTGCGAGGGGGCCGGGGCAAACGCCAGCTCGGGTGTGGCATAGGCCGTGGCGAGCGGCGGAAGAATCTCGGTGGGAGCAACCAGTAAGGCGACTTCGACCGCGTTGGCGAGCGCCCGTCCGTGCTGCTTCGCGTTTTCGATGTTCCCCCGAGGGTATGGGTTCTGGTCGCCGCCACAGCCCATCACAAACAGCGCGAC
>JAIXZD010000352.1 GCA_027489895.1 Planctomycetaceae bacterium
TCCTTCGGGTAGACCTTCACGAATTTGGGCTGCATCGCATCCCAGTGCGTGAGCACCTGCTCCGCCTTGACCGATCCGGTCCACTGTTTGTGTTTGGCCAGCAGCGACTTGACCAGCTCGACGTCGGCCGGTTCGGCCAGCGGTTCGAGATCGACCATGTCCTTGTTGCAGCGGTTTTTGGCAAAGTCGCCCCGCTCATCGAGGACATAGGCAAACCCGCCGCTCATCCCGGCGGCGAAGTTCCGACCGGTTCTTCCGATGACGACGACGGTCCCCTTCGTCATGTATTCGCAGCCGTGGTCGCCCACGCCTTCCACAACCGTATCGACGCCCGAATTCCGAACACAGAATCGCTCGCCAGCCATCCCGCGGGCGAACAGCTCCCCACCCGTCGCCCCGTAGCAGGCGACGTTGCCGATGATCACGTTCTCTTCGGCGGGGAAGTCCGCCTTCTTCGACGGGAACACGGCAATCCGGCCACCCGACAGCCCCTTCCCGACAAAGTCATTCGCGTCGCCTTCGATGGTGAGCGTGATTCCCTTCGGCAGGAACGCACCGACGCTCTGCCCGGCCGACCCCGTGAAGTTGACGGTGATCGTGCCATCGGGCAGACCGTTACCCCCATGGCGACGGGTCAGCTCGCTGCCGAGCATGGTGCCGACGGTGCGGTTGATGTTCTTGATTTCGCGGGCGATGACAACCTTTTCTTTCCGCTCGAGCGCGGGCAGCGCCGCGGCGATCAGGTCGTTATCGAGGGCCGCTTCCAGGCCGTGATCCTGCGTGCCGGTGCAGTGCAGAGCGATGTTGGCGCCCGGCGGCAGTTCCGGCTTGTAGAGCAGCATTCCGAAGTCGAGCCCCTTCGCCTTCCAGTGATCGATCGCCTTCTTGCTGTCGAGGCATTCGACATGGCCGACCATCTCGTCAACCGTCTTGAAGCCCAACTGCGCCATGATCTGCCGCAGGTCTTCGGCGATGAACTGGAAGAAGTTGACGATGTGCTCGGGCTTGCCCGCGAACTTGGCCCGCAGCCGCGGGTCTTGCGTGGCGATGCCGACCGGACAGGTGTTGAGGTGACAGACCCGCATCATGATGCAGCCGGCCGCGATCAGCGCCGCCGTCGAGAAGCCGAACTCTTCGGCCCCCAGCAGAATCGCCACCGCGATATCCCGACCCGTCTTCAACTGGCCATCGGTCTGCACGACGATCCGGCTGCGGAGGTTGTGGATCACCAGCGTCTGGTGCGTTTCCGCCAGACCCAGCTCCCACGGAATTCCGCAGTGCTTGAGTGACGTGAGCGGGCTGGCCCCGGTGCCCCCTTCGTACCCGGAGATCAGCACGACATCGGCCTTGCCCTTCGACACCCCGGCGGCCACCGTTCCCACCCCGACTTCCGACACCAGCTTCACGTTGATCCGCGCATACTTGTTCGCGTTTTTCAGGTCGTGAATCAGCTGGGCGAGGTCTTCGATCGAGTAAATGTCGTGGTGCGGCGGCGGCGAAATCAGGCCCACACCCGGCGTCGAATGCCGGATCTTGCCGATGTATTCGTCGACCTTGTGGCCTGGCAACTGGCCGCCTTCGCCCGGCTTGGCGCCTTGCGCCATCTTGATCTGGATTTCGTCCGAATTGACGAGGTACTCGCTCGTCACGCCGAACCGACCCGAGGCGACCTGCTTGATCGCGCTGCGGCGGAGATCGCCGTTGGCATCGGGCTGGAAGCGGACCGCGTCCTCGCCCCCTTCGCCGGTGTTGCTCTTTCCGCCCATCCGGTTCATCGCAATCGCGATCGTCTCGTGCGCTTCTCGCGAAATCGATCCTAGCGACATCGCCCCGGTCGCGAACCGGCGCACGATCTTCGCGGCGGGCTCGACCTCTTCGACCGGAATCGGCTCGCGGTTCGACTTGAACTCGAGCAGGCCTCGCAGCGTGGCGAGGTTCTTGGCCTGGTCGTTACAGAGGCTGGCGTATTTGTCGTACGCCTTGCGGTTATTCGACCGCACCGCATGCTGCAGGAGCGCGACCACCTCGGGGTTGACCATGTGGTACTCGCCCCGGCGACGCCACTGGTATTGGCCACCCACGTCGAGGTCGAGCACTTCCGGGACATGCACGGCGGGGAACGCGCGGGCATGCCGCCGAACCATTTCCTCGGCCACCACGTCGATCCCGATTCCCTGGACGCGCGACGCCGTTGCCGTGAAGTACTCCTTCACGAAGTCGCGGTTCAGCCCCACGGCCTCGAAAATCTGGGCACCCTGGTAGCTCTGAATGGTCGAGATGCCCATCTTGGACATCACCTTCAGCACGCCCTTGTTGATCGCCTTGATGTAGTTCTTCCGCGCGGTCGCCGCATCGATCGGCCCCTTGGCCGATTTCAACTGCCCCTGCTCGGCCAGATGCGAGAGCGTTTCAAACGCGAGGTACGGGTTGATCGCACCCGCCCCATACCCGAAGAGCAGGGCGAAGTGATGCACTTCGCGCGGTTCGCCGGTCTCCAGAATGATGCTGCACCGCGTCCGCGTTCCCTGTCGGATGAGATGCTGATGCACGCCCGAGCAGGCCAGCAGCGCGGGAATCGGAGCGAGTGTCTTGTCGACCGTGCGGTCGGACAGGATCAGCACGGCGACGCCTTCTTCGATCGCCTTCTGGGCTTTCGCACGGATATCTTCCATCGCCGCCTTCAGGGCTTCGCCACCCTTGGCCGGGTCGAACACCGTTTCAATCGTCCGGCTGGTGAGGCGACCATGATTCAGATCGCGCAGCGCCGCCATTTCGGAACTGGTGAGAATCGGCTGCTTGAGGAACAGTTGATGCGCGTGCTCCGGGGTTTCTTCGAACAGGTCCTGCTCGGCCCCCAGCGTCACCGCCATCGAGGTCACCAGCTCTTCGCGGATCGCATCGAGCGGCGGGTTCGTCACCTGGGCGAACAGTTGCTTGAAGTAGGAGTAGAGCAGTTGCGGCTGGTTCGACAGCACCGCCAGCGGTGTATCGTTCCCCATCGAGCCGAGCGGCTCTTCGCCGTTCGTTCCCATCGGGGTCATGATGATCCGCACATCTTCGAGCGTGTAGCCAAACGCCTGCTGACGGGTCAGCAGCGTGTCGAAGTCGTACGGAGTTTTTTCCGCCGTCCCGATGTCGCTCATCCGGATCTGCTGCTCGGTCAGCCACTGGCGATACGGCTTCCGCGCGGCCAAGCCCTGCTTGACCTCTTCATCGGGAATGAGGCGCCCTTGGGCCGTGTCGACCAGGAACATGCGGCCCGGCTGCAGGCGACCCTTGCTGGCGACATTCTCCGGTTCGACCGGTAGCACGCCGGTTTCCGACGCCATGATCACGAAGCCGTCTTTGGTGACGGTGTACCGCGACGGACGCAGACCGTTCCGGTCGAGCGTCGCTCCGATGATCGTGCCATCGGTGAACGTCAGCGAGGCGGGGCCGTCCCACGGCTCCATCAGGCAGGCGTGATACTCGTAGAACGCCTTGAGTTCGTCGGGCATCGATTCGTGGCCATCCCAGGCCGCGGGAATCATCATCATCACCGCGTGCGGCAGCGAGCGTCCGGCCGCATGGAGCAGTTCCAACGCGCAGTCGAACGCAGCCGAGTCGCTCATCCCATCGGGAATGATCGGGAACAGCTTCTTGACGTCGTCTGTATGCTGCTTCGAGCCCATCACCAGTTGCCGGGCACGCATCCAGTTTTGGTTGCCGCGGACCGTGTTGATCTCGCCGTTGTGGGCGATATAGCGGAACGGATGGGCCAGGTCCCAGGTGGGGAACGTGTTCGTGCTGTACCGCTGATGCACCATCGCAATCGCGGTTTCCATGTCCGCATCGATCAGATCGAGGTAGTAGCGTTCGATCTGCGTGGCGAGCAGGAGCCCCTTGTAGACGATCGTCCGCGTCGACAGGCTGGGAACGTAGAAGAACTTCTTCTGAGTGAGCTGCGAACCGCGCACGACCGTTTCGATCCGTTTGCGGATCACGTACAGCTTCCACTCGAAGGCGGCCTGATCGAACGTGCCACCCTTCAGCGATGCCCCTGGTCCGACGAAGATCTGCCGCATGGCCGGCTCGACCGCCAGCGCCGTATGCCCCAACTGCGAGTTGTCGCGCGGCACATCGCGCCAGCCGAGAACCGTCTGGCCTTCTTCGGCCACGACTTTGGCAAACTCCTGCTCGCACCAGACGCGCTCGCTCGATTCGGTCGGCAGGAAGACCATCCCGACGGCGTACTCGCCAGCCGGCGGCAGCGTCAGCCCGTCCTTGGCACACACCTTCCGCAGGAACTTGTCGGGCACCTGGAGCAGCACGCCCGCGCCGTCGCCCGTGTTGTCTTCACAGCCACAGGCCCCACGATGCTGGAGATTCTCGAGAATTTTGAGGCCGCTCGACAGAACGTAGTGCGACTTCACGCCATTCAGGTTGGCGATAAAGCCGACTCCGCAGGCATCGTGTTCGTGCTGCGGGTCGTACAGGCCCTGAGCTTCCGGCGGCGTCTTGCGATAGTGCGTCATGTCCGTCTGGCTTTCTTGAACCGAACCTCGTGCGACGGATGGTCTCTCCCCGCGTCTGCCGAATCGACTCAGCGATCCGCGACTCACAGGAAACCCCCATCCGCCTGACGGGAGGGAAGGGTCCTTGCCCTCCGTCCCGACACAATCTGTGGGTGAACCGGCCTCCGCGGAGACCTTCCCCACCTCGTCCCTCTGCGACCGATGATCCATTCACCGGTCGGCCCGTCACTGTCCGGCAGACGGCCCGCCCTCTCACTCATCTCTTAGCCCGCAGTTCCGCTGCGATTGACCCCGCCTCTAGGCTGCCGATCCCTCTTCCCTGTCACGAGGCTAAATCGTGATGAGCACCGATCGGTTCGCCAGTCGGCCGGGTCATGTTTCACCGGGAGACCCCGCTCCCGTTGCCGCAGACACGACCACTTCGCGCTGGCGACGTCCGGAAATCCCACTCGAGCCAATCGTTGACACAAGGCCCTCATGAGGCACCGGGCCATCCGCCGGATGCTCCGTCGTAAACGAATCGCCCGATCTGCTGTTCTCGTCCGATCTTCCCTCCCCCTCGACCGTTGCCACTCCGGACGATTCACCCGTGGACGTCGTGGCAAACCGATCCGGGTCCTGGCCCAGCAGGTCGATGAACCGCCGCGTCGCCGTCGTCAGTTCCCGGCCCCGGCGATGGACGATTCCCATCGGCCGCACGAGCGACACATCGGCCAGTGGGATCGCCACCAGCGTTCCGGCCACTTCTTCTTCCCGCAGCGTGGGCCGGGGCAGAATCGAGACCCCTTTCCCGCACCGCACGCCCTGCTTGATCATCTCAACATTGTCGAACGTCGCTTCCACGTCGACATGCACCTTGGCTTTACGAAACACCCGCCGAATCTCGCGGCTGATCTTCAGATCATCCGTAAAGGCCACGAAGGCAACGCCTTCCAGATCGGCCAATGTGACCCGCTCACGCCCGGCCAGCGGATGCGCGGGATTCACCACCAGCACCATGGGCTGGGCCTGCCATTCCGCGACTTCAATTTCCGCGGTTCGATTCGCGTAAGAGACCAATCCCAGATCGGCCGTGTCGTCCAGCACGCGGGCATAGACGGCATCCGGATGGAGGTACTCGATTTCGACATCCGCATCCGGGTAAAGCGCCTTGAAGCGGGTAGTAAACCGCTCCATCTGCAGGAGGCCCACCGAGTAAATCGCCGCGACCCGCACGACGCCCACCACGCGATCCTGCATCCGCAGCACGGCGTCTTCGACGGCCCGATACCGGGCCACAACGTCGCGACAGCCCTCGTAAAACACTTCGCCGACAGGAGTTAGCTCGAGAGGGCGTTTGGACCGGTCGATCAGGACGGCCCCCAGACGCTCTTCCAGAGTCTGCACCGCCTGGCTCGCCGACGACTGCGACACACCATGCGCGACGGCCCCCTTGGAGAAGCTCCGCTGCTGGGCGACTTCCAGAAAGAGTTCCACCGACCGCAAGTGCATCTTCGTATTGACTTTTCTTATAGTATTGCCAGCCCACTATCCAAGAGGCCGATGCTAGCCACGGGACACGGCGTTTACAAGCTGGTTCGCCGGAGTTTTCCCATTTTGGGGCACAACGACACCTTTTCTTCGCAGAATCACCGCGTTACAGAGCGAGGTGGTGACCAAATCCTTGGGATAGCCTTCCAGCCTGTCAGTTTCTTTCAAGACAGCTTCCCATAAGACAACAGGGAAGTTTGGCAGGCCGGATGCCCATCCCACGAAGGATCGCATCCCTCGGACCTCTGCGGCAAATCCTGCATTCGGAGACCTGGTCGAAAAATTGATTAAAGAAATTCTCCAGGTTCGTCTTGACCTGTTCCGCCCGACTGACGTAACAACCCGCTCGCGTCTGGGATTTCTCAACCTGGACGCACGCGCTGTGGGCGTTCTGCTCACGGTGTTCTCTCTGAA
>JAIXZD010000299.1 GCA_027489895.1 Planctomycetaceae bacterium
CCCATTCTGGAAGGCGGCCGGTTGATTGCGATGGTCGGGGGCCTGCCCTCAGCCGGGCTGGTGGCGTTTAATGCCGAGACGGGTGTGACGGAATGGCAGGCGGTGGGAGCCAAGCAGTTCGCACCGCCGTTCGGATTTCGCTTTCAGCGGGACGACAAACTCGCCAGCTATTCGTCACCCCTGGCCGTCACAATCGGCGGCCGACGACAGGTGCTGGCCCTGCTCAGGCCAGGCTTTGTCTCGGTCGATCCCGCCACCGGAGAAGTCCTTCATAGCCAGTTCTTTCGCGCCGCGGTGCGGGAATCGGTGAATGCGGCCCGGCCCGTCGTGGTCGATGACCTGGTCTTCTTGTCGGCGGCGTATGAGTCTGGGGCGCTGGTCTTGAAGGCGAAAGCCGATGGAAAAGGGTTCGACGAGGTCTGGCGCGAGACCGATGCCATGCAAAACCACTGGTCGACCAGCCTGCATGTCGCTGGATTTGTGTATGGCTTTAGCGGTCGGCACGAGTCGCCCTCCTCACTGCGGTGCATCGACCTGAAAACGGGAAAACTGCAGTGGGAGACGGCGGACACCTTCGCCCTCGGTCTTTCTCCGGCGAGAGCCGCAGACAGTGAGGACTTGCACTTCTACGGCCGTGGAGCCGCGATTCTGGCGGAAAACAAGCTGATCGCCCTCTCCGAGTGGGGGCACCTGGGGCTTGTCGAGGTGAACCCCAAGGCGTGCGTCGAGAAGGCCCGCTACAAGATTCCGGAACTCCGTTATCCCAGTTGGACGGCTCCGGTTCTCTCGCGTGGCAGGGTTTACCTGCGGGACGAGAACTGGTTGATCTGTCTCGATCTCGCGCGACCGTCCGCCAGGTAAGCTGGAGCAAATCCAACGCACAGACGTGGAGGCGGTGTCGAAACGGTCGCACTCCGGGCGCTGACGCTTCCGGCTCCCCGATTCGCTCTGGACGACGAAGAAACGCTCTCGACGACGAACACTCCGCTCCTGCCTTCAAACGAGTTTCCAATGACGTTGCTGCTGCTTGCTGAATCGCCCGCGTGGGTACTCTGGTTGCCCACCGTGAATGCCTCGCTCAATGGATTGGCCACGATCCTGCTCATCGTGGGGGTCGTCCTGATCAAACAGGGGCGACGGGAGGCTCACCGCCGGGTGATGCTCTCCGCCTTCGCCACGTCCTGTCTGTTTCTGGCCTGCTACCTCGTCTACCACGCGTTTGTGCTCTCGAAGAAGTTTCCGGGCGAAGGGCCGATCCGCTACGTCTACTACACCATCCTGCTGACGCACGTCGTGCTGGCGGCCGTGGTTCCGTTTCTGGCGTTGCGAACGATCTATCTCGGGTTGAAAGAGCGGTGGGAGCAGCATCGCCGGCTCGCCCGAATCACGTTCCCGATCTGGCTCTACGTCTCGATCACCGGCGTGGTGATCTACGCCATGCTCTACCACTGGCCGGTTGCCTGAAGCGGCGGCAAACTTTTTCGGGCGGTTCTGCTGTCCCTCGCCCGGGCTCCAAAAGCCCGCCCGAATCCGATCATGAAAATGTTGTGACAGTTGCTCCGCCGCGTGGGACTTCGGCTCGCAACTCTGGTATCAAGGATGGTGTCGTCTTGAAACACTTTCCCTGAGCGAGTCGCATCATGTTGCGGTGGACGTCGGCGGTTGCTTGTGCCGTGCTGTGTGTTGCCATTTGTTCCACTGGCGTTAGAAGCTTCGCCCAAGAAGCGGAGAAGCCCGCGGTACCAGACGTCGGCAAGGTCCTGCAGGCCTCGGCCGAGGCTTTCGTGAAGGCCTACAACGCCCACGACGCGAAGAGCCTGGGGAACCTGTTCCTCGCCGAGTCGCTGGTGTACGACGAGGACGCCAAGCTGTTTCAGGGCCGAGAGCAGATCGTCGCCGCGTTCGCCGCGGTCTTCGAGGCGAACCCTGAAATTCGTATCGAACTGGCAATTGGTTCGGTCGAAGCGATTGGCCCCATGATGGCGGTGGAGACGGGGGTCTCCACGACAACGGCCGCTCCCGATGCCGTGCCCGAACGGTCGCGCTACGTCGCGTTGCACGTCGCTCGGGAAGGCGTGTGGAAAATCGCGTTGATCCGCGACATGCCCGCCGAACCGTCATCGGCCGAGCGCCTGTTGCCGCTTGCCTGGCTGGTGGGCGAGTGGGTCGATGAGAGCCGCGGTGGGCGTGTCTCCACCGTCTGCCGGTGGGATGACAGCCGCTGTTTCCTGCTGCAGGAGATCACCGTCCACCGGGCCGGCCGCAGCGAGATGAAGATTTCCCAGCGGATTGGCTGGGATCCGCAGGCCAAGTCCATCAAAGCCTGGATGTTCGATTCCGAAGGCGGGTTCGGAGAATCACTCTGGACCCCCACGGCTGCCGGGTGGCTGATCAAGGCAACGGCCGTTCAGCCCGATGGCGCCTCGGCCTCGGCCACGAACTTTGTCGAGATCGATGGCTTCGATGCCTATGGATGGCGCTCGGTCGACCGGATCGTGGCCGGCGAGCTACAGCCCGATGTGGAAGTTCGTGTCGTGCGCCGCCCCGAATTGCCGCCTGCTTCCGAGTAGCCTGGTCCCCGTTCCGTTCCAATCACTTCCGGGTCACCCCGCGGTTTGCCCGATCCGAGTCTTGCTCACTTATCGCACTCAGGACCATCCCATGATCCGCCTTCGAGTTGCCGCCGTCGCTCTTCTGGTCTCCGTCGTGGCATCGACCGCGGTCTTTGGCCGCGGTGGGTTTGGAGGCGGCGGTGGTCGGGGTGGCGGCGGGGGCGGAGGTTTCCATGGTGGCGGCGGAGGCAACTTCGGCGGAGGGGGCGGGGGCCGTCCCGGCGGAAGTGCGCCCTCATTCAGTCGTCCCTCCGGCGGGGTTGGAGGAGGCGGCGCGCGTCCCTCGGCTCCTGCCGCGCGGCCGAACCCAGGGGCGCATCCCGGAGCAGGCGGCGCCCGGCCGGGTGGAGC
>JAIXZD010000111.1 GCA_027489895.1 Planctomycetaceae bacterium
CAACACGTTTCGTGTTCGCGATGTCGAGCGATTGCTCGAGTCCTGGCTCGGTCGCAACCCCGACGACTTTCGCGCCCTCGTCGACCTCCATCTCGCGGAGTTCCGCCGCCAGCTTCCCCGCGAAGGCCGCCCCTTTCTGGCACAATGGGAAAACCGCGTTCCGGCCCAGTTGTCTGTTCTCCGCGGCCTCGCCTACTGCGATTGGCAGGCGGGCGACGCCGAGGCGGCCCGCGCTCGATTCACAGCGGCCCTCGATCTCGATCCAACTGACACCGAGACCCGCCTGCTCGCCGCCGAGTTTGCCCTCGAACAGGGCTGGTCGACCCTCGCGAACGAACTGTTGTCGGAAGCGGCGTTCGACACCCGCGAGGCAGTCAAGGATGATCGCTGGTGGGGTCTGCGGGGCCGCCTGGCCCGATTGGATGGACACGCTCAGACCGCTGTCGAGTTTCTGTCCGATGCGGTCCGCCTGAGGCCTCGTGAATCCGCCTGGATCCAGGAGCGCGGGCTCGCCCATCGAGATCTCGGCCAGCCCTCGAACTCTGCTTCCGATCTGCAGGCCGCTGTTCAGTTGGAGCAGGCCAAATCCGATCTGGCCGAACTGGTGTTCAGCGGCCGACTGGAGAATCCCGACCCCGCGCTCCTCGCCCGCATGGTCACGCTCTGCGAGCAACGTGGTCAGCGAGTAGCCCAGGAATGCTGGAACCGCTGGAACCGCCGCGCGATCTCGGCCGGGACGGCCACGCCATGAGCAGACGCCGTCCACCCGCATCAAAATCCGAGCCGCCCAGCCCGGCCTCGCGCTCGCTCATCAACCGGGGGCTGGCCTGGACGCTTGGAACCGGCCTGCTCGCTGGTGGTCTACTAGGCTGGATGTGGGGAGGCACCGTCAAGGAACCGTTGCTGCCCCCTGTGCGCTTCTCGACAGCCGCAAACGTCACATCGAACCCCTTCCGTCGACTCGCCCCGTCGCTGCCCGGCTCTCCCTCCTCGGGGCCGAACTCCGCGGCGACCATGCCACTCCGGTTTGTCCGTCGCGCCCAACAGGCCGGAGTCGACTTCACCTATGCAGGCGGCCCCTCTCCCCGTCATGACATGACGGAGCAGAACGGCGGCGGGATTGCCATCGCGGATTTCGACCGCGATGGCCGTCCCGATTTGTTTTTCTCCAATGGAGCGCACTTTGGCCGCCCGGAGAAATCCGGCCAGGCCCCGGCCGCTTTCTATCGAAACCGCGACGCGTGGAAATTCTCGGAATCGGCTCACTTGGCCCATCTCGACACCTCGGGTTGGGGGATGGGATGTGCCGCGGGCGACTTCGACAACGATGGTTTTCCCGATCTGTACCTCGCCTGTTACGGGCCGGATCGCCTTTGGCGGAATCTGGGGGACGGGACGTTCGTAGAGGTGACGTCCCAGGCGGGCGTCTCCAGCCCCGACTGGACCGCCAGCGCCGCCTGGGCCGATTTCGATGGCGATGCCGACCTCGATCTCATCGCCGTCAACTATGTCGTCTGGTCCGAGCGCGATCCGCCCTGCTACAAGCCGCATTCGCCGGAACCGCTGCGTGTCGTGTGTGGTCCCCTGGGCCGAACAGGGTGTATGACCAACCTCTACGAGAACCTCGGCGACGGAACATTTCGAACAGCGACGCAGACGGCCGGGTTCGCCGACTCTCCGGGGAAAAGCCTCGATGTCGCGGCGGTCGACCTTGACGCCGATGGCCGGCTCGACGCGTACATCGCCAACGACACCACGCCCAATCAGTTCTGGCACAACCTGGGGGGATTGCGGTTTGCCGAAGAAGGGGTCGTTCGCGGTTGTGCTCTCAATCGGGAAGGCGTGGCCGCCTCGGGAATGGGGATCGGCGTGGCCGACGGGCTGGGCACAGGGCAGTTTGATCTCGTGGTGACCAACTTCGAACACGAGCCCAACGACTACTACCACAACCTCGGCGCGGCTCAGTTCGAGTCGCGCGGCGGGCCACTCGGCCTCGAAGCCGACTCGCGTCCCTTACTCGGGTTCGGAGTCGCCTTCACCGACTTCAACAGCGATGGCTGGCCCGATCTGTTCGTTGCCAACGGACATGTCTGGGACCTCACGCCACTGGGACCCGCGCATCGCTACCGGATGCCACCTCTCCTCTATGCGAATGACGCGGGGCAAGCGTTCCGACGGGCCGGTGCCGAGGCGGGAGAGTACTTCGCCGGGGCGTGGCTCGGCCGGGCCGTCGCGTCGGGTGACCTCGATCTCGATGGCGACCCCGATCTTGTGATCGGGCATCTCGAAGCGCCTTACGAACTGCTGGAGAATGAATCGCGGCCGCACTCTCCGAGCGTCCGACTGCAGTGCATTGGCGTGACGGAATCTCGCGATCCGCTAGGCTGCTGCGTCGTCGTCGAGGTGGGCGGCCGCACCCTCGTCCGCTGGGTTCCTTCCGGTGGCGGGTTTCAGGCCTCGTCGGACCCCTGCCTTTGTCTCCCCACGTTCGGACATGCGGAGTTCGACCAGCTTCGAATCACCTGGCCTTCGGGACGCACGGAAGTCTGGAACCACGTGCCCGTGAAAACCGGTAGCTTGCTGCTAAGGGAAGGAGCCGTGCCTGTTCAAGGGAAGACGTAAGGCATCGCCGGAGGCGACGTGGCCCGTTCCGCAATAGTCCGTCGATCGATCCATGTCCGACAAAAGAACAGGTCGGGCCTGCCCGACGCCCTTACTTTTGACTTTTGACTTTTGCCTTGCTCTGGTCTCACGCACCCTGACGCCAATCGACGCCGCGAGCACCTCCCCTATCCCACCGGCTTGCTCAGCGCCATGTCGAGGCAGGCGATTGTCAGGTTGATCGCGTTGAAGGTCATGTGGGCGATGATATTGGCCCCCAGCGAGCCCCGTGCCGCGTAGAGCGCGCCCAACAGCACGGCGAACGGCAGCAGAGGCAGCGCATCCGGCCGGCCCGGTGCCCAGTGAATCGCCGCGAACGCCAGTGCACCCAGCAGAATGCCCCGCAGACTGCCGTACTTCGACATCAGCCAGCCCTGCAGAATCGCCCGATACTGCAGCTCCTCCAAGAGGGGGGCGATGATCACCGCGACAAACCCCACGCAGAGCAGCGTCCACAGGCCGTCGCCCGTCAACATCGCCTCCAGCAGGGGGTGGGGCGTGTCGGCATCGCGCAGTCCGCCGGCAAAGATCAGCATGTTGATCGCATAGCCCGGCACCAGCCCTGCCAGCCCCGTCCAGACGCCCCAGAAGCAATCCCGTGTCAGTTCGCGGGCCGCCTCGTCGGGCGACAGCGGGCGGCTCGTCTCAGGCCCGCCTGCGGAATCTTCTTGCACGGCCATCCGTTCAAAACTCCAGAACGACAGCCGGGCGGCCGACCACGTCCCAGACACGACAATCGCCCCGGTCACCACCGTGAGTTGAATCATGGAGATCGACAGCAGCAACTGGGCCGTGTCCGCACCGCCTTTCGGTTCCCGCAGGAAGGGGACGGCGGCCAGAATCGGCAGCACAAACACGCCAATCAGGGCGCCCGCGACCGTCTCAAACGGCCACCGCCGCCTGGGGCGGGGCAGGGGGGCGAACAGGTGCGCTCCGGATCGAACCAGCCGGCTCGCCCAGATCCACGCGCCCAGGCTGGCCAGCACCGCCAACAGAAGCGGGACATGACCGGGCGAAAACAGGTCCGAAAGCATACTGTGTGTCTCACCACCCGCAGCGCGATTCGGGTGGACGGGTCGACCGGCCACTCCGGACGGGATTCGAGCCCCTCGCCTCGCGAACTTGGGAGCATGGCACATGCTGGAGACGCTTTCCATCAAGACCACCTCGCGAAATCAGTTTGTCGAACTGACCCGCCAGATTCGCAGTCTGCTGAACGACGAGCTCTCGCGCGACGCCTCGTTCCGCGATGGCGAAGTCATCGTCTACGTCCCCCACACCACCGCCGGCGTCACGATCAACGAAAATGCCGACCCCGACGTCGTGCACGATTTTCTGCTGACGCTCGAGCGGCTCGTCCCCAAAGACGCCGCGGGCTACCGGCACGCCGAAGGCAACAGCGATTCCCACGTGAAGGCGTCGATGATGGGGTTTAGCGCAACCGTCCTCATTGAAGATGGCCAGCTCGTCCTCGGCACCTGGCAGGGAATCTACCTCTGCGAGTTCGACGGCCCCCGCACCCGCCAGGTCCACATCCGCTTCCGCAGGGCATGACCGTTGTGGTCGCCCCGCCGCTTACGAGAAATTGATTGGGGCGGATTGACCACCAAGGCACCAAGGAAAGGCAGACAAGGTCCCTGTCGGCACGCTGATCATCGAGAAAATCTTCGTCTGCGGCGGCTGGCCCGAAAATCCCCTCCAACCGATCACGTTCCCCGGACGATCGTTCCCCAAAATCCAGATCTCAATTTTTGCCTTTCCTTGGTGCCTTGGTGTTTCCCTTCAGGTCTCACCCCGTCCGTCCCACCTCCCCTTGACCGACACCGGCCTGCCGGGGTATTTCTCCCCCGCCTTCGTGGCCTACCCAGTTTGTGATTCTGCGCCGCATCACCGCGACGCTTGACCGTTCTCCGGCAAGGATGCCCGATGAATCGGCCCGGTCCGACCTCCGCTCAATCGCTTCCCGTTCCTCCGCACGCCGTCGCTTTGGCTGACCAGTGGACTGGCTCCCGCGCGACAATTCTTGTCGTCCCGGCCTGCCTCTGTCTGTTCGCCGCTACCGCCCTCCTCGTCGACCTGCCCCTGTCCCAGGCGCTGGTTCGCGATGATGCGCTCCTCGCGTTCGACCGGATTATCGAAGCGGCCGAGGCGTTCGGACATGCGACCACCGTCATCCTGCTCCTCTTGGGGATCGCCTGTGCCGATGCCCTGAACCGCCGCTCGCTGCCCCGGCTGATGCTCGCCGCTCTGGGCGCAGGCCTCGCCGCCGATGTCGTCAAACTCTGTGTGTCGCGGCTGCGCCCTTACGATGGCGGGCTGGGGGTCGACACGGCCCTCGCCAGCTTCCAAGGGTTTCTGCCGATCGTGACCGGCGTCGCCAAGGGGAACAGCTTCCCTTCGGCTCACGTCGCCACCGCGGCCGGTCTGGCCGTGGCGCTCACCATGCTCTATCCCAAGGGCAGGGCAGCATTTGCGTTCATCGCCGGCTGCGTCGCACTCCAGCG
>JAIXZD010000325.1 GCA_027489895.1 Planctomycetaceae bacterium
GAGGCACGTGGGGTGCTTGGTATGCGAGGCCCGCGCGTTGGAGGCCGCGACTTTCTCTCCGGCCAGATGATTGAACACGGCACTTTTGCCGATGTTCGTCCCCCCGACGACGGCGACCACCAGATAAGGCGACTCTCCCAATTGCGGGAGCAGCTTGCGCGTCAGCGCCGCGTACCACTCCGATTTCGAGACGGGGTCTGAATCGGAGGACGCTGCCGAATTGCCAGCTGGGTTCGCGGCGACCTGTGAGCCAGTCGCCGCAGCCTGAACCCGCAGCGCATCGACGAGGACCCGCACCCGCAAGACATCGCGCGCGAACGCCGAGAGGTCCTGCACGGGAGTAGCCATCGACGATCGCGACTCGCTGGTTTCTAAAGTCATGGCAACCGGGGCAATCTAGTCAGCGAGTCCCACTCGCCAGAATCGGGTCCACTCGTCTTTGTGTGATGCATCACCGCTCTCACGTAACAGTACGGTGGATAGTCGATCATCGCAAAGCGGGTGGAGACGTATCGCGAATACGATCGCGAGATTCCATGGTTCCAGAGCAATCAACGGGAGCCGGAAGCGTCAGCGCCCGGAGGCCCAGCGCGTATCGCTAGCCTCCCCGCGTGGGGTCTGGTTGGTTTGATTGGTTCCGCGTTTGGTTTCGCTTGGGGTCGCTCAGCCTCCGGGCGCTAACGCTTCCGGCTCCCCAAAACGCGAGTGTCGATCCCTGTTTGCGAGCGTCGCATCCCATCCACGTGGAACATACTCCCCACCAAGGGTGCCTGGTCGCTTCCGCGGTTACACTTCATTGCAGCGCGGGGTTCGCGCGGATGTTTGTTCAGAGACAAACGTCGGAACCACTCCCCTGACGAAACCTTGGACCCGATGAGCGAACTCCCTCCGCCCCGCCCGAATCGACCGGGCCGTCGCTGGCTCCTGCTCGGGGTGACGATCGCGATCGGGGTGGGAGTGGCGTGGTTCCTCAGTGACCAACTCAGCCTGGCGGCGCTAGCCCGTCGCGAGGTGGAGCTCCGGTCGTGGCAGGCACAGGCGCCGGCGCTGGTCGCGGTGCTCGGGGTGATTCTGTATGTCGTGGTCACCGGTTTGTCGCTTCCGGGGGCCACCGTGCTCACGCTGCTGTACGGCTGGTACTTCGGCTGGCTGCAGGGTGTGATCCTGGTCAGCTTCGCCTCGACCGCTGGGGCCACGGTGGCGTTCCTGCTCAGCCGGTTCTTTCTGGGGGACCTGATTCGCGCGCGTTACGGCGAACGGTTGTCGGCCATCAGCACGACACTCGCACGGGAAGGCCCGTACTCGCTGTTCACGCTCCGGCTGATTCCCGCCGTCCCGTTTTTTGTGGTGAACGTGGTGATGGGGCTGACCCCGATCCCGGTGACGACGTTCTGGTGGGTCAGTCAGTTGGGGATGCTGCCGGCGACGGTCGTCTACGTCTACGCCGGAGCGAGCGTGCCCAGCCTGCAGACGCTCGCCGAAAAGGGGGTTGGGGCCGCGTTCACTCCGGTGCAACTCGGGCAGATCCTGGTCGCCTTCATCGCGCTGGGACTGCTCCCGGTCGTCGTTCGCGGCCTGCTCGCCTTCGCGCGACGAGCGAAGCCAACAGTCGCCAAAACAGAGGCCTGACATGAAGTCGCGGGCGTCACAGAGGACCGCGTGAACGTTCCGCTTGGGACCCTGCTCACGCCGAACGGGCCGGGGCGATCGACTGGCCCAGAGCGGCCCCGCTCGGATCGCCCCGCTCCATCCAAACCTTCTCTTACAGAATACTCTTCGCATCCACCCCAGGCTACGCAAGTCTCCCATGACTCGCCATCAGCGGATAGCACCAGATTTCGGGTGATTCTTGTGTCGGCGAGATTCGCGATTCATCTCTCCCGGCAGCTTTCCGGGAGCCGCAGTGCGCCCGCAGGGTTGATCCGGTCGATACATCCGGAGCTGCCGCGACAGTTCGGCCGCGATTTCCCTAGAGGGAACCTGCCTGCCTTTCGACGTTCGCCCACTTCCGGTCAGTCGGCTGCACTTCCACCATGCCTGAGTTCACACGCGAATTCGCCGCGACACTGGTTCCGCTCTGGACCAATAACGCCGGGGCGCTCGTCGAGTCGCTCAACCAATGCTTTGATGCCGCGTGGACGCTGTCTGTCGACGCGGAATGTCCCTTCAGCCCGGCCGAACTGGGCTACGATGCGACCGCCGCCGGGTTGCTGGTGTCGCTGACGGTCGACCACCAGACGCTACTCCTGGCGATTCCCAAGTCGCTGCCGCTTCCCGACTGGATCTCCGCGCCTAACATGAGCCAGTCCTCGCGGCTGGAAACGCTGGCGATGGAGTGGTCGTTGAACTGTTTCCCGGAAGAGATTTCCTGCGAACAGTTTGCCTCGGCCTACGTGCGATCACTGATCGACGGGGTCGAAGCCTGTGGACCGACGGAGGGCGCCGCACTGATTCGCTTGCGGCTGGAAGGGCCGGCCGGAAACGTCTCGATTTACGGGGTGATCGGTGTCGCGCGGGTCCCCACGCCCGAGACTCCCGAAGAACTCGACGACCCCGCGCTGACCGAGTCGTCCCCCTCCGCGGCAACAGACGTCGATCCAGCGTCTTCCGCCGACGCCAGCAAAATGGACGCCGCCGGAGCAGATCGCGTGCGACGGCTGCTCAAGCTGCCCGTGGGCGTGATTGTCAAACTGGCCGAGAAGCGAATCCCGCTGGGGCAGTTTCTGGCGCTTTGCCCCGGATCGATTCTGACGTTTGAAAAGTCCTGCGAAGACCTGCTCGACCTGCATGTCAACAATTCGCTGTATGCCCGCGGCGAGGCCGTGAAAATCGGCGAAAAGTTCGGACTGAAGGTGAACGAGGTCGGCTCGGTGAAGCACCGGATCAGCGCGATCCTGCACCCGCATCGGTAAGGCTGTGGTCGTCGCTTGGTGTGTGGCTGCGGGGGAGAACTCCCGAAAGTCCTCGCGGAATCTGAATGGCCAAAAGACATGCCCCCGGCTTCACGTCTGGTTGAAGCCGGGGGCGTACGGTTTTCAGGTTGGGAGGCCGGTGAGCAGGGCTGGTGAGTGCCCACCTTTGGACAGGCACGTGGGACGACACCACCAGGAACAGGGGTCGCGGAGGTCGTGAGACTTCCGGCAAAGCGGGTTCACGGTCGGCGGAAACCTCACGATTTCCGCTACGCCGCTTCACCAACGTCACCCCGTTTCCAGTCGGGACGCCGCACTAGTTCGCGGCGGCCTGGGCCGGCACGAGACCTTCGATGAAGCCCCGCAGTTGCTTGCTCCGCACCGGGTGCTGCAGCTTCCGCACGGCCTTGGCTTCGATCTGCCGGACACGTTCGCGGGTCACCTTGAAGATCCGCCCGACTTCTTCGAGCGTGTAGGTGTACCCATCGCCCAGCCCGTACCGCAGCTTGATGATTTCCCGCTCGCGGTACGTCAGCGTCTTCAGGACGGCGTCGATCTTGTCCTTCAGCATCTCCGATGCGGCCGTGTTGACCGGGCTGTCGGTGCCGTGGTCTTCGATGAAGTCGCCGAAGTAGCTGTCTTCGCTTTCGCCCACCGGACGGTCGAGGCTAATCGGGCTCCGCGAGATCTTCATCACGCGGCGGGCTTCTTCCAGGTTCACGCCCGCAGCTTCGGCCATTTCTTCGACCGACGGTTCGCGGCCATTCTCCTGCAGCAGCTTCTTGCCGACCTTCCGCAGCTTCGACATCGTCTCGATCATGTGAACCGGGATGCGGATCGTGCGGGCCTGGTCGGCGATGGCGCGGGTGATCGCCTGGCGAATCCACCACGTCGCATACGTCGAGAACTTGAAGCCCCGGCGGTACTCGTACTTGTCGACCGCCCGCATCAGGCCGGTATTGCCTTCCTGGATCAGGTCGAGGAACGACAGGCCCCGATTCCGATACTTCTTGGCGATCGAGACGACCAGTCGCAGGTTCCCGCCCGACAGTTCGCGCATCGCCTGTTCGTAGGCATCGAACTTGTCGTTGAGCGACCGCATCCGCGAGCGCATGCTCTCGGGCGTTTCCAGCGTCAGGTTGACGAGGTCGGCCAGTTCGGCCTGCAGATCGGCCCGTTCATCGCGAGCGCTCTTCAGGTGGCGAAGTCGTTCGATCTGTTCCTTGAGTTCCTGCATCCGGCGATTGATCTGGTCCAGCCGCTTGAGGATCGGCTGCAGCCGCTGCGTACGGATCGACAGTTCTTCCAGCAGCGTCGCCATCTTGCGACGGCGAACCGTAATCGTCTTGAGGGCCACTTCGCGGTCTTTGGGCGTTGCTTCGCGAGCGATCACCTGCTGAAACTCGGCGACGTTTTGACGGCGGAGCTCGACCAGGGTCCGCAGGTTGAACGGCAGCCGACCGGTGATCTGCTCTTTTTCGAGGCCTTCGGTCATCGACACCTTGATCGTCCGGTCGAACGGCAGCTCGCCGTCACGCACCTTGGTCAGCACTTCGATCGTCTGCTGCTGGGCGAAGTCGGTTTCGAGCAGTTCGCGGCGGAACCGCTTGCGGGTCACCTCGATCTTCTTGGCGAGGCTGATTTCCTCGTGGCGGGTGAGGAGGGGAATCTCGCCCATCTGGGTGAGATACATGCGGACCGGGTCTTCGATCCGACGCTCCTCGACATCCTTGGTTTTCTTCTTCGACTTCCGCGGCGTCTTCGACACCTTGGGCTTGGTCGGCAGTTTAGACGACACGTGCGGCGACGTCCGGATCTCGAGGCCGAGTTCTTCCAGCGTCATCAACAGGTGGTCGAGCTTCTCGGGGTTGACCGCTTCGTCGGGCAGGTAGGCATTGACCTGATCGAACGTGAGGAAGCCCTGGGCCTGCCCTTCGGCGACGAGTTGCTGAAGTGATTCATCAAGCAGATGCACGGACTAGTCCTCCGGGGGCGGAAATCAACAGGAGTGCTTCGAGATTCGGGAGAGCGGGGCGATTGCCAGGCAATCGGCCAACTCTCCAGGCGGCCCACTTGGGGCCGCAACGTCTTGTACTTAACTTGATGCAGCAGATTCGGGGTGTCGTTTCAGGTGGGGCGGGGCTGTTGCATGCGGCGCGCCATCCGCGATTGATTTTGCTCGATCGCCAGTTGCAGTCGCTGCCGCTCTTCCGAGGTAGCAACCGCGGTGCCATTCGCCCCAGTTCCGGAGCCGGGCACCGAACCGTCTTCTCCCGCCACCCGGTTCGTCGCGTTCACAAGGCCTGCCATGTGACGCTGGTAGCGAAAGTGTTCCAGGCAATGCGGCACGAGTTCCTTCCGGATATTCACCTCGCGTCCATGCGATTCGAGAGCGACGAGCAACTGTTTCAGACGCAGATCATCGACTGCGGTGAGCACTTGCTCGAAGCCTGGCCACGGGCCATCGGCGGCTGTCTCTAAACATACCTCAAGCAGTGCCCGCAGGTCGGGGTTTGTAATTTCGGTTGGCGAAATCTCCGACCGCATGTCGGCACAGCTTTCCGGACACAACAAAATTAACTCCAGCGCTTCGCGCTCCATTTTCCACTGGTTGGTCGGCTTCTCCGGGAACAGAGGACCGGTCGCCCGTGCGGCGCGGTCTGTACCGCCTGAATTCACCCCTGTCGACAGGTTCTCCCGCGTTTTAGCCGAGGTCTGCGCGCCGCGCAGTTCGACCAGGCGCTGTCTGAGGGTTGGTTCGGAGATGCCGAGACGTTGCGAAAGCCGCCCGAGGATGATGCTTTCCCGCAACTGCCATTCGCCCCCGAGTTGCCCCGTCGACGACGCCACCGGGACCTGGCAGATCGTCTCCAGCATCTCTTCGCAGACCTGGTGCCGCGCATCGATCGACGCGACCCCATGCCGACGGATCAATCCCGACAGCTTGAAATCCCACGCTTCGGCCGCACGGTCCACAAGAGCAGTAAACGCCTCCGGACTGTTCCCTTCCAGAAAGTCCGCCGGGTCCTGGTCACCCGGCAGCGTCAGCACCCGCAAATCAATCTGCTGAGCCAGAAACCGTGGCAGGCTGCGTTCCGTCGCATTCTGACCGGCTTCGTCGCCATCAAACACCAGCACAACTTTGCGCGAGAACCGTTTCAGGAACGAGACATGGTGCTCGGTCAGCGCTGTTCCCAGCGTGGCCACGACATTCGTGATCCCGCTCTGATGCGCCATGATGCAGTCCATGTACCCTTCCATCACCACCACGGTCCCCGCCTTGCCGATGGCATCGCGGGCGTGGTCGAACGCATAGACGAGTCGACTCTTGCTGAACAGCGGCGACTCGCTGCTGTTCATGTATTTGCCGCCAAACTCGGTGCTGCTGCCCGGAATCACCCGGCCGCCAAACGCGACCGTCCTCGCCCGGTTGTCACGAATCGGAAAGATGACCCGGTCGATAAACAGTGCCTCATCCCGAAAGCCTTCCCCGGAACTGCGCTGCCCCGCCAGCCGCACGGTCGCCAGTTCATCGGGAGAATACTTGCCGCGGGCCTGATTGATCAGCCAGTTCCAGTCCGCCGGGTGATAGCCCAGCTTGAACTTCTCAATTGTTCCGGGAGCCAGATGTCGACTTCGAAAATACTCGCGGGCATGCCGGGCTTCATTGGAGGTGAGCAGACATTCGTGACAGACCTGCTCGGCCCAGGCCAGCATCTCGTACCAGCGGTTCTTGTTGTCTTTCGACTCTTCCGCGGAACCCGCGTCGCGGCGCCACGTTTGCGGAATCGGCACATTTGCCCGCTGGGCGAGCATTTCCAGCGCCTCGCGAAAGTTGAGCCGGTCGTAGTTCATAACGAACCCGTACACGTCTCCCCCGGCCCCGCACGCCCAGCAGCGGTAGGTCTGACGTTCCGGGCTGACGGTAAACGACGGGGTATGGTCGTCATGAAAGGGGCAGAGGCCGACAAACTCGCGGCCACCCCGGCGCGGCTGGAGCGCGACCGTCTGCGAGATGATCGCGACGATGTCCGACTGTGTGCGGACCAGTTCCTTGAAATCGTCGCCCAGCACCCGCGCCACCGTCCGCTCCCTTTGTTCACCCCAAATGACATCTGACAGAAAGACGTAGGGTGGGCACTGCCCACCAGCGCTCACCCGCCTCCGACAACGGACGGCAGATCGGACCGCTCTCTCACGCGGTCCGCCAAAGGTTGTTCCGCGTCACCGACGCGCATTCCTCCACGGCTATCTGATCGAGCAGGTCTCAGGTGAGCGGCGGCGAATCAGCCACCCTCTGAACCGACACCCTCGATCTCTGACACACCCGCCAGCCGACAGGAACCGAAGGGGCCTCACCTGGCCGCTCATCGTTCCGCGCTCAGGGCGTTGTCCGTGATGATAGGCCAGTTCGCCAACTCAGGCGGCAATTCGCTTCCCTACCCCCACTCACGTCCAGGCGACCCAGCCGCGTCCACGTTCGATCAGGCGCCGCCACGACCCGTTACGCCCGACCCCAATTCCCGTCACATCAGTCACTTGCGACACCGTCACCGCCCGGCCAGTCGGTCGACTTGAGCAATTCCCGCCCCGACCGAACGATCGCTACTGACCACACAACCCGATTCCTTGGACAGTTGGGATTTGGGAAATCGTATGAAAAGTCAAGGGGGACAACCAGCCCCCAGCCCCCCCAGTCAACACCCGCCGCCCCGCGCAAGGTAGCGGAAGCCGTGAGGCATCCCCCCGCGCAGCGGCCGCCACCAACGGCTCCCGCACAGCAGCCCCCTCACCCGTCACCTCACCTCCAGCGAGGCCCGAATCTCCGCCGCACGCCGCACCGCCCGCTCCTCCCAATCACCCTCCCCCGCGTTGAAAAAGCCCACCGCCGACCGATAGGTCCCGCGAAACCCCTCGGGTACCACGGTGTCGACCAGCGAATACGCCGCCACTTTGCGATAGATCCCCGGCGCGTCGACCAGCAGAAACGACGTCTCGACTTTGGGGGGATGCTCGAGAAGGCAGCAGACACTCCCCTTGCCGCTGACGGGATCGAACACTGCGACCCAGTTCATGTCCGAAACAACCTGGGTGGCGGTCTTGCCCTCCGCCAGAAACGTGCCGCGTTTCCGGATGCCATCCTGGTCGCCAAACACGTAAGCCTTCGCCTCGGGAGCCAGCGCATACATCCACGGGTAGGCCACCCGCAGGTCAATCGGCCCTGTCGCACGAAACAACGTGGTCTCGCTCAACACGCCCCCTTGAATGGAGATCGTCGTCTCCAACTCCATCTCCCGGATTCGCGATGTCCTCTCCAAACGAAACGACTCGCCCGCCAGCGTCATCATTGGTTTGAACGGGGCGACGGGCTTCCCATCCACAACAATCTGCAGATGGTTCACCTGCTCCTTTTCGACCTGACCGGGCTTCCCCGGGACATCCAGAAAGTGAGCCGTGCCCAATAGCCCGACATTGCGAATCGTCAGCACCGAGCCATAGGCGCTGTCCTCGGTCGCCATGACCGTGCCCTGAAACTCAATCCCGCTCAAAGTCCAGAGCTTCGGCCCATCAATCCGCGTCCGCACATCCCCCACGGTGACCACAACCTGCTGCGGCCAGTTTTCGTTCGCACTCGAATTCCCCACGCCCTTCACCACCGGCTCCCCGGCCCACCCCCAAGCTCCCACAAACAACAGAAGAAGCCCGCATGGAGCAAGCCGCCAAATGTGTATCGAACGCATCAATGGGTTCCTTACGCGTTGCCAGTCGGGGCAAAGGGTTGAATCGCTCATGGTCACATCAGAGGCATGCATCTTCTGGAGCGGTTGTTCTACCAGAGGGCCATGTTCTGTCGGTACGATGTTCGTAGGACTGCCAAGCTAACCAAAAAGCTGACCATTGCCCTGCACGCCTCGGGTGACAACGAACTCGAAGTCGTTGATCCGGAGACGCAGCAGGCGTATGTCGTCGTCGCCGCCGACATTCATCGGCAGGCCATGGAGGCTCTTCGGCGGCAGCAAGACCGGGAAGCCATCGCTCAGGGAATTCTGGAAATGGAAGCTGGCGAGGGGATGCCGGTCGACCAAGCGTGGCAGCTCGCACGGGAGAGACTTCGGGCCCGAAAGCGATGAAGTACACGGTCTTGATCGCGCTTTGGAAGCCTCACGGCTTCCGCTACAAACGCGACAGCAGAGACGGGATCTGCAAGCCGAGGCTGAGTGGCGGTTTACTTGACCAGGCGTGCGTCGCCCAGGACGACGTGGTCGCGGACGTTCGCTCGGCGGCTCGAAGAAACCCGGAGGGTCAGCGTCTGGGCTCCGATGAGCGAGAGCGTGATCTCTTCTGGCTGGGCCAGTGCGGTCAACTCAGCGGTCTGGTGACGGACTACGCCATCCACCAGTACCTCAATCCGGGCACTGCCGTACTGGCCTGCCGACGGGGCCAGCCCGCACCGCATTTCAAATCGCCGAAACGGCTGCGGTAGCGGCACCTCGATCTCGGCCGGGGCGTGAACACCGAGCCCCTTCACGATCAATTCGTCGCCCAGACGCAGGTCGTCTCCCGTCACCGATTCATCCCGTGCCAGAGGCCACACCCGCGTCAAGTACGGCGTGGGGCGATACACCAGCGTCTCCAGATCGGACAGATAGACCGCCGAGGCATCGAGCGGACGCACCTCGGCCACCAGGGCCAGCGGGACCTTGAGTGGACCGAGCGCGGGGGACATCACCTCGATCTGGCCGGATGCAATTCGCGGCGGCCCCACCGTCAGACGACTGCCGTCAGCGAGCAACACCGCAAACCGGACCTTCGGTGACTCCGGTTCAATCACCAGATCGGCTCCCACCCCAAACGCGACGACCGACTCGGCCGGTGCCGACGGCGAATTGTCGGCCGCACCAAACCGCCAGACGCCCCGCTCCAACCCAGTCAGCTCCCCCGTCAATTGGTCCCCATTCGACAGCCAGAGCGTGTCGGTCGTGACCCGCCCCTCCAGAATCGCCCGCCGGGCACGGTCCAGAGACGGTTTGGATTGCATTACCCCCCCGCGAA
>JAIXZD010000027.1 GCA_027489895.1 Planctomycetaceae bacterium
ACCGAGCAATGGACGCTCCGCGGGATCTCGCGGTTTGTCAGTTCGACCCCCTGCATTGGTCCCGATGGCGTCGCCTACCTCGCCGCCTGGGCCGCCGGTGGTGACGAGGGCGAGTCGATCAAGATCGAGCCGTTCGATGCGATCATCGACAGCCGGGACCAGAACAAGAACGGGCAGTTCGAAGAAGGCGAACTGCCCGAGGGCGGCATCAAGCAGCGGTTCACGCAGGTCGACCGCGACAAGACCGGTTCGATCACGCGCAACGAGTACGAGTACTTTCGGACGCTGTTCGATAAAGGGCGAAATGTTCTGATCGCCTTCCGCCCGGGAGGATCAGGCGACATCACGTCGACGGGAATGGTCTGGGAACAGCGGAAATTCGTGCCGTTTTGCACCAGCCCCGTGGTGTCGGGCGACGTGCTGTTTACCGTCAAGGACGGCGGCATCCTCTGCAGCTATGCCACCAGTAACGGCAAGCCGCAGAAGCAGGCCCGGCTCGAAGCGGCCGGAGACTACTACGCCTCGCCCGTCGCCGCCGATGGAAAGGTCTACCTCGTCAGTGAGGAAGGCAAGCTGTCGGTCGTTCGCGCCACGGGCAAGTGGGAAGTGCTCCACACGGCTGACCTCGGCGAATCGGCCTACGCGACACCCGCGCTCGCCGATGGTCGCATCTACCTCCGCACGACCGGTCACCTCTACTGCTTCGGCAAGTGACCTCGTTTGTCACCACGAGGAGTGCGACGACTCGTCGACCCGCGTTCCACCTGCCACACATTGAAATCTGTCTCGTGGGGCTTGATCTGCCTTTCCTTGGTGCTCTTGGTGCCTTGGTGGTGAATCAGGACATCCCTTCCGGAAAGCCGATCCCACAACAGCTACCTCGGGAGCGGGGCGATCGTTCCCGTTTCCGGACTGCTCGCCGTGGCGTACAGCTTGCGTGGAATCCGTCCCGCCTGCGACGACAGTCGCCCCGCGACCGTCGCAAGTCGCATCGCATGGGCCATCTTGAGCGGGTCGGTGGCGCTGGCAATCGCGGTGTTGAGCAAGACGCCATCGCATCCCAGCTCCATCGCAAAGCTGACATCGCTCGCCGACCCGACCCCCGCATCGACGATGACCGGATAATCCGGGTCGCCGTCCTTCAGGTACTCCATGCAGATCCGAATGTTGTTCGGGTTGAGAATCCCCTGACCCGACCCGATCGGGCTGCCCGCCGGCATGACCGAAGCCGCCCCAACCGCCTTCAGCCGTTTCGCCGTAATCGGGTCGTCCGTGGAATAGACCAGCACCTCAAACCCCTCCTTGACGAGTTGCTCGGTCGCCTGGACCGTGGCAATCGGATCAGGCAAGAGCGTCTTGGCATCCCCCAGCACCTCGAGCTTCACCCAGTTCGCGCCGGGGTTTTCCAGACCCGAGAGAATCTCCCGCCCCAGCCGCGCCACGCGGATCGCTTCCTCCGCTGTGAAACAGCCCGCCGTGTTGGGCAGGATCGTGTACTTCGAGAGGTCGATAAAATCGAGAATGCTCCGGCCCGCCTTGTCGATCAGCCGCTCTCTTCGCACGGCCACCGTGATCACTTCCGAACCACTCGCCGCCAAACAGGCCTGCATCAATTCGTAGGTCGAGTACTTGCCCGTCCCGACAAACAGCCGCGACTGAAACGTATGGCTGCCAATCCGCAGGGGCCGATCGGCAGCAAGGGGCAGTTCGGAAGGGGACGACGAATTGGTCATAGAAGTCGGGGGGCTGATTGGCGGCAAGACAACGGGCAACAATGTGGCGTGATTCTCTTCACTGTCAGCGTGACGGGTCGCGACCCATCACGCAACCGGAGCGAACCGTCGCTCAGCCACCGCCGACCAGCGTGACGATTTCAATCGCGTCGCCCTCCACCAGCGCCACCTCGCCATGCCGGGACCGGGGGACGAGTAATCCATTCCGCTCCACGGCCAGATAGCGGGCCTGCTTCTGCAGTTGGACCAGCAGTTTGGCGATGCTGCGGCCGGGTTCGACTTCGATAGCCTCGCCATTGACCTGAATCTGCATGACTGGTTCCGCCGGGATGAATCCGTGCGACTCGATCGTCGCACACCAACCCTCACTCTAAGACATGGACCTCAGGAAAGGCACGGAACCAGACCGCGCGGGGCGCTAGTGCACGCGGGGAGCCGGAAGCGTCAGCGCCCGGAGGTTCTCCCCCCCCCCGTGGAAGCGTCACCGCTTCGGCTACTCCGCTACCGCTGCGATGCAGTCCCCGGCGTGGTTTCCTGGCGAAGCAGCAACCAGTTCTGAAACGCGGTGTCGACCGCTGCGGGCGTGGCGACACCCAACAGTCGCTGCAGGGGAACCAGGCCGCGTGACGTATCCGGTGGACCACAGCGGAGCTTGCGGACATAGTGAGCCAGCAATCCCCGCTCCTGCAGAAACAGGCAGAGGGACCGCGCAAACGCGTAGTTCAGCCCTTCATCGTCCCCGCGAAACGACTCCCGACTGACAAAGTCCGCGATGCGCGGAAGACTCCCCGCCGCGAGGGCATTCTGCACGATCCGGCAGCGCCAGTTCGGTTCCCCCCACACCAGCAGACGGTCGTCGGAAAATCGAATCTGCTCATGCAGCGCCGCAAGGCCTTCATCAAACCATTCCGGCAGATGGGGGGCGTCGACCGCGGCCAGTGCATGGCACAGTTCGTGGGCCAGCGTTCCTTCCCCACTGGCGAGGTTCAGCATCAGCCGACGCTCACCGCGCTGGAAGTAGCCGTCATAGGCGATGGGGTCGTAACCATCGAACTGCTGCGCCAGATCACGGTAGAGCGACTCATTCGAGCAGAGCAGCAGCACCAGCGGCTCTTCGGGTTGGCGATCAAAGTAGGTCCGCCAGAGCGCCTCGGCCAGCGGCTGGATCGACTCGGCATGCAGCTTGGCCAACTCGGTGGCGGGCAGGTCACTCTGGATGACGAAAGGTGCTCGGACCAGCGTCGTCGTCGCGACAGTCCCCACCCGGTTCGCAATCTGCACCGAGACCGAGTGACACTTCTGGTCGAGCGGCTGGCCGGAACTCGTGTCCGGAGAATCGTTTGCGACTGACGGCAACGGTTCTGGGTCGACGCGTCTCGTCACGCGGTCGTGCGTCCGGGAATACGTGACGGTGTAGCAGCACGCTACCAGCACGACGGGGCCGACGATGAGGAGCAGATGACGCATGGCGCTGCGGCGGGGATGCCCGGGCCTTGTCCGCCACCAGACCGGTGCGGATCTCTGTGAAGAGCGTAGTCCACGCTCGCCCGTCCAGTCCCCGCGATATTGCCAGATTTCGTTCGCCCCGGCGAATCCGCAAGCAGTCTCCGATTTGAACCGCACATCTGTCACAGCTTGCCAGGCAGTGAAGCAGCCAGGCAACCCCGCCGGTCGCCCAGCGTTTGCGATCTTGCGTCGAACCGGCTCCGAATCTGAGGCAAGCCGACCCTGTCCCATGCCCCAACGCCTGTCCCTCCCCAAAGTCAATCGCAATAGACCGTAACACTCAGCGGGCTTTGCCTTTCCTTCGAGTCTTTGCGTCTTCGTGTGAACGAGCCCCCCACACTCGACCCACCCAAAACCGCACCTCACACCCTACCCATCTTCTCCAGGCTACTGGGCGTTGACCAATTGCCAGCAATTGTCATAAGGTCGCCCCGTCAAGTGGTTTGGCAAGGATGCCGAATGGACGAATCGCGACCAGACGAGAGACCGGCTTGGGCAGGGCCGCGCGCCTTGGGCGTGTTGCTCGCCTGTGCGCTGGCGATCCGTCTCGTCCTGGCGTTCGGCATTCAAACGCATCTCGACGTCCAACCGGGGCGATTTGACCTGATCGAAGGCGACGCGACGGGCTATTGGGAGCTCGCCCGCCGGATTGTTCAGGGACAGCCCTACGAGCTCTATACCCCGCCCCGCCGCGCCCTCCGAATGCCCGGATTCCCGCTTCTTCTGGCCGGGTCAATCGGCCTGTTCGGAGAGCGGCCCCTCGCGGCACGCTGCCTGTTGGCGGTTGTCGGAACGGCCGCCTGCGGTTTGGTTTACGGCTTCGGCCGCACGCTCGCCGGCGAGCGCGTCGGAATCGTGGCTGCGGCTCTGGCAGCCGTCTCCCCCACGTTTTCAGTATTCAGCGTCCTGTTCCTCAGCGAGTCCGCCTTTGCGCTCACCAGCCTCGCCAGTCTCTGGGGGGGTGTGATCCTGACGCGACGAATGGCGGTGTGTGACGCGCGTTCGCCCCGATCCTGGACGAGTTTCGTGATGGACTTTGCAGCCGGTCTCGGGGCGGGACTGCTCGCCGCAATCGCGACACATGTCCGACCGACCTGGATCGTCGTGGCACCGCTGCTGGCGCTGGTGGTCATCGCGGTCGCCCGCGGACGTCTGGCCGGCTGGTTCGCGGCCGCGGGCGTTCTGTGTGGCTGCGCATTGCTCATTGTGCCTTGGGGACTGCGCAACCAGCGGGTCACCGGTCATTTTGTCCCCACCACGCTCTGGCTGGGGGCCAGTCTCTACGACGGGTTACGCCCCGAGGCGACGGGCGGCAGCGAGATGTCGTTCATCGAAACCGACGGCATCTACGCGACCGAAACCGAATACAACGCCGACCGCATCTACCGCCGCAAGGCGATCGAGTTTGCCTGGGCCAATCCCGGCCGGGTGCTGGAACTGGCCCTCAACAAGCTGGGACGGTACTTCGCGGTGATCCCCAACGCCGACCAGTTTGCCGATTGGCGGGCACGCCTGCTGCTGGCCGTCTGGAGTCTGCCGCTGTTTGTGTTCGCGGCCCGCGGGGCATGGCTGGCCCGCGGGCGAACCGAACTCCTCGTGGCGACGTTGTTTTCGCTCCTGTTTTTTGCGGCGGTCCACAGCCTCTTCGTCGGTTCGCTGCGCTATCGTCTGCCGGCCGAATACCCGCTGCTCGTGCTCGTGGCGATCGGACTGACCGGCCGCGCCGCCATCCCATCCGTCCCGAACGTGCCGTCTTCCGAAGTTTGAACTCGTCCCGTTTCCTCGTCGACTCCCCATGTTGACCGTCCGTCAAACCGCGAAATGGATGTTCGTGCTCCTGCTGCTGGGCGGCGGGGCGGCGGGGGCGTACGCGTATCATCTCTGGAATCATTCCGACGAAATGCTGCGGGAGATCGTCCAGAAGAAACTGGGCGAGCAGCTCCCCGGTTGGACCTTCCGGATCGAGCGCTGCCGGTTCGATCTGACGGGGCGAATCCGTCTCTACAACGTCGAGCTGCTCGTGTCCGAAGAGGAGCCGCCGGTCGCTGCGATCCCGGAGATCGTGATCACCGTCGACCGCACGCAACTGGCGACGGGTAACCCGTCCCTCCGCCATCTGCGGTTCGTCCGGCCCAAACTGCTTGCGGTCCGCTACGCCGATGGCACCTGGAATTTTGAACGTCTCCCCCCGATGCCGCCGGTGGCAGACTCGGTGCCCGAAATGCAGTTGGACGAGGGCGAACTGACGGTCGAACGGCAGGACATCGAGCCGTTCGCGTCGGCCAGCGTGACAGCGATTTTTGCACGAATCGTCCCCGCGGCCCGCCGGGATGTGAACTTCGAACTGACGGCCAAACCGCCCCACGCCGAGGGCATCGCCGCGAATGGACATGTCCATCTCGACGGCAAGACCTGGAGCCTGAACAGCAAGCTGACGAAGATCGAATGCAGCGACGGCCTGATCGCGCTGGCCCGCAAGATCTCGCCGGAGTTTCGCGGGATCAGCGATCGCTGGCAGATCGTGGGCACGCAGACCGAAGGGGGCGTCCTGCCTCTGAGTCCGGCGGGCGAGTCGGAAGCCGATCCGTTCGTCCACGAACAGGCACTCGCCCCGCAGGCCGGTCCGATCACGGTCAACGCCCTCGCCGACTTCACATTTGATATCCGCCGCGATGCGCAGTCCACCAGCCCCGACTATCACCTGGCGATCGATCTGCTGGGAGGGACCGTCACCCATGCAGGGTACGTTGTCTCGCTGTCCAATCTCGGCGGGCGTGTCCGACTGACATCGGGGGAAATGGTGTTAGAAAAGCTGGGGGGCCGCTACGGCAACGGAGAGGTGCGGGTGGACGGAAAGCTGGCGATCCCTCTCGACGCCGATGAGTTCCGGATCGATTCCGCCGGGTTGACGCTGGAGCTGCGCAAGCTGCCTCTGGATGAACGCACCCGCTCGATGCTGACGGGTAAGCTCCGCGAGATCTACGACGACTTGCAGCCCGAGGGGTTGGCCGATGTGAGCCTCGTTCTGGACAAGCAGAACGGAAAATGGACCGCTCAAGGCGATCTCGTCACACGCGAGGCCGCCGTGACGCACGTGCGATTTCCGTATCGCTGTGACCATGTCGCCGGCAAAGTCTCCTTCGCGCGGGACTCCATCAGTTTTGCCTTTCAAGGAAAGGCCGGAACGCACCCCGTTTCGCTGACGGGGCGGGTCGATGCCCCCGGCCCAGAAGCCGAAGTCGCCATCGACATTCGCGTTCCCGACATTCGCTACGACGAGCGGCTGCACGCGGCGCTACCCCCGAAAGTCCAGGGGGTGATCGAGCAGCTCGATGTCACCGGCCGACTCGGAGGCTATGTCCGGCTCACAAGGCCACGCGGGCTGGGACGCAAGTTCTCGCAATATCTCAACGCGAAAGTGACAGGCGGGACGGCACGGCCGAAGTGCTTCCCGTACCACATCTCCGAGATCACGGGACTCCTCGAAGGCGGAGGTGAGTCGTGGTCGTTCTCGGGATTCCGTGGACGGCATGAACAGGCCGAGGTCACGGTCGATGGGACATTTCGCCCGGACCGCGCGGGCGTCGCGCGTCTGGTCCTCGATATCGGATTGGCCAATTCGTCGTTCGATGCCGACCTCTCCGCCGCGCTGCCCCCCCGCTGGCAGGGGCTGTGGCAGGAACTCAACGTGCGCGGACAACTCGCCGCGCGATCCCACGTCGAGTGGACCCCCGGCGGTGTTCCAGATGTCCAGTTGCCCGAGCTGATCATTCGCGACGGATCGATGGAACTGCGGTCGTTCCCCTACCCATTCGATGACGTGCAGGCCCGCGTCGCCTTCCGGGACGGAACCGTCACGATCTCGGATTTTTCCGGTCGACACGAAGAGACGCTCGTCCGAACGCAGGGGATCGGCCGGTTTGAACCAAACGGCGAATGGCGGATGCGTCTGGAGAATCTGCGGGTCGACGATCTCGACCCCGATCGTCGCTTCCGCAAAACGCTGCCCACCCGGCTGCGCGAAATTGTCGACACGATCGACCCGCGCAAGGGGAAAATCTCCCTCGCGGGCATGCTCGAGTTCCGAGGAACCGGCGTGACGACCGACCCCGTCTCCGCGGCGTGGGATCTCGAAACCATCTACAGCGGGGCGAGTGTCAGTACCGGGATCGACCTCGACAACCTGCAGGGCGTCATCGCGACCCGCGGGACCTGGGACGGCGAGATGGTCGATGCCTCCGGGCAGATCGCGCTCGACTCGCTCACCTTCAAAGGCCATCAACTGACGCAGATTCGCGGGCCGATCAAGATCACGGGGACCCAGTTGATTCTCGGTCACAAACTCGCCGTCGACGGCGTGACCGATGCCGAACGCCCCGAAGCCGGTGACCGCAGCAAACGGCTCACGGCGAACTTCATCGGCGGGACAATCATTCTCGATTCGATTGCCGTCCTGGAGCAGAAGACGTCGTACCGGGTCCGGCTGCTCCTCGAATCGGGCAAACTGGAAAACTACGCCCGGCTCTATCTCCCCGGTCGCAACAAACTGATGGGAATGATGAACGGCTGGCTCGACCTCTCGGGCACCGGGACGAATTCACAGCGGCTGACCGGCCGGGGACAGTTGCTGATCGCCCCCGCGGCCCTCTACGAACTGCCCGTCGTCCTGGCGATTTTCCGGACCGTCTTTCAAGGCACGCCCGATACGACCGCCTTCCGCAACGCCTTCTTCGAGTTTGACGTGGGCGGCGGCCAGTTCCAGTTCCGAAAGATCGACCTGATTGGCGACTCCGTCAGTTTGCGCGGCCACGGTTACGTGCGGTTCGATGGACCACTCTCGCTCGACTTCTACTCGACCGCAGGCCGGAACCAGGTGCCGATCCCATTGCTGAGAGACGTCCTCCGCGAAAGCACTAGCGGTATGTGGGGCGTCCACGTGCGAGGCACGCTGACCGACCCCAAGGCCGATGTCGAAGCGGCTCCCCGGTTCAACAATGCACTGCGGCAGTTCCTGGGCGTGATGGACGGCCGCCCCGGTGCCCGAATGGGCCCCCCCGCCGCCAATGCCCGCCCCGAACCCCGCCAAGCCAACCGCTAACGCCACCCGCCCCCCGCCCCAAACGCGTCCCGCGCCCAGTCGTAGCGGAAGCCGTGAGGCTTCCCAAGACTCGCGCCCGCCACAAACATCGACCAAAAACCAACAAATCGCGTCTGCCCGCCCTGCGAAACTCCGATCGAACTTCGAACCGCTGTTCGTTTGACATTCATCCGGCGGTTAAGCTCTGAGCAAGGCCGGACCGTCCGGCTGTTCAGTCCTCTAACCGCAGGGGCACTCTCTCCGATGGATGTTGTCGACCGCGACGCGCTGCTCGTCTCGCTGCTGGAACAGTTGGAGCAGGCCTCCCGAGCCGGGCAGCCCTCCCCCCTGGCCGAGCTGAAAGCCGCCCATCCCGACCTCGCCGCGGAACTGCAGGCCCTCTGGGGCACGTTGCAGATGGCCGACACGCTCGGATCGGGTGTCGTCGCCGAGTCGGGTGCGGTGCCGGTCCGATCGGCCGAGGAACTCATTTCCCTCGCTCGATCCGCTGATGAAGCCGGGCTGCGGGGCGGCACACCAGACAACGACGCACGGTCCGACGCCAGCCGCAAACGATTTGGCGACTTCGAGTTGATTGGCGAGCTGGGTCGCGGCGGCATGGGGGTGGTCTACAAGGCCTGGCAGGGGCGGTTGAATCGCGTCGTCGCGCTGAAGATGTTGCTCCGGTCCGACATTGCGTCGCGTCAGGAAATCGAACGGTTGCGAAACGAAGCGGCCTCCGCGGCGCAGCTCGATCATCCGCATATCGTGCCGGTGTACGAAGTCGGCGAGGTCGACGACCGGCCCTACTTCAGCATGAAGTTCATCGATGGCGAGACGCTCGCCCAGCGATTGACGGATGGACCGATCAGCCCGCGGGAAACCGTCCGCCTGATGATTCCCGTCTGCCGCGCGATCGATGCCGCCCACTCGCGCGGGATTCTGCATCGCGACATCAAACCGTCGAACATCCTGATCGATCGGCTCGGCGCGCCGCATGTCACCGATTTTGGGCTGGCCAAGCGCCTCGAAACACAAGATGTGGGAGAGGGCATCAGCGACGAGACCCGCCTCCGCGAAGAGCAGCGTCGAGAATCGGCCCGCGCACTCCTGACGCAAAGCGGCGCGATCCTGGGCACGCCCAGTTACATGGCCCCCGAACAGGCGGCCGGCCAGCGGGGAGAAGTGACCGCCTGCAGCGATGTCTACAGTCTGGGCGCGGTGCTGTATCAGTGCCTCACCGGGCGCCCCCCGTTTCAGGCGGCCCGTCCGATGGACGTCTTGCTCATGGTCCTCGAACAGGATCCGCCCCCGCTGCGAATGATCAATCCCCAGGTCGATCGCGACCTGGAGATGGTCGTCCTCAAATGCCTGCAGAAACCGGTCGAATTGCGGTATTCGTCCGCCGGGGCACTCGCGGACGATCTGGCGGCCTGGCTGGCCCACGAACCGATTTCGGCGCGGTCCTCCAGTTTTGCCCAACTGCTCAGCCGGATGTTGCGGGAAACGCATCATGCCGTCGTGCTCGAGAACATGGGCCTGCTCTGGATGTGGCATAGCCTGGTTTTGCTCGCGCTCTGCGTGGTGACCAACTGGTTCCAGTTCTTGCGGATCACCGACCGGCTGCCCTACCTCAGCCTCTGGGTGCTGGGGCTGGGGTTGTGGGCGGGCATCTTCTGGACGCTGCGGCGGCGGTCTGGTCCGATCACGTTCGTGGAACGTCAGATCGCGCATGTGTGGGGCGCGGCGATGATTTCGGCGATCCTGCTGTTTGCGCTGGAGCGCCTGCTCGACCTGCCCGTCCTGTCGCTCTCGCCCGTGCTGGGGCTGCTCGCGTCGAGCGTGTTTGTGGCCAAGGCCGGAATCCTGAGCGGGACGTTTTACATCCAGGGCGTGGCGATGCTCGCCGTGTCGCTCGTAATGGCCATGATGCGGACCCCCGGCCAGCCTGACCTCGGCCTGACCGTCTACGGTCTGGCCACCGCCGCGTGCTTCTTCATTCCCGGGTGGAAATACTGGCGCCAACGCGAAGGCCGTCGGTTGTCTCGATGAACTGCCGCGACAGCCTCGATTGTCTCGACAGGTTGTCGGGACCATGTGTCGTTGCAGGCGAGCCGACCCTGTCAGGGGTCGGTGATGACCGCGGAATCCAGACCGACGCGGCATGACACAATCGGAAAAATCGACAGCGGCTTATAGACAGTCCGTCATAGAGTCGATAGCCTTCGGATAGTGTCCCGGTCTTTCTCCGGCGGATTCCTCCGCCTCGGTGGCACTTCGAATGGTGGTTTCGCTCTTTTCTGCAGCTTTCTGAAGGGCCTCCGCATGCGCCGTCGTGGATTCACTTTGATCGAGTTGTTGGTCGTGATTGCGATTATCGCGATCCTGATCGCCCTGTTACTGCCAGCCGTCCAGCAGGCCCGTGAAGCCGCCCGCCGCTCGCAATGCCGCAACAACCTGAAGCAGATTGGCCTGGCGCTCCACAACTACCACGACAACTTCAACACCTTCCCGATCGGGAACCAGAACAGTCAGACGGGCGGCTGGGGCCAGTCGTGGTGGATCGGCGTGCTGCCGTACCTCGACCAGGCTCCGCTCTTCAACGGGATCAACCATAACATTCAGGACGTGGGGTATACGGGAAATGCGACGTTCCTGAACGGCAAATCATTTGGTGCAAGCAAGTGCCCTTCCAGCCCGATGGCCGAGTTTGAGTGGACCCCAAGCAACGGCCCGAACAATCCAGGCCTCGCTGTTGCGCACTATACGGGAATTGCAGGGGCCTACCCCGACCCGTCAAATACCGCACGTACGGTCAATGGAAACAACGGCTGGAACAGCATTGGTGGTGGCATTCTCTACTGGCGTAGCCGGGTGCGCATCGGGGATATCACCGACGGAACGACGAACACCATGATGGTTGGCGAGCAGTCGGACTGGTGCATCGAAACGGCAACCGGCCAGAAGCGGATCGCCATCCACTCGTGGCCCCACAGCATGTGGATGGGCGCCGCCAACACCAGCGATCGCCAGTTCAATACAGCCACGGTCCGTTACCGGCCCGGTTATAAGCAGGCCGAAGGCGGCCACAACTTCAATGCCTGTGGCACGGCCGGCCTGATGACTGGCGTCTGCGGAAACTCGGGTAGCAATAACCCGATTCAGTCCGCCCACGTCGGCGGTGTGCATATTCTGCTGTGCGACGGTTCGGCCCGATTCGTCAGCGAGAACCTCGATATGACGACCTGGCTGCGTCTGGCCACCCGCGACGATGGCTTCACGCTCGGTGAGTTCTAGACGACTCGATCTCGTAACTCATGGCTTCTTTTGTGCCCTCCCGGATTCTGTCCGGGAGGGGCACAGTCTCTCATGAGTGATCAGCCAGTGTGCGGCTCATCTCCCATAGGAAGCTGCACTCCATGATCGGGACCGCCAGGACGATTTCAACCGCACTCTAAGGCAGTCGATTGCCCTGCGTTTGGTCCCCAGGATTCCATTCCGGCCAGTCTTTGTTATTGAACATCGCGCGTTCACCGTTCTCGCATGGCACGTTCGAATCGCGTCGACTCCACCGCTTTCCCGCGATGTTTACTCAAGAACGCTGTAACAAACGCGAATCGTCTCACGTTTTGAGTTGATCACGACTTCGTATTAAGCCACGTTCTCCGGGCATCGATTCCGATCACCGGGCTCAATTCGTTTTCTGTTTCTCGTCGACATTTATTCGATCGCCATCGGGCGGGGCCATTTCTCGGGCTCGGCCTCGCGGGCCGGTTGAATTGTGTTTGTGAATTCGATTGCCTTTCTCAGTTTCCCTTCGGCATTTTTGAGGAGGAATTGTCATGCGTCGACGCGGATTTACACTCATTGAACTGCTGGTGGTGATTGCGATCATTGCCATCCTCATCGCCCTGTTGCTTCCGGCGGTCCAACAGGCCCGAGAGGCGGCCCGCAGGTCGCAGTGTCGCAACAACCTGAAGCAGATTGGACTCGCACTTCACAACTACCACGACAACTTCAATACATTCCCGATGGGGAACAACAACCATCAGACCGGTGGCTGGGGTCAGTCGTGGTGGATCGGAGTGCTGCCCTACATCGATCAGGCCCCGCTGTTCAATGGATTCAACTCCAACATTCCGGATTCGGGCTACACGGCCAACGCGACCTACCTCTCCGGCAAGGGGTTCGGAGCTCGGCTCTGCCCCTCCAGCCCCATGGCCGAGTACGAGTTCACGCCTCACAACGGCGGGTCGCTCGCCGTCTCGCACTACACGGGGATCTCCGGCGCATTCCCCGATCCCGGCACTCCATCCCGTACCGCATTGTGGACCAATGGTCAGTACGGAAATGGTGGCGTGCTCTACTTCCGCAGCCGGACCCGAATTGCGGATCTCACCGATGGCACAACCAACGTGATGGTTGTGGCCGAGCAGTCCGACTGGTGTACGGAAACGGCGACGGGACAGAAACGGATTGCTATCGCCTCATGGCCCCACAGCATGTGGATGGGCAGCCCCGGCGGTGACCGCCAGTTCAATACAGTCACCGTTCGGTATCGGCCCGGTTACAAGCAGGCGGAAGGTGGCCATAACTTTTATGGATGTGGGACTGGCGGCCTGCAGACCGGCGTCTGTGGCAACTCCGGTACCAACAATCCGATTCAGTCAGCACATACCGGCGGCGTTCACGTTCTCTTGTGCGATGGGTCTGTTCGCTTCGTCAGCGAGAATCTGGACATGACGACCTGGTTGCGTCTGGCAACTCGGGACGATGGGAACACCCTCGGAGACTTTTAATCAACTCTGATGTCTTGCGGACGACGCTGATCGAATTGCCCGGTCAGCGCCGTCTCTTGTTATCACTGCGTGACCACTTTTCCCGATCACAGCACGACCGATCAAAGCACTCGAAGTACCCGCTCTCCATCGTTTGCCTCTGTTCACTTCCGTCGAGTTCACACCATGATTTTGAGTCGCGTGTCACGCCAGGCGTTTCTGCTGGCTTGCTGTCTGTCATTAATCGTTGCCGTCGGCTGTGGTGGCGGCGGGGGACGTAAGGTCGCCACCGGCACGGTGTCTGGAAAAGTGAGTCTGGCGGGGCAGCCGCTGGGCACCGGCACGATCGTTTTTTTTGCCGAGAACAATGGCGAGACGGCGATCGGGCCTATCTCTTCGGACGGCACTTACACACTGAAGTACGGCACCGGCTTCAGCATTCCCGTCGGCGACTACCGAGTCGCCATCAATGAAGGCCCTCCTCCGGGTGCACCCATTCCGAAGCCGGAAGACATCATGAAAGCGCCCCCCGCCGCGCCGACCACCTCCAAAATTCCCGCCAAGTTCCGCGATGCGAAAACCAGTGGTCTGATCGCGGTCGTAAAGCCCGGAAGTAACTCCGGTGTCGATTTTGATTTGAAGTAGTGCGACCCTCTCGCCGGGAGTGAGGTCGCGGTAGCGCCGTTGGGCAAAGGGCCGACGCTTGTCTCCCGTAACGGAGTCCGCTGTGGGAACTCTCACGAGTTCCGCTTCGACTCTGACCCAGATGGCCCGGCGAGTGACGACTTGAGCCCTAGGGCGGAGAAGCTCTCGCTGCTTCGCCTTTTTTGTTGAGGCGGTTCCGTTCCTCCGCAGCCAGCGTCTGAGCGATGGCATCCTGCTGATCGGCCTCCGCCGAACGATCGGTTTGCCTCAACAGCCGCGCCAGGCGGTGACGCGGCTCCGGGACGCGTGGAAACCGATCGATCGCCTGTCGAAAAACCCGTTCAGCCGCATCCGACTGACCAGTCTCCTGCAGCAGCAATCCAAGGAGACAGGCGCTCCGCGGATTGCCGGGATCTCCCAGTTGGGCTTCCTGAACTTCGACCAGCGCCGCATCAAGCCTTCCCTCGGCCCGGTCAAACACCGCCAAAGCGTAGCTCAGGACGGGCGGTTTGGGGCGCAGGCTTCGCGTCCGCTCGGCCACTGGTCGTACCAGGTCGAACTGACCGGTCTCAACCAGCAGCGGAAACCCTCTCACAGCCGCCGCCCGCCAATGGGTTTCAGACAGGGGCGGACTCTTGGCGACGAGCGAGTTTCCAAAAGCCGCAGCCGCCGTGGCGTACTCTCCCCGCCGCAATCGGGCTTCGGCGATCGCCATCCATGCCGGTCCATCCTGTGAGGCCGCGATTCCAAGCAGCTCCCGTTCCCACACGTTCCCC
>JAIXZD010000019.1 GCA_027489895.1 Planctomycetaceae bacterium
CGCACAGGACCCAACCCTATGACTTCGCGATTCTTGACGACCGGCCTGGTCGCCCTCGGGGCGATTCTCACCGGCTGCGCCAGCCCCTACCAGAACGGCTACGGAAACCCATACGGCGCCCCCATGGGTGGCCCCGGATATGGTGCTCCAGCCTACGGGGCTCCCGCTTATGGTGCCCCAGCGTATGGAGCGCCCGCCTACGGAGGACCGCCTCCTGGTGTCATCGGCTCTCCCACGCCCGCCGGTGGGGCCCCCGTCTGGACACCAGCCCCCGGCGCCTCGACCGAACCGGGTGGAAGTACGACGTTCGCGCCCAATGGCGGCGACCGCACCGTCCCCAATTACAACGACCCCACTCGTCCGGATGGCTCCGTCCCCCCGGCCGATCTGGGTGGCAGCGTTTTGACCGATCCCAACACGGACCAGATCCGCAAGCCGTCGGGGGCAAATACTACCCCGGCAACGCCCAATACCTCCGCATTGACCGATCCATCCAATGAACGGATCGCGGCGCTGGGCGACGAGGTCATCCGCCTGCCGCAAGACCTCCAGCCCGCGTCAGACGTGCAACTGCAGCCCACGCCGGACAACATGCCCAATCCGTACGATCATGATCGCGCGGGCTACAAATGGTTGCGGGGCATCGTCAACTACGACCCGGCCGACCGCGTCTGGCGGGTGACCTATGACCGCTCGGGTCGCGATTCGTACGGCGGCAGCTTTGGACTGCTGCCCGATGAACGCTTCGCCAGCGCCTTCGCCGAGGGACGAGTCCACATCGTTGAAGGCTTCGTCGACACCGATTATCGCGACCATTTTGGCCAGCCGATGTACCGCGTCAACAAAGCGATGCGACTGCGCCCGGCCCGCAAATAGGGCTCGGTTTGCTCACTTCTTCAACTCGTAGATCGCGATCAGGACTTCGTCGACTTCCTTGAACTTCTTGCGAGTCGACGCGACTTTCTCGATGAGATCGCGGGCTTCGTTGGGCGAGTGTCCCAGCGAAATCAGGGCTTCGAGGGCGGTCTGGAACAGATCGACCTGTCCGGCCTGATCGGGCGGCAGATCACGTTGAATCAGGAGCGCGAACTTCGTCATCTTGCGACGCAGCTTCGCCACGATCCGCTCGGCTAGCGCTGCCCCAATGCCGGGCAGCGTGCTCAACTGCTTGATATCCTGCTCTTCGATCGCCGTTGCCACGTCACGAACAGGGCGCACCATCGACCGCAGCGCCTTTTTGACGCCGACACCGTCGACCGAGCAGATCGCGTCGAAGAACTCGCGCTCGGCATCGCTCATGAAGCCAATGATCCGCGGCACGAGTTTGCCCCCTTGGGCCGCGTTGCCTTCTAAATATTCGATTGTCTTGAGGCTGACTTCCGCTCCGAGCGATGCTTGCAGTTGACGGCGGACGAACTCGGGAATGAGCACTTCGTACTCGAACGGGCCCGCCGCCAGAATGGCCGCCTGGGCTTCGAGTTGAACCAGTTTGCCGGTGATGCGCGTGATCATGCGTCGAGATCGTCTCCCGTGGAATCATCGAAATCGTCGGCCTCAGGGGCCTGGCTGAGTCCCTGCAGGGCCGAGGGCAGGCGGACGCTGTGATAGTGGCACAAGGCCACCGCGAACGCATCAGCCACGTCGTTGGGTTCAAGCAGCCTGTCCAATCCCAGTTCGCGAGAAATCGCCCGCTGCACCTGCTCTTTGCTGGCCGCCCCGCTGCCGGTGAGCAGCCGTTTGATCTGCCGCGGGGTGTAGTGAACCACGGGGATTCCGGCACTGGAGGCGGCATGCAGGATCACGCCGCGGGCATGCGCCATGAGAATCGCCGTCTTGGGAAACTTGGCGTGAGAAAACACCTGTTCGATGGCCAGCACTTCGGGTTGGTACTGCGCGACGACCTCCCGCATGCCGTCGCCAATCTCGCACAGACGGTCCGCCAGCGGCCGCTTGGCTGTGCTCCGAATGATGCCGCCCTCACGCAGGCGCAGGCCCGATTCGACCCGCTCCAACAGGGCATACCCGGTCCGGTTTAGGCCCGGATCGACACCCAGGAACAGCGTGGGGCGAGTGGACATCAGAAAAAATGGCGCACGCATCGCCCGGTCACATCCTTGCTGGGGGCGGAGAATTGGAGTGACCCTGCCGACATCCTGGTCGGACGAGGTCGAGGCCGGTTATTCGTCCGGGTCGTAGAACCGTTCTTCACGAAGCGGAGCGGGTCGGGAGGTACTCTCGGGACGACGGCGGGGCCTATCCGCGCTCGAACTGCTCTCATTCCGATCACTGCTGGCCGAACGCTCAACCGGTGCTCGTTCCCCAGTCGTTCGCTCTCCGCCCGAACGTTCTCCCGAGGATCGCTCGCCCACTTCTCCCAATGGACGTGGGCGACGACGTCGGCGCGGACGATCGGAACTCGACGAACTGGTCGTCCGCGGTTTCTTCAGTTCTTCGCCAAAGCGGGTGACAACATACGTCCCGCTCCGCTCGTCGGTGTCCAGTTCGATCAGCCCTTGCCCCTGGGCATCTTCAAGGAGCGCGCTGAATGTTCGGTAACCGTGGTAGGTTTCGTTGAACGATGGCCGCTTCCGCTTCATCGTGTCTTTGACCATCGACGAGAACAGCACCGTCTTGTTTTCACGACGCAGTGCCAGCAGCGATTCCATCAGCAGCGAGAGCGCCTTGCTCCTGGCTTCAGGCAGGGCCGGGTCGACGATCACGCCGTCGTCGGTCACCTTATCGAGGTCTTCGTAGTAGATGAATTCGTCGCAATTGTCGCGCAGCAGATTCGAGGTCGACCCCTGTGTCCCCAGCCCGATCACATGCTTGCCCAGCTCTTTGAGCTTGGACACCAGCGGGCTGAAGTCGCTGTCCCCCGAGACAACGACGAACGTCTGGATATGGTCTTTTGAGTAGGCGAGGTCCATCGCGTCGACACACAACCGAATGTCGGCAGAGTTCTTGCCGCTCTGGCCGCGACGGGGGATCTCGATCAGTTCGATCGCGGCCTCATGCAGCGCCTCGGTGAAGCTGGAATAGCGGTTCCAGTCGGCGTAGGCCTTTTTGGCAACGATCTTGCCCTTCTCCACGAGTCGCTTCAGGACCCGGCCGATCTCAAACCTCTCGCGCGAGCCCTGAAATCCAAGGGCGAGGTTTTCAAAGTCGACGAACATTGCGAGCGAGCGTTCGTTTTCGGCCATGCGGGACACGATTTCGGAGGATTGGGGTGCGAAGCGAGAGATGTAGGTCGCCGGAACTTGCGGAGCGGAGAGCGGAGCAGTCGACGCGACGCCGGGCGCGAACCGCGCCCCGTCGAAACCGTGTTCCGGCACTCTCTTTTACCACGTTGGACCGAGATTCGCCAATGCCTGCCTGTCGCAACTTGATCGTCGTTCGCGATGGACCAACCTCATCCGACCGCCCGATCGGAAACGAATTCGCCACGTTTTTCGGTCAGACTTTTGACTTCGATCGGCTGTTCGCCCTATCCTTCAGGCTTCTCGATTCCCACACAGGAGCAACAGGACATGGCGGCGGACAAGCGTTTCGGGGCCGAGGCAAAACTCTCCACCAAGGCGGGAGACGTTACGTACTTCTCGCTCCG
>JAIXZD010000265.1 GCA_027489895.1 Planctomycetaceae bacterium
ATCAAGGTGACTCGCTCATGCCCATCAAGAAGATCCGCAGCCAGGAAGTGACCGAAGGCCCCAGCCGCGCGCCAGCGCGTGCGTTCATGCGTGCGATGGGCTTGGGCGACGAGGACTTCAAGAAGCCGCTGGTGGGGGTGGCGAGCACGTGGAACGAAGCGACGCCGTGCAACATCACTCTGGATCGCCAGGCGAAGGCGGCCAAGCGGGGCGTGAGCGAAGCGGGGGGGACGCCGCGCGAGTTCGTGTCGATCGCCGTTTCGGACGGCATCGCGATGGGCCATGAGGGGATGAAGGCCTCGCTGATCAGTCGCGAGATCATCGCGGACAGCATCGAGCTGATGATGCACGCCCACCGGTACGATGCGTTCGTCGGGCTCGCGGGCTGCGACAAGAGCCTGCCGGGCACGCTGATGGCCGCGGCGCGGCTCAATCTTCCCGCTGTGTTCCTGTACGGCGGGACGATTCTGCCCGGCAAGTACAAGGGGAAGGATGTCACGATTCAGGATGTGTACGAAGCGGTGGGCGCGCATGCGGCCGGGAAAATGACCGACGAAGAGCTGCACGAGATGGAGTGCGGGGCCTGTCCGGTCGCCGGTTCATGCGGGGGTCAGTTCACGGCCAACACGATGGCCTGCGTGGCCGAGGCGATTGGCATGGCGCTGCCGGGCAGCGGCTCGCCTCCCGCTGTCGAAGAAGCGCGGGATGAGTTCGCGGTGAAGTCGGGTCATGCGGTGATGAAGCTGCTGGAAGCGAACATCCGCCCGCGTGACATCATGACGATGAAGGCGTTCGAGAACGCGATCGCCATCGCCGCCGCGACGGGTGGCAGCACGAATATCGCCCTGCACATGCCGGCCCTCGCGTGGGAATGCGGTCTGACGCTCACGCTCGACGATGTCCAGCGGGTGAGCCATCGCACGCCGACGCTGGCCGACCTCAAGCCCGGTGGAAAGTACACCGCGTACGACATGTACAAGGTGGGCGGCATTCCCGTCCTCATTAAGCTGATGCTCGATGCGGGGCTGCTCCATGGCGACTGCCTGACCGTCACCGGAAAGACCTTGGCGGAGAACGTCAAGGATGTCGTCTTCCCGACGGATCAGGATGTGATTCTGCCGGTCTCGAAGGCGCTGAGTCCGACCGGGGGGCTAGTTATTCTCCGCGGGAATCTGGCTCCGGAAGGCAGCGTCATCAAGGTGGCAGGCGTCAAGAAGCTGCAGCACCGCGGCCCCGCCAAGTGCTTCAACAGTGAAGACGAAACGTTCAACGCGGTTCAGCAGGGACAGATCAAGAAGGGCGACGTGGTGATCATCCGCTACGAAGGTCCCAAGGGCGGACCCGGCATGCGGGAGATGCTCGCGGTGACGGCGGCGATCGTCGGCCAGGGGTTGGGTTACGACACCTGCCTGATCACCGATGGTCGCTTCAGCGGGGCGACGCGCGGTCTGATGGTGGGCCACGTCGGGCCCGAGGCCCAGGTGGGCGGGCCGATCGCTCTGGTTCAGGATGGCGACATCGTTTCGATCGACGCGGAAACGGGATCGATCAACATCGAAGTGAGCGACGCGGAACTGGCGAAGCGGAAAGCGGCCTGGAAGCCGATCGCACCGCGGTACACTCGCGGCGCGATTGCGAAGTACGCGACGCTGGTCGGCCCGGCCTGCGACGGAGCAGTGACGCTGGCGAACCTGTAGTTTTTGGATCGTTTGGAGGTCGCCCCGAGGAGAGTTTTGTTTGTCTCGGGGCGACGAATCCAAGCAAGATGTAGCGGAACTCGTGAGAGTTCCCCGACGCTCGATCTTGGTTGCGGCGAATTCGTCGCGAGCGGCAGGAGATGGGGGGCGGTTGAAGCCGGGGGTGAGTGGAGCGGAGTTTGGGGATTGGTGAGCGATGGTGGGCAGTGCCCACCCTACGGTGGGGGAGCAGGTCACATGAGACGATCGGGAGTTGCGATGGTCGTGTGCGCCGGGCTGCTGCTGGTGGCTTTCCAGCAGGAGACAGCGGCCTGCCCGATGTGTGCGGAATCGGTGGGGGCCGATGCCTCGCAGCCGAATCTTCCCCAGGCTTATATGTGGAGCATTCTGTTCATGCTGGGCATGCCGGCCACGGTGTTGGGCGTGCTCGGGGGCCTCGTGGTCAAGGCGGTCCGCGCGGCCGATTCGGCGCACGCGGTAGACATTGAACCGCTGGACCTGAAGCCTGTCCCACGTGAACCTGGATCCGGTGTGGACGCGGTTACTGGCGAAACAGCGATCGGAGTCTACCCGGCTTAGCGTCGCTGGGGTTGTGGTCCGCGAGGTCAGTTTCTTGCTCGCTGGCGGATCGCCGGATTTCTCGACGCGATTTTCGATCGCTCGTGTCGGGACCTGGCGCCGCTTCGGGCACAGTGTGACCGGCAGTAGAGACGTAGGGCTGAGTTTCAGGCGAGGACTCGCTTTTCGCCTGGGCGACAGCGTTGTCGCAGGGGGAGCAGTCGATCGTCGGGCCGACCCGCGTTAGCTCGAAGACGCCGTGGTCACGTTCGGTCTTGTAGGTCGTGTGGAAGTGTTCGCGGTTGGCGTAACCCTCATACTGGAAACTGCCCCCGGCGAGGACGTTGCGGTCCACCTCGCCCGAGAAGACGTACTGGCGGTCCTCGAAGGAGACCTCCATCGGAACGTCCAGGTTGGACGGGATGACGCCGAGTTTGGTCGACTGGAACTGCACGACGTACGTGGAGTCGCCCGTTCGGGTGACAACCGCTTTCACGCGGCCTTCGCGCCCGGTGGCTTCGCTCTTCCAGCGGCCTTCCCAGGGGCCTTCAATCCCCTCGGCCACGGTGGGGCAGCATTGGGAGGCCCGCCAGTCCCGCTGGAAGACGCAGCCCGAATGGAACAGCATCAGCCCCGCCAGAGAGGCGGCGCGGACGGTCCGCCGAATCGCACCTCTCATGATGGACTCCTTTCACTGGCCAATGGCAAAGCAACCGTGCTTTGCCAGAAGTTCTTGCGACACGTCCCTTAATCTCGATATCGGCGAAGGACCGGGCCGTACCCGACCGAATCGGCTCGTCCCGCCAAAGCCATCCGTGGCCTACGCAGGGTGCCTATTTTTCCTAACCGGAAAACGGCGTGGCAGGACATTGGGGATGACCTGCGGGCACAGTACGTTCTGGGGCGTTTCTGATCGTTTTCGGATCGCCGCAGTTCGCTTCATTCAGAGGGCTCGTTCGACATAGGGCGCAAAAAAACGTCGGCCATCGTCCGCAAGGGACAATGGCCGACGTCTGGATTCAACTCGTCGCAACGTCACCGGAACTTCCGGGTTACATGCCGGCGACCTTCTTGATGAGGTCGGCGGTGCGGTTCGAGTAGCCGAACTCGTTGTCGTACCACGAGAGGACCTTGACCATCCGCTTCTGCAGAACCATCGTCCACGGAGCGTGGAAGATCGAGCTGTGCGGGTTGCCGATCACGTCGCTGGAGACAATCGGGTCTTCCATGTACTCGATGATCCCCTTCATGGGGCCGTCGGCGGCGGCTTTCACCGCCGCGTTGATTTCGGCCTCGGTGACATCTTTTTCGACTTCGATCGTCAGGTCGACGATGCTGCCGCAGATGACCGGCACGCGGAGCGAAATCCCCGTCAGCTTGCCGTTCAGAACCGGCAGCACTTCACCGACGGCCTTCGCGGCGCCCGTCGTCGTCGGGATGATGTTCACGGCCGCGGCACGGGAACGGTAGATGTTGTCGTGCAGCATGTCGGAGACGCGCTGATCGTTCGTGTAGGCGTGGCAGGTCGTCATCAGCCCACGGGCGATGCCGAAGTTTTCCTGCAGCACCTTGGCGAGCGGCGCGAGACAGTTCGTCGTGCAGCTCGCGTTCGAGATCGTCAGGTGTTCCGGCTTGAGCTGATCGTCGTTGACGCCGAGGACGACCGTCAGGTCCGGCTTGTCTTTCGCGGGAGCCGACAGAATCACTTTGCGGGCACCGGCCGTCAGGTGGCTGTCGTAACCCGGCTTGCCATCCTTCGCGCGACCGGTGAAGAACCCGGTCGATTCGAGGGCGATTTCGACGCCAAGGTCTTTCCACGGCAACTTCGAAGGATCCTTCTCGGCGATGACCTTCACCTTCTTGCCGTTGACGATCAGCGAATCGCCTTCGTAGGTGACCGTGCCGTTGAAGCGACCCTGGACGCTGTCGTACTTGAGCAGCGTGGCGAGCGAATCGGGCTTTCCGAGGTCGTTGATCGCCACAATGTCAAACTCATCCGGACGGGCGGCCATCGCCCGAAACGCCACGCGACCGATACGACCAAACCCGTTGATCCCGACCTTCACTGCAGCCACAGTTTCCACTCCTTGCGAGTTTTGATACGCAACGCGGCGGACCGATAACCATCGGCCCTGGACCGGCGTCGACCCAGACCTGCCTCGCGGTTCGCCGCGAAGCGAAACAGCACTTGAAATCGAGACGAACAACGAACCGGGCGACACAAGATCGACCGAGTGAGGGGGCGAACTTTCGTCGTGCCCCCCGCCGTTCTTCCAGACGCTGTATGCTAGGCTGTGGCGCGCCGAGTCTCAAGTGTCTGGCTGATCGGGTCGCATCCATAAATCTTCACGAACACGGCAGATACGTCGAAGGTCCCCAGCTTGCCTCGTCCTTCCGACAATCCGCTGGATCGCCCTGACTGGCAACTGCCCGCAGGCGTGCCGCGTGCGCTCTGGGAGTATGTCCACGACGAGCAGATCGCGACGGAAGACGAGCGGTTTCTCGCCGGTGAACGACTTTTGGACGTTGACCGGCAGATTCTGCTCGACCTGATCGCAGCGATGCGGCAGCAGCTGACGGAGTCAACCGAGACCGTACCGCCGATTTGTGTCGACTTGGGATGCGGCACGGGCCGTCTCGCCCGCGTGTTGACCGATGCGGGCTGGGACGTTGTTGGAGTCGATTTGTCACAGCCATCGCTAGGCGTGGCCAAGTCGGAAGAGAGTAAACCGAGAGTCCTAGGCAACTCGCCGCAATCAGGGCAAACAGGGATGACTGAGAAGGCGGGGTCGCTCGCACTGCTGCGGGGTAACCTCTGTAACCTGGAGATGCTGCCCCCGGCGCAATTTGATTTGGCTCTGTTGATGTTTGGGACCCTGGGCATGGTGGCTGGGGCGGCAGAGCGAGCGACTGTGCTGCACGAAGCAGCACGACTGCTGAAACCAGGAGGGACAGTGCTGCTTCATGTGCATAACTGGTGGCGGCACCTCGACCACCCCACTGGCCGCCGCTGGTTGTGTTGGGACGTGTGGCGGCGTCTCCGGGGACGTCACGACGCAGGGGATACGGTCCACGACTATCGCGGGATTCCAGGCGTCTACCACCATGTCTTCACGCGCGGCGAGTTGTCGAAACTGCTCGCGGCGACTGGATTCAAACGGCAAAGCGAATGGGCGTTGAGCCTATCGGGCGAACCTCTGAAATCCGGTTCTGGCTGGTGGAATGCGCTCCGCTCGACGGGCTGGATTGTGCAGGCGGAGAGGGTTTGAACGGGGGCGTGTTCGGGTGTTCTGGCGGTGGGAATCACTCTGCCACCGGGCGCTGACGCTTCCGGCTCCCATTCCACTCCCGTTCACGCGCGTCGACTAGAAACAGGCGACGGCCCCGCAAAAAATTCCCGTTGATTCAT
>JAIXZD010000347.1 GCA_027489895.1 Planctomycetaceae bacterium
CTCAATGACCGGGGCTTGGCGTTTGTGCATGGCAGTTTTGCCGTGCTGGTGTTTGGGTTGATGGGCGCGGTGGCGTGCGTGACGAGTCGCGGATGGGCCACGATCGCCGAGTCGCCCGTGGTGGATGTCGAGGGCCGGCCGCTCACCCGATCGACTTCGAAGCTGAAGTGGCTGGTGCTGGGGACGCTGGTGGTGTTGTTCGTGCAGTATGTGCTGGGAGGGCTCGTGCGACACCGGGGGATGGTGCTGTACGAGCATGCGGGGTTTGCGCTGGTGGCGTTTCTGCTGGCGGTGTTTTCCGCGGGGGGGGCGGTGTTCAGCAACATTGCCTGGCTGCGGGGGCCGGCGTTTGCGCTGGTGCTGCTGGTGTCGCTCCAGGTGTTTCTGGGGCTGGGGGCGTGGGCGACGCGGTTTGGGATGCCGGGGATTGTGGAGACGCCGGTGGCGCAATCGACGCCGCAGGTTCTGTTTCGGACGGCGCATGTGTTGGGCGGGATGTTTGTGTTTCTGATGACGACGCTGTTGTGGTTGCGGGCGTGGCGGATTGAATGGGTGCTAGCGCGGGGTGCGGCGCAGCGGGTCGAGAATCACGCGGTGAGGACGGGTGTGGACGTGGCGGGTGGTGGTGAGACGCTGTTGGTGGGGAGCGGGGTGCGCGGATGAGCCAGTCCATCGTGGTGCAGGAGAAGGAGCGGACAGAGGGTGTCGCACTTGCGGGGGCGGCATTGGCGCCGCCGTCGGTGCGGGATCTCGCGGTCGCGCGGATGTCGAATTATCTGGTGCTGGCGAAGCCGCGAATTGCCGTGATGGTGCTGATCACGGTGGGGCTGGGGTTTGCCTTGGGCACGCGGGAAAGCGTGTTCTCGTGGGCGCTGGTGCAGGGGATTGTGGGGATTGGACTGACGGCCGTGGCGTCGGGTGCGCTCAACCAGTGGTGGGAGCGGGAGACCGACGGGCAGATGGTGCGGACGGCGAAGCGTCCGCTGGTGACGGGTCGTCTGGCACCGCTGGAGGCGCTGGTGTTTGGTCTGCTGCTGGGGGGAGTGGGGGTCGCGTACCTGCATTGGCAGGTCAACCCGCTGACGGCCTGGCTGGCGGGGCTGACGCTCGTGGCGTACACCCTGGTCTATACGCCGCTCAAGCGGGTGAGTTCTGTCGCGGTGATTCTGGGGGCGATTCCCGGGGCGATGCCGCCGGTGCTGGGGTGGACGGCGTCTGGTCGGGGGTTAGATGCGGGGGCGTTCGGGCTGTTTGCGATTCTGTTTTTGTGGCAGTTCCCGCACTTTCTGGCGATTGCGTGGATGTATCGCGGGGAGTATGCGCGGGCCGGGTTGAAGATGCTGCCGGGGGGATGTGATCAGGCGGATGGATCGCCGAACACACCGGCGGGGATGCTGGCGGTGGTGTATGCGCTACTGTTGGTGCCTGTGTCGCTGCAGCCTGTGCTGGTGGGACTGGCGGGGTGGGTGTATCTGGTGACGGCGCTGGGACTGGGTCTGTGGTATGTCCGGTCGGCGATGATCTTCCAGGCGAACCCGACGCGGGCGACGGCGCGGGGCGTGCTGCTGACTTCGGTGATGTATCTGCCGGTGCTCTTGGGGGTGCTGGTGGCGGACCACGTGCTGCGCTAAGTCAAAAGTCAAAAGGCAAAAGTCAAAAGTGAGGGTGTCGGGCTTGCAGCCTGTTGAAGCAGCCCTCCATCGATGTGGTCTACGAGACAATGGTTCCGGAAGCAGCGGTCTTTCCGCAGGAACTCGCACTGGCAAAGCCAGTGGCACACGAACTAAGGCAAAAGGCAAACGTCAAAAGTGATGGTGTCGGGCTTGGCCCGACCTGTTTCTTTTTGGGGGTGGGATGGTGGCGAATGCAGCGGCGATGAAGCTGGGGGTGCCGGTTCCGAATGGCAAGCTCGGGATGTGGCTGTTCCTCGGGACGGAGATCATGTTTTTCACGGCTCTGATCGGGTCGTACATCACGGTGCGGATGGGGTCGCCACTCTGGCCTTCCGATCCGGCGGTGACGCATATCAACGTGATTCTGGGCGGGATCAATACGTTCGTGCTGATCTGCTCGAGCGTGTCGGTGGTGCTGGCGCATGAGGCGATGGGTCAGCGGGCGTATGGCCGGGCGACGGCGCTCCTCACCCTGACGCTGCTGTTGGGATTTGTGTTTCTGGGGATCAAGGCGGCGGAGTACCGGGGGAAGTTTGTCCACGACATTCTGCCGGGGCGGATTGCCGAGACGGCCAGCGAGGCGGGTAAGAAGCTGGCAGCCGATGCGGAGCGGGTGGGGGGCGTGGCGGCTCGGGAGCGGGAGCGGGAGCTGATTAAGAATCGACTGGCGCGGGGTGAGAAGGATGACGGGCTGTCGGCCCGTGTCGAGGTGCTGGACAAGGAGATTGCCGAGCGGTCGCCCGTGAAGCTGGCCGTGAGCGGGATCAAGGCGGCGGCGCGGCTGGGGACGCTGACGAGCGATGAGCTTGCGGCGCGGCGCGAGGCGCTGGTCGCGGTGTTCACACCGGGGGTCAAGCTCGAGAAGCCTGCGGAATTGATGGCGTGGTTTCCGGGGCTGTTCCAGTCGGAGGGGACGGTTGCGGAGGAGGCGGAGGGGGTTCGCAAGCTGTTTCCGAACGAGTTTGCGGGGGTGAGTGAGGTCCACGTGATTCCGTACGGGAATGTGTTTGCGTCGACCTATTTCTGCATGACGGGGCTGCATGCGGTGCATGTGGTGATCGGGATGGTGATGTTCGGGCATGCGATTCTGCTGGGGCTGTTTGGTTGGCTGGGGCCACGGCATGAGACGCTGATCGAGAACTACGGGCTGTATTGGCACTTCGTGGACCTCGTGTGGATCTTTCTGTTTCCGCTGCTGTACATCGTTTGATCGATCGTGCGGGTGGGTTGGAAACACCAAGGCACCAAGGCACCAAGGGGTTGGCGTTAGGAGGGTCGAACTGGGGAGGCTCTTTGACACGAAGACTCGAAGAGCGCGAAGGAAAGGCAGGTTGAAGGGCTGGTGAGTGGGGCGGGCTGGGTTGGACCGGCGCGGGTTGATGGTGGGGGAGGGGAGTGGCGGGAGGGGTATTGCGTATCTGGCACTTGGGGATTGTTTGGAGGTTGGAGGTTTTGGGAAGCGTCACCGCTTCCGCTACGAGGCTGTTTGTGGCTTTCGTTTGCTGCTGGTTGAGCGGCGTTGGGATTGTGGGGGGTGGGGTGGGGGCGGTAACGTATTGAGTGTGGTTGATTTGTCTTGGAGGTCTGGCGAGGGGGCTGGTTGATGGGCTCGGTGCGCGGAGGGCAAGATTCGGGTGCCTGGCGGCTGGAGTCGCGGCGGGCGTTTCTGGTGGCCTCGGCGACGGGGCTGGCGGGGATGGGTGGAGCCGGGCTGGTAGGGTCTGGGTTGATGGGGGCGGGACCGGCGGTGGGGGCGGGTTCGGCGGTGGCGTCGGGTGGGGGC
>JAIXZD010000204.1 GCA_027489895.1 Planctomycetaceae bacterium
ATCGATCGTTGTCCGTTCGCGTCAGAACGGCGCAAGGCAAAAGTCAAAAGGAAAAAGTTAAAAGTGAGGGTGTCAGGCGAGCCTGACCTGTTTCTGATGCACAGTCATCGATTGCAGAAGCACTATTTCAGGTTGGCGATGCGGGTGGCTTCGGCGGCGAGCTGGTTGTCGAAGCTGAAGCCGAGCGGGGCGTAGTTCTTTTGAATCGCTTCCATGCCGTTGCGGACCATGATCAGGTCGCAGCCGTGGAAGAGCAGTTTGGCGCCTTTGTCCATGAGCATGCGGCTGTGTTCGGGGCTGCCCGTCACCGTGCCCCAGTGTTTGCCTGCGGCGGCGGCGGCCTGGGCGACCTGGGCGTAGGCGCCTTGAATGAGCGGGTGATCGAACTGATAGGGGATGCCGGCCATCACGCTGAGATCGCCCGGGCCGAGCATGAGTACATCGACTCCCGGCACTTTGGCGATTTCCGGTGCGGCCGCGAGCGCGGTGGGGGATTCGATCTGGACGATGAGCAGGGTCTGCTCGTTGGCGGCCTTCAGGTAGCCGGGCATGGGGGTGGCGCAGTAGGGATTGTCGGGTCCGGCACCGTCGACACCCCGCCGCCCCTGGGGCGCGAACTTGGTCCAGCGGACGAGGTCGGCCGCTTCCTCGGCACTGTCGCACTGCGGGTACATGATCGCCTGGGCACCGGCTTCAAGGAGACGGGCGGTCCGCATGAACTCGCCTTTGGCGGGGCGGACGACGATATCGGCCGAGCCAACGCGAGCGGCACGCATCAGCGTGGCGGCGGTTTCGTCGCTGGTGGAATGGTGTTCGAGATCGAGCCAGATGCCATCGAACCCGTAGAGGCTGGTCAGCTCGTAGACCTGAGGGTCGATGAAGTGGCAGCAGGTGACGAGGGCCGATTCACCGCGGAGCAGTTTTTGTTTGATCTTGCTGAAGCGCATGTCAGGAGGTCCGAGAGAGTTCGTGGAGGTACCAGGTGACGAAGCCGTCGACCGATGACTCGGTCGTGACATACGGCCCTGGTTGATACCGGCTGGAGAGAATCCCCAACTGGTTGTTTTCGCAGATCGACTTGTCCTGGGCGGCCGTGACGGACCAGAGCCAGGCGACCTCGTCGGCGTTGTAGTCGCGACCTTCGACGGCTGTTTCGGCGACGAGCCAGGTCAGTTCGAGTTCGGTTTCGAGAGGGGATTTTGGTGTAAAGCGGGTGAGCAGGGCGTGGTCGTTGCAGGCGAGGTACCAGAGCAGCGGGTAATGCATGAAGCTGGTGACGGCGCCGTCGTACTCGGTCGCCTCGCCCAACAGCGGGGCGACCGGCTGGCCATCGCGGCTCTGGGTGAGGTAGCCGGGACGAATGGGGACGCGCCCGCCTTGGTGCAGGGCGGGCGGGGCCAGGGGAACGGTCCCGGAAACGCCACCGCGAGCCGTCGTTTCGAGCTCCCAGGAGTGTTCAAACTCGACGCGTTCGGCGGCGAGGCGGGTATTGTTCTGCGCGTGGGCGTACGACATCACGCCGCAGAACTCGGGGTGCGTTGGCCCGCAGTGGTAACACTCCCAGAAGTTCTCGGCGACGACCTTCCAGTTGGCCCGGATGACCTCGGTCGTGCGGCGGGCGATGCGGGTTCGGTCGAGCTGATGCGGGCTGAAGAAGCGATCGACATCCTCTGCGGTGGTGCCGAACTCGGGCGGCTGTTCGGCGAGGCAGAAGAAGATCAGCCCCGCGACCACGCGAACATCGAACGGGTGCAGGCCGAGGTCGCCGGTGGGGACGCTTTCCGGGAGATGCCGGGCGTGGGCGAGGTCGCCACTGAGGAGATAGCTCCAGTTGTGGTAGGGGCAGACAAACCGTTTGGTGTGACCTTCCGCGTCGAGACAGATCCTCGACCCGCGATGCCGACAGACGTTGTGGAAGCCTCGAATTTCACCAGAGTCTTCGCGAACGAAGATGAGAGAATCGTTCCCGACCTCGCAGGTGAAGTAGTCACCAGGCTGAGTCAGTCGACAGACCGGGCCGGCCAGCAGCCAGTGGCGGCGATAGATGCGTTCGAGGTCGAGTTCAAACAGATCGGCAGCGACGTAGAAGTCGCGGGGGAGGGACCAGCCCGGTTGCCGCTGGGCGATGAGCTGGTCGAGTCGAGCGGCGGAGGAACCAGTCGGAGTGATCATGGTCGCGAACGGCTGGGATGTTGGGTCAGGCGAGGCCGTACAGGCGGGCGGCGTTGTTGTAGAAGACGTCTTCGACCTGGGTGTCACTCCACCCGAGGGCGAGGGCGGCGACTTTGAGCGTGCGGAGTGCTTCGTGGCCGACGAGGGCGAGTTCGAGTTTGGCGTACGCGGCCTCCAGGCGGGTGTTGTCGGCGGACATCCAGAAGAAGCTGTCGCCAATCGCCACGCAGCGGCCACGAATGTGGGTGACGGGAAAGTCCGAGCCATAGAGAATGCGGTCGTGCCCCATGGTTCGGGCGATCGCTTCGATCGCGCCGGAATCGGTGACGACCGACGTGTCGAACCAGCAGTTCCGCAGGCCCGCGAGCGAATGAATTCCGAGCAGCGTGTGGTGCGGGTTGAAGCCCCGGGCGGCATGGGCGAGGATCATCCGCATGTTGGGATAGGTCTCGCAGTAGCGGCGGATTGTGGCCTGATTGACCGGGTCGGCGAGGGCGCGGGCGCGGACCATGTGCAGCGTGATCGAGAGGCCGAGCTCGTGACAGACGGCGACCTGCGGCTCGGGGAGAAAGTCTTCGACGGGGGATTCGAACGTCGGGCGGGACACGGAATAGACGTGGTAGCACTTGAGGCCCACGATGCCATGGTCGCGAACGGCGGCGCGGATCTCGTCGGGGGTGGTGTGGGCGGTGACGAGCATCTGGCCGCGGGCACCAGGCTGGTCGGCCAGTTCGCGATAGAGCCAGTCGTTCTCGGCGGCGACATCGACATCGGCATGTGGGAAGGGAAAGAAGAGCCCGTGCGTCGCGGCGCGGTTGGGGATCAACTCTTCCATGTGCTGGCGGTAGACGGCGAAGGTGACATCGATTGGGCCCGAGTTGACCATCGGCGGCCGGGTGGCCTCGGGGAAATGCCGGGCGGAATAGAGATGGGTGTGCGCATCGAAGATGCGAGGGGGGACGAAGCTGTTGAGCTCGCGGTCGAACAGTTCGCGATCGCTGTCGAGGACGGGCCAGACTGGGGCAGGGGCCACTGGTGCAGGGGAGTGGTGGGTCATGAGGGCCGCTCCGAGGTTGCGGTCGCGCGGGGCTGAGTGAGCAGGCTGACGCTCGTTCCGATGAGTGAACCGGCGGCGAGGGACGAGGGCATCATCCAGAACAAGTTGGGCCAGAACGGTTTTGGGTCGCCCCCTAGGAACAGGTCTCGTCCGTAGGCGACGGTAACAGCGGCAGTGATGGAGGCGACCAGTCCGCACCAGGCGCCGGCGCGTGTGGCGAAGGGGACGTAGAGGGCGAGAAAGAACAGGACGAACAGCGGGACGGTGAGCAGATTGATCACCTTGAAACAGCGCTCGAGGAGATTCCCGGAGACGAAGTACATCTGGCCAATCGCGAGCAGGACGGCGAGCAGGCCCACGGCGACGGTCAGCCAGCGGAGGCGTGTGACGGAGGCCGCGGAGGATTCGCCCGATTGCGCGGAGTCGGGCCAGACATCGCGCTCGATGACCGCGGCGACCGAGTTCATCCCCGAGGAGAGGCTGGACATCGCGGCGGACAGAATCGCGGCGATCACGAGGCCCGAGAGTCCGAACGGCATGCCACTGGCCACGAACAGCGGGAGGAAGGTGTCACCCTGGGTGATGGGCGATCGGCCGGCCGCGAACGATTCCGGGTAGGTCTGGTGGTAGACGAGGAGCGCGGTGCCCGTGGCGAGGAGCAGCGAGGTGACGGTGAAATCGGAGGAAAGCGAGACGAACAGGGTCCGGCGGGCGGACACCTTATCGCGGGTGCTGAGGAACCGCTGGATCGACATCTGGTCGGAACCGTTGGTGCAGCAGTACCAGACGACGGTGGAGAGAATGACGGCGGGGATCGAACTGCTGGAGCCGGGCGAGAAACTCCAGGTGGGCGTTTCCCAATGCGCAGGCCAGGTCTCGG
>JAIXZD010000006.1 GCA_027489895.1 Planctomycetaceae bacterium
ACCCGACCGCAGCGCATTGAGCGTGAAGCCGCCCGAGTAACAGCAGACGTCAAGCACCGACCGCCCCGCAAAATACTTGGCGGCCGCGAGGCGATTGTCGCGCTGGTCGCAATAAAAGCCGGTCTTTTGGCCCTCGACGACGTCCACGGCGTATTCCAGTCCGTTTTCCGTCAGAATGATCGGCCGTGGGGGCGGTTCACCCCACGCCAGGCCGTCGGTCGGCTCCCAGCCCTCGGCATCGCGAATTCCCTTTTCGGTTCGCAGCCAGATTCCCCTGGGCTGGACCGCCTGACGAAGTGCCTCGAGCAGCACCGCCTGATGCACAGCCAGTGCGGCCGAGTTGAACTGCACCAGCAGCCAGTCGTCGAACCGGTCCACTACCAAGCCCGAGATTCCGTCCGCCTCGCTGAACACAAGTCGACAAGCCTGGTTCGGCCCGCACAGGCCCAGCAGATCGCGTCTCAGCGAAACCGCCTTCAGCACTTGCGTCTGCCAGAACTCCGCATCGAGCGGCAAGTCGTCCCAGCGGTACAGCCGGACCTGAATCTGACTGTGGGGGTTGAACAGCCCACGCGCCACGAACTCGCCTTCGTGCGAACGGACGGTCACCTCGTCGCCCGGTTCGGGGGTTCCCTCGACGCGGGCCACCGCCCCCGAAAACAACCAGGGATGTCCGCCGAAAAACGGCTGGGCACGGCGGGGTTTGAGAATCACGTCAGCCACGCCGACTCCGGATCTTGTTGGCGACCAGACGCACTGGCCGGCCGAAGTCACTCTGAAGGGTAGTCGGGAGTGGACTTCAGATGGGGGCTTGGCCACGGCCCCATCCTGACCGCAGACAAGGATGAGATTTTGGTGGGACAGGCTTCCACGTGGTCGTTTTTTTCGGAACGACCGGAGATTCGACAGGCTGGAAGCCCTTCCCACGGATCAACTACCGGGCCAGCGCCTGTTCGGCCTGCATCCGCTCGACCTGCTCGAGGTACGCGAGCAGACGGTCGCGCTCGTTGATGAGATGCCGCACGCGCAGCAGCGAGCGAACGCGGGTGGTCAGTTCGAGCTTGTTGACCGGCTTGGTCAGGAAATCGTCTGCCCCGGCGTTCACCGCTTTCTCGATGTCGCCCATCTCTGCCAGGGCCGTGACCATCACAATCGGGATGTCGCGGGTCTCGGCTTTGGATTTCAGCGTCTGGCAGACTTCGTAGCCGCTCATCTTCGGCATCATGATGTCGAGCAGCAGCAGATCGGGCTGCCGGCGAGCGATCGCCTCCAGCGTCTGCTGGCCGTCGTACACCATGTCGACTGTGTAGCCTTCCTGAGCCAGATAGGCTTCCAGCAGTTCACAGTTCTGATGATTGTCGTCTGCGATCAGAATTCTCGCCGTCGCTGGATGAAGATCCGTCGACATGCACACACCCCCATCCGGAACCACAACGTCATCACACCCCGCGTCGACCGTCTCGACTCCAGCGCTGCGCCGCACCTCGGAATCGACGCGAAAGCAAGATCGTACCGAACGAGAGTCGAATCGCCCATCAAAAACAGTGTACGCACAACAAGTTATTGATGCGTCGGGTCGTTGCTGCGCTACTTCGTGGCCGCCGGAGGAGATCCCGAGGACGGGTCCTCCGGGGGCACGCTGGCGTCTGGCTTGGATTGTGGCGGCTCGGTTTTCGATTTCGTCGGGGGCAAAGGTGTCGGTGCTCCGGACGATTTCACCCCCCAGCGTTCCGCAAGATCCTTCTGCTTGCGGAGCTGAGTAATCCCCTTGGCCAGAATGTGAATCGCCTTGCCGTACTCGGCCAGCGCAGCGCGCAGCTGACCGGAACTATGCGCTGAGTGCGCCGCTTCGGCGAGCGAATGATAGGGCCCCCAGTCGATCGACCAGTCTTCTTCCAGCGCGGTCCGCTGCAGGTGATACTCGATTGCCCGGCAGGTTTGCACAAACGCTTCCGTCACTTCAGCCGAGGCGACACGGTAAGGCGTGCCCGGGGTGACATTGGGCAAGCCCTCCTGCCGCATCCGTCGATCGCGGTCGTGCAGCCAGGACAGCAGCAGGCCGCCAATCCCCAGCAGCGAGAGCACCTGGAGCGTCAACCCGTGGGCGACGTAGTCGAGGGCCGTCATCGCAGTGCCGCCGATGTACAGAATCGAGAGTGCCGCAAACGCGAGAACCCATCCCCAACCCGGTCTCAGATCGCGCCGCGGCGGATCGTGAGGAATCGCGGGCAATCCAGCCGGGATTTCCCCGACACGCACAACCAGCACCGTGATGTTGTCCGGCCCGCCGCGTAGATTCGCCAGGTCGACGAGAAAGCGGCAGGCATCGGGCGGCGGCAGACTCGAGGCGATCTGCGCGATCTCCTCGTCGGCTACCTGCCCGCACAGCCCGTCACTGCAGAGCAGATAGACGTCCCCCGGGCGTACCGCGTAGGGGCCTTCAATATCGACCTCAACCGTCGGCTGCGGACCGAGGCTGCGCGTGATCACGTTTCGCGGTTGCTGCCGCAGAATCTGTTCGGCAGGCAGTTTGCCTTGCCGCAGCAGTTCCCACTGCAGGCTGTGATCGAACGTCAACTGCTCGATCTTCCGGTCGCGAATGCGGTAACAGCGGCTGTCGCCTACATGTCCCACCACCGCGCCGTATCGCGACAAAACCAGAGTGGTGCAGGTCGTCCCCATCCGATTGAAATCGCGGTTTTGCTCCCCGCGGGAATGGATGTTGATGTGAGCTGCCGTGATGGCCGCCCGCAGCGCTTCAGGGATCGACGCATCCCGTTGCTTGAGAAAGGTATGCGGAACGGTATCCGCGGCAATCTTGCTGGCTAACTCGCCGACCGCATGACCTCCCATCCCATCCGCCACGAGGAACAGATGGCCCCGGTCGTCCCACTCATCCCGGACCTTGCAAGTCTGGATCGCGTACGCATCCTGGTTGTTTCGCCGCCGAAATCCGATATCGGAAAGCGCCGCGTACTCGACTCGCTGTTCCCAGTGCACCCGCGATGGTCCCTGTGCTGCGATGCGGTGACATCAACAAATATGTGGGTCGGCATTCTACGCGGGCGAGCATCGTCCGCGTCGTTCATCGGAGGCCGCAGACCAGGAATATCCTGTAATCTTCTCCGAATCTGTCAACGATAGTCGACTAGAAATCTCAAGTTCGTTCCCACTTATTTTTGTCTCGAACCAGACCATGTCGAAATCCGGCCTGACGGGTGGCGTTTCACCAATGGTCTCCGGGGTTGAGTGCCGGCGGGATTCGTCTCCCTCAGGGAAGTGACTTTTCCGGCTTCCCCCCGATCGCGCTCCTGACCTCGTCAAGCAGGGCGAGGCGACCTTCCTTTTGATTCGCCGCCGATTGAACTACTGTCCGGAGTTCGTCTTTCCATGCCCGACTCCGTCTGACCGACACTCCGCCCAATTCCTTCGAGCCGACTGCAACCAGAACCACCATGGCCGTTAATGCTCCGCCGCAATACTTCCGCGTGGAACAGGAGTTCCGCAAGGCCCAGACGCTCCAGGAGCAAGTGGACTGCCTCGAGCGGATGCTGGTGCTGTTGCCCAAGCACAAGGCCTCGGAAAAAGTTCAGGCCGACCTCAAAACCCGGCTGAAAGACGCCAAAGAGGCGCTGCAGGTCGAGCGTTCCGCTCCGAAAAAGGTGAAGAGCTTTCGCTTCCCGCGGCAGGGAGCCGGGGCCGTTTCCATTCTCGGTGGTCCCAATAGCGGGAAGAGTCGGTTACTCGCGGAACTGACCAAGGCCCAGCCGGAGGTGGCCCCCTATCCGTTCACAACGCGCGAGCCGCTTCCCGGGATGATGGCGTTTGAAGATGTCGCCGTTCAATTGATCGACACCCCGCCCGTCACCGACACGGTGTTTGAAGCCTACCTGCCCAACATTGTGCGAACCGCCGATGCGGCGCTGCTCTGTTTCGATGGCAGTTCCGACGATGCGCCCGAAGAGACGCTCACCGTCATCCAGCAGTTCGCCGACCGGAGCACCGTGCTGGGCGCCGCCTCGGGATTCGTTGACGAAGACTTCGCCAAAGTGCAGATTCGGACGCTGCTGGTGGTGACGCATGCGTCCGACCCGCAGCTTGCCGATCGACTCGAGTTCTATGAGGAGATGAATCCCCCGGCCCTCGAGCGGGTGCTGGTCGACTTCGAAACAGGGTTGGGCGTGGCCGAGTTGCCCTCCGCGATCTACCGGTTGCTGGGCGTGATGCGGATCTATACCAAGGTGCCGGGCAAGCCGGTGGAGCGCAACAGTCCCTTCACGCTTCCGATTGGTTCCTCCGTCGAGGCGCTGGCCGAGCGGATTCACAACGACCTGGCTGCGTCACTCAAATTCGCGAAGGTCTGGGGCAGTGGCCTGCATGACGGGCAATCCGTCGGCAAGGATCACATCCTGGCCGAGCAGGATGTCGTCGAGCTGCATACCGCGTAACGGGTGAGTCGCGCCGCACTGCAAATCGCCTTCAGCCGTTACTCCCAGGAGTATTCATCGGCCTCGACTTTCGGCGCGAACTCATCGAGGCTGACGAGCGGGCGCTTGATCGACAGATCGGTCTGCTCGGCGAGGTCCACCACTTCGGGCAGTTCGTGTGTTGCGCCTTTTCGCCAGACGGACAGAATCGGTCGGTGGTAGATGTCGCCGTTGGATCGGGTGACCTTGGCCACACGATCGTCCGACAGTTCGACGAAACTGCCGATCGGAAACAGCCCCACCGTCTGCAATAGCGCTCGCATGGCCAGCGGGTCATACAGGCCATCCCGCACGCCACTCAGCATTCGCTCCATCGCCTTGTACGGGAGCATGCCGCCGCGGTGCGGTCGCGGTGAGACGAGGGCGATGTACGCGTCCGAGATTCCCGCCAGTTTCGACAGGAAATGAATCTGCGGACCACACCGCTTGCGGGGATAGCCTTCGCCGTTGCAACGTTCGTGAATCTGGTAGGCGACGAATGCGGCCCGGCTGGAGATGCGTTCCATCTTCTTCATCATGTCAAACACGATGACTGGGTGCTTGGTGATCTCCAGAAACTCGATCCGGTTCAACGGCGCCGGAGTGGAATAGAGATCTTCATCGATCTTGAGCATCCCGGCGTCGTGGATCAGGCAGCCCATCGAGAGCTCTTTGAGCGTCGTCCGGTCGAGTCCAAGTTTCGTGCCGATGCCTAACGCCAGCATCGACACATGCAAACTGTGACGCACCGGGTACCGGTCGGTGTGCGGATTGACCCCCAGACAGTTGAACAGGTCGAAGTCTTCGGTCAGATCCGTGAGGGCTTCATCGGCGATGTTGTTGAGCGCTTCGGTGTTCAGGCCCCGGCCTTCCGAGAGCGTTCGATACACATCCTCGGCCTGGTCGAGGCAGGCTTCGCGGCGGTCGACAAAGCGTTCCAGCGCGCCTTCGGCGTAACCGCTGGCGCCATGCTGAACGAGATGATTGGCAACGGCCTCGCCCTGGGGGGGCAGCCCGATGTGCCCGCCACGCTTCACAAGCGTATCGAGGGCCACCGAGGCGGCATTCTCAAATGGGGCGAACGCGCCACCGTGTTCATTGGGGGCCACGCGGGATTCGCCCATCGGTGTGCCCGCAAATACTCTGGGTAGTTCCGACTGATGCACTTTGACGGTGCTGATCCGCCGCAAGCGGAGCTTCTCCATGAAGACCGGCGTGATCACCTGCCCCCGTGCGATAAGCAGGATATCGCCTTCATCGTAAATCGGAACCCGTAGCCGCGTTCCGACACGCAGACTGGACGTCGAGATCGCATGAAACTCATGCGCGTTCGATTCGTTGCAAACCTCAGTTTTGTCAAGGACGGCCGACATAAGTGTATTCAGATCAAACAGGGGCTCGGTGCAGGGCAATCAACGCAGGGTTTCCCCTAGGGGATAACCCTTTGAAATTCGACCTTCAGCCCTACTGAAATTCAGGAAACACAGGCGAAACCTTCTTGGAACCTTCGTCAAAAATCGTCCAAATCGGTGCAGGAGATGCGATCGGACGAGATGGAGAATCTGCGAAACTCGTTGAGGCTTTCCGTCCTGGTTGCACTCAGGCGGGCCAGGGCACGGTTTATGCCGACGTTTCGCGGTTCCCTGACAGGAAGCGCTCCGCCAGTCTTTTCCCCGGATTGTTTGGTCCGACGAAAATGCTTCTGCCTTAAGCACTACTTCGAGGAAATGAGTCCCGTCCTCGACGCATCATTTCCTGCGTATGCATTTCGGCCGATGTGGTTCGAGTTAGCGGTTACTCCAGTTACTCAACCACCTGGGCGACGGGCCAGGGAAAAAGCAAGACGCCAGGCCGTCATGAGGCAAAACGCGAACTAGGATTTCAGCAGTTGTCTTAGCCGCCGCAAGACGGACCGTCTTTCTACTCCGTTACCCGATTCTGGCCCAAGGACCGGCCCCATGCCCGTGACTGTCGGCGACTTGATGACTCGTTCTGTTCACACCATTCGCCCCGAAATGCGAGTCGGGCAGGCGATCCACCTGATGACGCAACATGGCATCACCAGCCTGCCCGTCGTCTCCGCTCATGGGCACCTGCTGGGGATGATCTCCGATTCGCAGTTGCTGCCCCTGGTCGTCCGCCCCGAACTGGCCGACGATTTTGTCGGTGACCATATGAAGCGCGACATGGCCACCACGACCGAAGAGGCGGAGATCGATGGCCTGGTTGCCGATCTGATCGCCAAAAAGATCCGTCGCCTGCCGGTGCTGCGAGACGGGAAACTGGTCGGGCTGATCAGCCGCACGCATTTCATGAGGTACGCCCGCAACCAGATGCGGACTGAAAATCCGGAATCCGGATTGCAAGGCGACACCAAGCTGCAGATTCGGGTTGTGACTGATGACTCGCTCAGCGATATTCTCTACCGTCGGCTGATCGAAGTGTCGTTTGGTGATTTCGTCAACGCCGAGTTCTCAATGTCGACGGCTGAGGCTCTTGACGCCTTGCAGTCGGACAGCGCGGACCTGATCCTGGCGGAGATTGATTCCGATCCCGACGCCGGACTCGAGTTCGTCACCAAGGCCAAATTGATCAATCCCTGGACGCAGGTGATCCTCGTCGGCTCGCAAATGGACTGGGACTTTGTCAGTCGGGCGATGCAGTCTGGCACGGCACAGTTTCTCGCCAAACCGCTCGATAATCAGGACGTGGTCGAGTTGATCCAGGAAGCGGCTGGCCGCTGGCGACGCTGGGTTCGTGTGGCGACTTGTGCCATCTCGGCGAACTAATCGTCCCGACTGCAACGCAGCGGTTGTACCGACGACGCGGACTGGCGGCAGAAACTCTCATGCCGTCCGCGCCGTTCGGTCGAAGCGCGACATGAGATGTACCTGCCCCCTGCGACGACCGAACTTCAATCTGCCACCGGAGCGCCTGAACCCGGCGGGATGAGGTTCCTGCGCGCCTGGTATGGCCCCCGGCTGCTCTCCTTCGCCGTTGCGGTCGTCACGACCCTCTATTTCGGACCACGCCTCATCCAGCGGCTGCCAGATCTGACCGATCGGGCTGAATATCTGGTTCCGACGGAGCAGATTCAGATCAACCAGCCCCCGCGCTGGATTCCGTCTGATTTTGTCACTCAGGTGGCACGCGCCGGACAGTTGCCCCCGGATCTCAAACTGCTGTCGCCAACCCTGATGGAGGATGTTCGGGCGGCATTTCTGCTGCACCCGTGGGTGGACGACGTGGTCTCCATTACGGCTCGGTCGCCTGCGGGCCTGGCGGTTCGGCTTAAGTACCGTCACCCCGTGGCCATGGTCGAAACGGCGCAGGGACTGTACCCCGTGGACAGCGCCTCCGTCCTCCTTCCGCCCGACGATTTCTCGGTGACCGATGCCCGCGAGTTTCCCATTGTCGGGGGCGTTCGATCCACACCCCAGGGTCCCGCGGGGACTGCCTGGGGCGACCCCATCGTGCTCGGGGCCGCGAGACTGGCGGAAGCGCTCGCCACCCGCTGGAAGCCACTCGGGCTGGAGCGGATCGAATGCCCCCGGGTTGCGTCACGAACCGGCACAACCTCGATGTCTGGTGACATCGAGCTTCCGGCCGGCATCTATGGACTGGTCTCGCGCGGGTCGCTCATCGTCTGGGGACGGACGACGACGGAACCAGCCGCTGGAGAACTGTCCCTGGAGCAGAAGCTGGGACGGCTCGAAAAGTATCACAAGGACTTCGGCGGGTTCGACAAACCGCACGGCCCGTACCGGATCGACATTCGCCATTGGCAGGAAATCAGCCGCCGCCCGCTGGGGCCCCTGCCCCAGGCAGGTCGTCGCTAGCGCACCCGACGTCAAGGGAGTCAAGCAGTGTGCCATGCTTGCACCGTTTCGGGGCAAGCATGCCGACTGTGAGGCGGCGCGGCTCAAACGAAGACCGCGTGTTTCCGGCTTCTCGACGACGAAGAACGTCGGGAACCGCTCGCATGCTTGCCCCGCAAAGCCGGTGCAGGCATGGCACAGCACGGTGTGTGATTTTGGTTCTTGACCGGGTCGCTGGGGGCGCTCTGTCTGCAAGAGTGCCTGTTTTGGCGGTTGTTCGAGGATGGTGTGGCTTCCTGTCGCTGCGTGACCCGACCACCAGGTGGTCGGGCCACCCTCGATTTCGCGTGTTCTGCCGAAAACCTGGGTCTGCAACAGGCTCTGGCACGCGACTCTCACGCCGGCCAGACGAATTGCGGCCAGGTGAGTCAGTACCGGTCTTCGCTGGACAGCAGCTTTTCGATGCTGTCCGCAAGTGCGGCGACCTCATACACGCTGTGGCGGATTTCCTCGGGGTCGACGGTCATCCGGGGGTAGGTGTCACTCACCTCGAACCACCATTCTCCCCCGATCTCACGGAGACCGATGCCCCCATGAGCCATATCGCCATTCATTTTGAGGGCGGCCTCATACAAAGTCTGAGTGGCCCGTCCGCACAGGCTGCTGACCCGCACGAAGGCCTCGACGCTATGCCGATCGATTCGCGAGACCATAACCCGCTGCCGCCGCGCATTGGGCAGCGCGATCTCGATTTCGAAGTCGTCGTCATCCGCCCGGACCGTCGCGGTGGGATGTCCCTGAAACGCCTCGGTGACCATTCCACGCAGATCACGTGATTTGCCAATGCAGGCCTTGAGCAGGGCTGAGGCCGCGAGCCCGTCTTGAGGGCGGTTTTCCGGTGCTTTGTCGAGGAATAGCGCCACACACTCGGCCAACTCCAGCGGAATCCTGGGGTTGAGCGTTCGTACCGGCACGAGTGGTTCGTCCACAACCTGGGCTGCCAGACCAACCACGGTGTCGTGGTCGTACGGAAGTCGACCCGCGGCGGCCAGATAGAGCGTCACCCCCAGGGCATAGATATCGCTGGCCGGTGTGGGAGGCAGGCCCCGAAACAGTTCCGGAGCCATGAAGTGCGGCGTGCCGGCCAGGCGTGTTTGCCCATTTCCGGGCGCTTCGTCGATCCGCTTGCACAATCCGAAATCGGTGATCTTCGGGACGCCGCGGAGCGACATGAGGATGTTGTCGGGCTTCAGGTCGCGGTGGACGATACCTTCCGAATGGGCGACGGCAAGACCATCGGCGACGTGCATCGCGATGCTGGCCGCCAGGATCGGTTCCAGGCGCTGCTCGTCGGAGAGAATGTGCCCCAATGACCGGCCTGGCACATACTCCATTTCAAGAAAGTAAAGGTGCTCGACTTGCCCCAGCGCGTGGACCGTCACGATGTTGGGGTGGACGAGTTGCGCGGCGGCGCGGCCCTCATCGAAGAACCGGCGGACGTAGTCTGCATCCTGCGAAGCGCGTTGCGGCAACAGGATTTTCAGGGCGCAGTTGCGCTGCAGATCGAGGTGATGGGCTAGGTAGACCCGCCCCATCGCCCCCGCACCGAGGAACGAGTCGATGTGGTACTTGCCGAGCGACTGCCCGACGACCTGGTCGAGGTCGGCTGGTTGCTGGGGCGGCCTGCCGCCGGCGAGCCAGTCGTCTCCCGATCCCACCAACGTGACTGCGTCTGCCATGTGAATCCTCTTGAGGAAGTGACCGCCTTTCTGGTCACCAGATGTTCGCCGCCCCCTGCCCGCGCTTGAAAGAAATCCCCGTCCGGTCGTTGCGCATTCCCCGCTGTTCACGCCCCGCGATCACTAAGTGTAGCGAGAGTTAAGTCGCCGATCTCGCAGGTTTTGATCGCCCCTGACCGGTTCGGCCGACAACGACCTGCGAGCGGTTCGTGTGTGTTCCATCTGTCACCCAATCGCCGCTCAGCACGCCGATTTTGAATTCCTGCGGAATGAGAATTCCGGAAACAGGACACCGAATTCCTGTAGACGGCCGGGCCTGAAAAGCGTTTTCATGACAAAAAGGTTCTATCTGTGGCGTTTCATCTCCTGTCTGCAGAACCCTCCTGTCTGGGGGGATTGCGAATCTCGGAATTGCGCGTCGCGTCGCCATCCCCCTGGGCATCGACTCAACCGCCATGAGGAGGACCCCGCCATGTGGTTCACCGCTCGAGTCACTGATCGCGTCGCCGCGGGCGTTTGCGAAGAGACGAGCGCGGCCCCTTCGGTCGAGCCGCCCACAGCGAATGTCCACCCGCACGACATAGTCGCGGGGCCTGGCCTGGTCGAGTCGGTGTTCTGGATCGGCGCTGTGCAACTGGCGCAACTGGCTGGTGTGCTGCTGGGCGTGGGGCTAATCGTGGGATCGTTCCAGATGGCCGGGGGCCGGATGTCCGGTCTGCTGGACCTGCTGGAGCGGCTCGAACCCGAGCTGTTGACCCTGCTGGCGATAGGCCAGTGGGCGGTGCTGCTGTTTGCGATTGTCGCCGTGAGATGGCGTGTGGGGCGGGTCACGTTCGGGCGACTGGGCTGGCACCGGCCTACGCTGCTGCAACTGCTGCTCGGGCTCGCGATGGTCTTGCCGATCTGGCTGATTGCCTCCGCGACCCAGACGCTGGCTTTCAGTTTTTCGCCCCCGGCCCGCGAAGAACTCTCCGCACTGTTGCGCGGGTTGATCGGCGGACCGTTCGCGACCCTGCTGTTCGCACTGGCAATCACTCCCGCGATTGCTGAGGAATTGTTATTTCGGGGCCTGATCGGTCGGGGTTTGATCAACCGCTGGGGCCCCGTCTGGGGAGTGGCCGGAACGTCGGTGCTGTTCGGGCTGGCCCACTGGAATCTGGGCCAGAGTCTGGGCGTGATCCCGATCGGGCTCGCCCTGCATTTTGCCTATCTCGTGACGGGATCGCTCTGGCTGCCAATCATTCTGCACGCCTTGAACAATTCGGTGGCGGTGGGGCTACTGGCGTTTCCCTCTTCCGAGTGGGGCCAGTCGCTGGTGGTTCGCGGCGGTCCCGGGTTGCCGCTGCTTCTGGTTTCCGGGGCAGTAATCGTTGGGGCCTGCGCCCTCTTGTGGGAGACCCGCCGACGAGGCGTGGCTCTCGAAGTCGCAGGAGAGTTGGACTTAGCGACTGGTACAGGACGGCTTTCCGGGTCCCAAGGTTCTGCGGTCCGGTTTTCAGGGGGCTGGTCGCCAGCGCCGCAACCGGCACTACTTTACGGAGGCCTGCTGTTCAACCTGGCAGGGTTTGTCGCGATCCTCGCCCGCGACCTGTCTTCGTCGTGAACAATGTCCCGATCGATTGATAGCCGGTCCATATCGTAAACGGCTTTCGTCCAAGGCCTTTGCCCTGTTGAACCTGTGACCAATCGCGTGAGTTTCCGGGCAATTCGGTATGCCCTGCTTTCAACGGCCTTGAGGGGCGAACCCGCCAGTGGATCTCGACGCTCCTCGAAGTCGAATTCGGGGAAATTCGTGGTGTTGGCGAGTTCCGTGCTGTCCCATAGTTGGCATGCTTGCCCCGAAGCGGTGCAAGCATGGCACAGCTCTTGATCCCGTCGCGTCTGGCTTGCTCTTGAACGATGCGACGCCCCGGCGATCGCCCCACGACGATTCCTTGTCGTGGCGGCGATTGTTAACCTTTGAAGGGGGTGGAGTTGTGGAAACCAGGCGGGGGCGGGCGCATGGGTTCAGCAGGGCGCTTGGGATTAATCGCGGCGATCGTCGGGCTGGTCTTCTGGGCGACGATCACGGAATCGCAAAAGCCGGTGCCCGATGCGGCGGGGCTGTTGGCTAGCGCCCGCGAGCAGTTGGCACTGGGTGTTTTTGACGAAGCCGAGCGGTTTGCCGTGCAGGCCGCCGCGGCCGACCCGAAGCTGTCGTTTGCCTGGATCGTCGCGGGGGAATCCGCAATGCACCAAAACCAATACGCGCGGTCTTTGGAGCACTTTTCTCGCGTCCCCCCCGAAGCACGCCATGAGCTAATCCCCCGCGCCAAGTTCGGGGAAGCCGTCTCGGCCTTTGAACTGCGGCAGTTCGGCCGCGCGGAGCGTTGCCTGCGACAGGCGCTATCCAATCAACCCGACTGGTATGAAGCCCGATTGCGGTTGAGCCAGTTGCTGGGCTGGACTGGTCGCACCTGGGAACAGTCTCCCCAGCTACTCATGCTCGTTCGTAATCGACAGTATCAGTTCGAGTTGTTGTTGCTGCTGGTGGAACGCAGCAGCCCGCTCGATCCCACCGAATGGCTTGAACAGGCCACGCTGATCGAGCCGACGAGTCCCTTCGCCTGGCTGGGCTTAGGCTGCGCGGCGACGGAGATGCAACAGTTCGAACAGGCCGGGAAGTTTTTTCGCCAGGCGCGCATGCTGCTCCCGGGACACCCGGAGATTGAAGTCCGCTACGGCGAGTGGTTGCTGGAGCACCGCCCGGAACAGTTTGTGGACTGGCATCGCGACCTGTCGCCGTCCATCGAGCAGCACCCCCGCCTCTGGCTGATTCGTGGTCGCTGGGCCGACCGCAGGCAGGAGCGTCCTGCCGCAATTCGCTGCTTCTGGGAAGCGCTCTGCCGGGATCCCGACGACATCGAGGCCAATCGGCGGTTGGGCGAACTGCTCTCCGGCCTGGGCCGGCGGGGCGACGCCGAACCATATTTCACACGTGCCGACCGGCTCGATGAGCTGCTGCGAATCGTGCGGGAGTTCCATGGCACCCATCCCGATGCAGACTCAGTCCAGCGTGTCGTCACACTCTTGAAAAGTTGCGGCCGGGATTGGGAAGCGCGGGCCTGGACCACCCAGGCCTTTGACCAGATTCCCCGCGGCGCGTGGCTGGGCGCCACTCAGCGCCGGGCCGAACCCGAACTCGAACCCGGATCGCCGCAGTCCTCTCCGGCGTTTCTGCCAACGGTCACCATCCCTCTGGGGCGCTACCCGCTTCCGGAGATCGGTGGCCAGCCGATTTCCGGGGGAGACCGTGACCATCTCGCCCCGCAGATTCCAGAAACTGTCCGTTTCATTGATGTCGCGGCGGGTGTCGGGGCCGAATTCAACTTCTGCAGCGCCCCGGTCGACTCCCCGGCCAACAACCGCATCATCGACTCGACAGGTGGCGGTGTCGCCGTGTTTGATTATGACCTGGATGGGGAGTGTGATCTCTACTTCACCCAGGGAGGTGCTTATCCATTTGAACCTGACAGAAAACCGCGCACGGACCGATTCTTTCAGGGCCGACAACGGCAACTTGTCCGCGACGTCACGTTGGAAACGGGCGTGTCGGATCTCGATTTTGGTCAGGGCGTTTCCGCAGGTGACTTCGACAACGACGGCTTTGTCGATCTCTACGTGGGGAATCTGGGAGTCAACCGACTCTGGCGCAACCTCGGCGACGGGACGTTCGTCGCGCAGCCAGTCCCCGGAATCGAATCGCACTGGTCCACCAGCGTGCTGGTGGCCGACCTCGACGGAGATGGCACGCCCGACCTGTTCGATGCCGGATACTGTTCGGGTGAGAAGATCCTGACAGCCCAGTGCCCAACCCGGGGCACGCGGACCTGCTGCTCGCCCAGCGCGTTCACCGCGGCCGTGGACCGCATTTGGCGTGGACGGGCCGATGGAACGTTTGAGCGGCTGCGTGCACCGGCGCTCGCGCGGAACGATGGCTACGGTCTGGCACTGCTTCTGGCGGATTTTGATGGCGACCGAAAACTCGAACTTCTGCTGGCAGACGACGAGATCCAGACGGCATTTGTCCGCCTGCGAAGTGAGCCTTTCTCCGTACCTCGAATCGAGTATGACGACCGTTCACCTCTTCCCGCCGGTCGCGGGATGGCGTATGGCGACGTGAATGGCGACGACCGGCCGGACCTGCTGCTTTCCACCCAGGGAGCGGTCCCGTGGACGCTCTTCTCCAGTCGTTCTGCGGCAGAATCCGCCCGCCCCAGTCCGCTCGATCCTCAACCGCGGGAAGAGCTCGCGGGCTTTGGGGCTCAGTTTCTTGATGTGGACCTCGATGGCCGGCTCGACGCAGTCATCACGACCGGCGAGTCTTCGCCCCTGCTGTCGCTCAGCCCCAGTTCGGACATGCCGCCGCGCCTGTACTGGAATGCAGGCGAAGGTCAGTTTCTCGCGGCAGGCCCAGGCGTAGGAGAGTTTTTTGCCACGCGACGCGCCGGGCGCGGTCTGGCTCGATTCGACTGGAACCGGGACGGGCTGCCGGATTTTGTCGTCTCGCACATCAACAGTCCGGCCGCGCTGGTGGTCAATCGAAGCGTTCCGGTCGGAAAGCCGCTCGTTCTGTCCCTGGTGGCCACCCACTCTGCCCGAGACGGACTCGGTGCCAACGTGACGGTGACCGCAGGCGCCACGCGCCGCCAGCAACAATTGATCGCCGGTGATGGCTACCAGGCCACCAACGAACGGGTCCTGTTCTTTGCTCTGCCAAAATCCGTCGGTGCGGCCACGGTCAAAGTCGCCTGGCCGTCCGGAACAACCGGGGAAGTGACGCTCGATCCTTCCGTGCAGTCCGCCCGGGTCATCGAAGGCCGGGCCGAAGCCATCCCGCTGCGTCTCGCCGATCATTAACTCCGCTCGATGGAATTCTGTAGCGGAACTCGTGAGAGTTCCAAAGACGCAGCCCCCCCCACCCCGCCGCCCCGATCTTCCCCACACGACACGTCAAGACACCCACGTTGAATCACTCATCGGCAGGCCGCGGCTCCATTCGCAGCAGAACCTTCATCGCCCCTGGGGTCTTCGCGGCTTCCATCGCCGCAAGCCCCTCCGCCAGTGGCCAGGTCGAATCCAGGAGCGATTCGACATCCACCTCGCGATTGGCCAGCAGCTGGATCGCCGGTAGAAACGGACCGCAGCGAGAGCCAAGCAGGGTCACTTCGTCGATGACGACCGGCGCCAGCGACTGGGCATGCGGACCGGCAATGGTGGTCTTGAGAACGACACAGCCGCGTGGACGCACCCACTGAAGCGCGGCGGCCAGCCCGCTGGCAGAGCCTGTACAGTCGACGACCAGATCGGCCCGATGATCGGGAGTCCTCGCGGTGGCCAGGTCGGTCTCGATCCCCAGTCGGGCGAGCCGGGCCAGCTTCGCCTCATGACGCCCCAGCACCAGCACCTCGCCACCGTGCCGCTTCAATACTTGCGCACAGAGGTTCCCCAATCGGCCGTCACCCAGCACGACAATGCTCGCGTCACGTACCCGGGTGCACTGTTCGACGATCCGGCAGGCGGCCGCCAGTGGTTCAACGAAAACGGCCCATTCCGAAGGCACGCTCTCCGGAACGCGATGCAGATTGCCCAGAGGGAGCGACAGCCTCTCGGCGAATGCACCATCTCGCCCCAGAATGCCGAGCACCGTCCGGTGCGGGCAGTGCGTCGGAACGCCTGCGAGGCAGGTCGCACACCGGCCACAGCCGCAATTGATCTCGCCAACGACTCGCTCGCCCGCGAGAGGCCCGGACTCCGCGATACCAACAAACTCGTGGCCCAGGATGCCTTGAAAGCCCATATAGCCCTGAAGAATCTGCAGATCCGTTTCGCAGATTCCCGCCATCAGGACCCGCACGGCCGTCTCGCCCGAAGTGACCGGGGGTGCTGCGTGGTCGGTCATGAGCCGCAGAAACGCACCATCAAATCGCAGAGCACGCATAGTGATCCAGCCATCACATTCCAATGAAGAGCCGTGGCCTTCCCGCAGGGTAGCCTGCGGCAGGCGATACGATCGACCAGACGGGTAGAAAAAGAGATCGGCACCGGGGACTATGCGTGTCCCCGGTGCCGATCAATAGAGCCGTCCGCACATCCTGGTTCCGCATTGCAGAACAGGACGAGAGGCGTTGGCGGCAGACTACAGCTGGGCCAGTTTGTTGAGCAGATTGATCGTCGCATCGATCCCGCCGAGCTTGTTGGCGAACAGCTTGAGGTCGATCAGATCTTCGATCGTGGCGGGGCCAGCCGCTGGCTTACGACCGCGCTTGGCACCGGTCGCCCCGGTCGAACCGGTCTTACCCTTCTTGCTGTACTTCGTCACCGACACAAGACCAACCGACACCTGAATTCCCTGGGCGGCGAGCGCTTCCACAACCACCTTGGGCGAGGCCTTGGGATTCGCTTCCAGGTACTCCTTGATCGCTCGCGTCTTGGCACCACGTTCCGGACCGGCGACAGCTGCTGCCTTCTTGGCCATCTGAATCACTCCTCATCCTGAATTTGTACACGTTTCAACAACTTAACCCCCAAACACTTCGACGGAATCATAGGAAGCCTCTTGACCAATTGCTAGCACCTGGCGATAGCAATCTCCTGTTGCAGGGGGTTCTGACCTGTTGATTCACCAGCGGGACCAAACGGAATGGAAGAATAGGGAATCTGTTCAGCGCTTCATAATGAGGAGGCAACCCACCACGTGGTCACTGGAAGAGTGAGTTTTTATGTTGCAGTTCTGAATTGAGAAGGCACTATTAGAGCGCCGGAAGCGTTAGCGCCCCGCGATTCGACTGAACTTTTGACCAGACAGTGCATTACCTCATCGACCAGGACCGATGAAAGCCACTGGTTCTGCCAGACACGTTCTGCCAGGCGCGATACGGGTTGTGAGCTAGCGAACCAAAGCCCGATCGGGTCAAAAAGGCAACTCGACCGCGACTCGGTGTTCAGATCGTAGGAAATCCCTGCGTTGCATTGCAGACGAAACGTGCTCCTGCTGATCGCAGACACTGAGCTCGTTGCCCCGCACATTCAGGACTGATCCGCAATAGGTTCTCAATTCGCCAGCGAACTCCGCTCATCGACAAGAAGACAACTGTAACTCGGACTAGAGCAGTTGGTCTTAATAAACACAATTGGGCCCGTTCGAATCAGCGGACCAGTGCTTGCCAGATCGAGTGACGACGCGGTGGTTGTTCGCGATCCGCCGCAACGACCACGCTCCCCCCAATTCGTACGCCTCGGTTTCCCTGTTCTGGCACCAGAAACTCGCGCACAAGACATGCGCCGTCTTGCAGGGAAAACCACGCTCGGCATCTCGTGGCCTCGCAGAGTCCAGCGGCGCAGCTCGACCGACATGGGAGCACGCCTGGAGGGATTCGAACCCCCGACCGACGGATTAGAAATCCGTTGCTCTATCCAACTGAGCTACAGGCGCGTTTGCGGGAATTCTACCGAAATGTCTTGGGGATGACAGGTTCGATGGCAACAAACCGAGGTTCATGTGGGCACTCGGTTTTGGTCTCCCCCGTGCATTGTCCGACGCGAGAACCGACCTTCACCAGACCCGCTTGGAATAGCGTTTTGATGAACGCCTGGATTCCGAGGGGCGCTCCAGGATTCCAATGTCGGCCACTGGGTTCACCCCCATGCGTGCCTCTCGTATCGTTGAGGACGATCAATCAAGGCTCAATGTGTCGCGCTTCACGGGAGCAAGAGATGGTGCACATTTCGACCAGGACGTCGGGACGGCGAATAAACAGTTCGCTCTGGCTTGTCACCGCATCTTGCCTGCTGATGCTTTGTGGGGAGGCCACTGCGGAAGAGCCACCGCGCCGCCCCAACCTGGTGGTCCTTTTGGCGGATGACCTCGGCTATGGCGATCTGGGCTGCTATGGACATCCCCACATCACCACGCCGCATCTCGATCGCCTCGCAGCCCGCGGTGCTCGGCTAACCGCCTGCTATGCCGGTGCCCCGGTCTGTTCCCCGTCGCGAGTGGCGCTGCTTACGGGTCGTAATCCCTATCGGGCCGGGGTCGTGGACTGGATTCCCGACCAGAGTCCGATGCATTTGCGATCGTCGGAATTGACCATCGCGAACGTACTGAAGCAGCAGGGGTATCGCACGGCCCACTTTGGGAAGTGGCACTGCAACGGTCGGTTCAATCAAGCCGATCAACCTCAACCGGGGGACCATGGCTTTGAGTATTGGCTGTCGACGCAGAACAACGCCGCTCCCAGTCATCACAATCCGATCAACTTCGTACGGAACGGAACAGCCGAGGGGCCGCGGACGGGCTATTCCAGCGATCTCCTCGTGGAAGAGGCCCTTGCCTGGCTGGAGCGCATGCCGGCCGACGAACCGATCTGTCTGTTTGTCTGGTTCCATTCGCCCCACGAACCGATTGCAACGGCGGCGGAATACTCAGCGAAGTACCGGGACGTTGCCCGCTCACCCGAGGAAGCCGAGTACTTCGGAAATGTCTCCCAGCTCGATGCGGCGATCGGCCGGTTGCTGGAACGACTTGACGGTCTTCGTCTACCCGCTTTGACCCTGACTCTGTTTTCGAGCGACAATGGCCCAGAGGGGCACCGGCGCTACAAGACGGCTCAGCGTTCCTGGGGGGTGGCGACGCCGCTCCGCGATCGCAAGCTGTTTCTGAGCGAGGGAGGGATTCGCGTTCCGGGGATCGTCAGCGGTCTGGGAATCCCGGCGGGAAAAGTGGTCGATCTCCCCGTTGGATTCGTCGACCTCTTGCCGACCGCCGCCGCGCTTTCGGGAGCTCGTCTCCCTCCTGAACGCAGGCTGGATGGACAGTCGCTGGTCCCGCTGTTGCAAGCGGAAACGTTCACGCGGACTCAGCCTCTGTTTTGGCGCTATGACCGGGCTTTGGGCGCGGCCAAGCTGGCGCTGCGGGATGGTAAGTGGAAACTGTTGGCGACGGCCGAAGGAACGCCGCTGGAACTGTTCGACCTGAGTCAGGATGTATCGGAATCGCGGAACCTGCTCGACACACACCCGGACGTAGCCAACCGACTGAATAGCCAGTTGGTCAAGCTGAATGCCGAGGTGGAGGCCGAACGTCCCCGCTGGCCCGAATCGCGCCCGACTTCGAAGTGACGAATCACCCAATCGCGAAGTGCAGTCGCTCCCCCCATACCGTCCGCGCGGACGAGCGGCCTTGGCCACATGAGATGAAAACACCGACTCCCGTGCAGACACACCGCGTCACGCCTACCATTCAACTGGAACAGGCGTTGAGACGGCGGGCTGGCCTCGCCGTGTCTTGTTTTGTCGGCGCGGGTAGGACGGATAATGTCGAGCGAGCCATCGCGGGAACTGCAGCAGGCCCTGGCACGTCGCTTCCAGCGGGAGATTGCCGGCGAATTCTCGGTGGATGCGTTCACGCGGGCGCTCTATGCGACTGATGCGAGCATCTACCAGATCGCGCCGGTTGGAGTCGTCGCACCCAAATCGGTCGACGACGTGCTGGCTACCGTGGCGATTGCTCGTAAATTTGGCTTGCCGATTGTCCCTCGTGGTGGCGGGACGAGTCTTTCCGGGCAGAGTATCGGTCCGGGACTGGTCCTGGACTTCAGCCGGTTCATGAATCGCGTGCTGGCAATCGACGCCGAACGCGGTCTGGCGCGAATCCAGCCGGGCGTGGTGCTGGATCAATTCAATCAGACGCTCAAACCGCTCGGGTGGCAGTTTGGCCCGGACGTCGCCACAAGCAGCCGGGCGAACCTGGGCGGGATGATTGGCAACAACTCGGCCGGGTCGCGCTCGGTATGGTACGGCAAAGTGGTCGACCATGTCCGGGAACTGGAAGTCGTCCTTTCCGATGGCCACACCCACCGCACGCGGCCTCTTGCGGTGGACGACCTGTCGCGTCTCGAAGGAGCGTCCGGGCGTGAGGCCGAGCTAGTCACGGGGTTCCGGACGCTGGTCGACTCGCTCCGCGGAGAAATCAGTCGCAAGTTTCCCCGCATTCTGCGGCGGGTGAGTGGCTACAACCTGGATGAGTTCGTCCCTTCGGTACGTAGCGAACTGCCACGAGCGCGGGCGGTTGAGGAGCTGGATCGTCTCTGGCGCGACCGGGCCGACTTCAATCTCTCCCGGCTGTTCGTTGGGGCCGAAGGGACGCTGGGGGTCATCACCGAGGCGGTGGTTCATCTGGTCCCGATTCCGAA
>JAIXZD010000173.1 GCA_027489895.1 Planctomycetaceae bacterium
CCAGTTGGACCTTCCTCGCCTGGGGCCTGTTCCACGGCGCGTTCCTCGCCCTCGAACGGCTGCTCACCCTCGCCCGCGAACAACTCGCGCCGCACGGGCTGCCATCGAACCGGACCGCGCTCCTCGCCTGGGTCGCCCGACCTCTGGGCCACGCCTACACCCTGGCCGTCGTGTTGACGGGCTGGACGCTCTTTCGCGCCACCGACTTCGCCCAGGCCATCGCGATCTGGACCACCGCCCTCAGCCTTCACGCCGGTGACCCCGTCGCCTATCCCCTCACCACCTGGCTCGACGCACCGCTCGCCTGTCTGCTGGCCGCCGGTCTCTTCGCCGCCACCCCCCTGCCCGCCCAACTGTTCACCCGCCTCAACGCCTGGTCCGAAGTCGCCCTCACCGGCCTTCCCACCCAGACCCCGCTGCAGACGCTTGCCCCAGCCCCCACGAACATCCGCCCTGCGAGCGTCACCACCGCTCTCGCCCTGCCCCTCCTCTGGACCGCGACCCGCGCCCTGCTTCCCGTCGCCGCCCTGCTCGCCATCTCCATCCTCTTCGCCGCCGCGACCTACAGCCCCTTCATCTACTTCCGCTTTTAGATCCAGTGCGTCGCAGGCGAGCCGACCCTGTCAGGGGTCGGTGGAAACGCCGCTCTCGGGGCGATGTCCGTCAGAGCGTCACCACGCCCAGCCGTCCCACCCGCGCCGTGCCATGCTTGCACCGTTTCGGGGCAAGCATGCGCGTCAGAGCCAGCCCGAGTTTCAGATCCAGATCGAAACACGGCGGCGCAAACAACCTTCCGGACAACACCAACGAACCGGGGTGGCCCGACCACCTTGTGGTCGGGTCGCGCCAGCGACAGGAAGCGACACCTTCCGCGAACAATCGCCAGTTCCACGCCCTGTTACGGGGACGTTCCTCCCGCCGACCGGGTCGCGAACATCACCCAGACGCGGCGCGACAGGACACCCTGAATCAACGCCGAAGGCGCCAGCAGTCGTGGTGCGACTCCGCCAGGAACAGGGGTAGCGGAAGTCGTGAGACTTCCACCAATGCGGGTACATGTTCGGCGGAAATCTCACGATTTCCGCTACGTCGCTTCACCAGCGCAACCCACGTTCTGAGGCGTGACGCAGCACTGGCACCATCGACCCCTCACAGGGTCGGCTCGCCGCGCTGGTCGCCGGTGGAACGCAACGCTCGATTACTCCGGTTTGGGAGCATCTTTCGGCGCGTCCGCAGGCTTCGCCTCGTCGGCCGCCGGCTTCTCTTCAGCCGGCTTCTCCTCCGCCTTAGGCTCCGCGGGCTTCTCTTCAGCGGGCGTCTCTGCCTTCGGCTTCTCTTCCGCCTTGGGTTCCTCCGCAGGCGTCTTCTCCGCAGCCGGTTCCGCCGGTTTTTCCGTCGCCGGTTTGTCCCCAGCCGGCGCTTCGGGAGCGGGTGTTTCCGGAGCCGGTGATTCCAGCGCCGGGGCCGGTTCCGCAGGCTTCGAAGGATCGACGACCGGCGTCTTCTCCTTCGCGACATCCTTCCGCGCCACGTGCAGCTTGTTGTAGCTCTCGGCCGAGATGACGTAGTACCAGTCCGCGAACCGCGCGTTCAGCTCCTTGACCTTCGCCTCGCCCGCCTTGACCTTCTCCTCATACGCCTTGAGGTCCGCCTCGTACTGCTTCATCGCCGCGAAATAAGCCGCCTCTTCCGGACTCTTCGGAGCAGCCGGGGCCGCAACCGCAGGCTTCGCCTTGTCATCCTTCGGCCGGGCCAAAGGCTCGGGAACCTCGTCCTCCGTCTTCGGCGCCACGGGTGCCTCCGCCGCAGGCTTAGCGTCTTCCGGCTTGGCCTCTTCCGGCTTCGCATCGTCCGCCTGCGCCAGCAACACCTGCGCCGGGTCCACCGACGCCAGCAGCCGCGACTCATCCCGCATCACCCGAGCCGACTCCGGCTTCTCCTCAGGCTTCGCCTCCTCAGCCGGCTTCTCCGCCGCCGGCTTCTCTTCGGCCTTCTCGGCAGGCTTCTCTTCCGCCGGTTTCGCCTCAGCGGGCTTCTCTTCCGCAGGCTTTTCTTCGGCCGGTTTTTCTTCTGGTTTCGGCTCGGCCGGCTTCGCCTCGTCCGGTTTCGCGGCCTCCGGCGTTTCCGACTTCGGCGCCACCGGGCTCGGGGCCACTGGCTTCGGTCCCAGGTACTTCGGGTCGAAGTGCGCCGTCACAAACAGATAGCGATTCGCCTTGGGACCTTCCGCCAGAGTCTGATCGCCCTCTTTCTTCTCGCCCTCAGGCGTGTCGGCTTTCTTCTCGCCGTCCTTCGCGTCCGCTTTGGCGTCACCCGTCTTGATGCCCGCTTCCAGTTCGAGATCGTCCCCGGTGAAGATCTCTCCAAACCGCAGCGTGTAGACCACGCCCTTGTCCGTGGCCGCGACAAACTCCCCTTCGTTCGACCGCAACCCTTCCCGCGTGACGAAGAACCCCTTCTGCTGCAGGTCGAGCGCGGTCAGCTGGTCCAGCGAAATCCCCTGCGCCAGCTTCAGGTCTTCGCTCAACCCCGCGGGCTTCTGCCGAATCCCCACCAGTCGCAAATCATCCAGCGTATTGACGACATCGTTCACCCGCGCCGTCTGAAACTCCTCGGTCGCCTCCTTGAGGTCCGTCAGCTTCCACGGATCGGCCGCCTTGTCCCGCGCCAGCTTGACCACATCCCCGTCGACAATCGCTCCCCGCGATTCGTCGATCGAGTAATTGTTCATCGTCAGTTCGCGCAGGTCATCCCGTTCGACCTTCAGCAGGTCGGTCTCAACCCAGTCGGCGAACTTCGTCGACACGTCGATGTCGAGCTTGGCGACATACGTGCTCTTCTCGTCCGGCTTGCGCACGTAGTAGTAGCCCGTCCGGTTCTTCACGCCCTTCCCGATGATCAGATCGCACAGAACCGTCTCACCTTTTTTCAGCGTGATCCGCTGGCCCCGGCCCTTCAGCTTGGCGACATCCGGATCGAGCGGGTCGACCACGCCCAGCTCGGCATAGTCCTCCGCCGAGCTGCTGCGAACCTCATCCCGCTTGATCCCGATCGCCGAGGCCGCGGTCTTCGCCAGCCGCTCGGCTCCGTCGGCCGGGTAGTTGTGATGCGAGGGAATCGTCCAGATTCCGTTCTTGAACTCCACCGAGAACGGCTTGGGTTTGCCCTGGGCTTCGTCGAACGTCACCACTGTGACACCCGTCGCGTCGTTCGGGTTCTTGAAGCCCGGGTAGAACTCCTGACCCAGGTTCGCCCCTGCCAGCTCCGTGGGCTTCAGCTCCGTTTCCGGAGCGAACACCGCCGCCAGCACGGCCGAGACCACCGCCGCCGCGAAAAACCCACCGGTTCGAGTCATCTCAGACATCGCATTCCCCTTCGCCATCAGCATTCGAGGCGCTGGCCGGTTCTCCGACCACGCTCACTCTCCCACCACTCACCCTTCGGCCACCGACTCTTCGGCCACCGTCGCGTGTGCCACTGGCTCCGCCAGTGCGAAGGGAGACAGCCCACAAGGCACTGGCACAGCCAGTGGCACACACTCGATCACATCACGTCTGACGGAGTCACGTCTGGCGGAATCACCACCCTACGCCTTCTTCTTGTCGACGAGCCGCTCATCGACAATCCCCATCCGCTCGTTGCTCACCCGCCGGGCAAACACGAACGCCCCCACAATGAGCGCCGGAATCGGACTCAGCAAACAGGCCAGCGTTTGCCGCGACTTTTCAATCTGGCTCACCTTCCGCTCGGCCTCGCCCTGCGCCTGTTCCAGCTTCTTGTTCTTCTCGGCGTCGATCTCGGCCTTCGCCACCTCCAGCCGACGGCGTTCATTCTCTTCTGCCGCCCGCAACCGCACCGTCTTCGTCCGGTTGTCCATCGTCGTGTCGGCCTGCAGTTTCTTCACCTCGGCCTGCAACGCCTCCTCGGCCTGCTTCAGCTTGCCCTTGGCCTCGTCGTTCGCCTTCCGCGCTTCCTCGGCGAACTCCGATTTCAACTGAACCGTCGCCTGCTCGACACTCGTCAGCGTCCGATGCTTGGGCCGTCGTTTCCGCAGCGCCATAAACGTGTCATCGCCCGCCAGATCATCCACGCAGTTCAGAATGAACGTCACGTTGTCCAGCTTCAGGTTCTGCCAGTTCTTGTCGCGCACCGTGAAGAACGTGTCCGAAATCATGTCGGCATCGGCCACGAAAATCGCATTGATCTTGGTGCTCGTGGGCGTCCCATCCGGTCCCGGAGGACCAGGCTTGGTCCCCTTGATCTTCGCCGCCAGCACATGCTCAATTCCCTTCTGGGGAATCCGCAGCGAAACATTGGGCGACGGCGCCACCCCGCCAAAAAAGCCCCCGCTCGTCGTGTACTCGTCCCACAGCGTCGTCGTCGATTTCGGGCTGCTGCGTAAGAGCGGGATGAAGTCCAGCTTGTTGTCTTCCCGCGGCCGGATCTGACCCGGATACAGCAGCAGAATCTCCTGCAGACCCACCGTCACCGGGCTGTCGATATTGAACGGGCGACTGCCGCCACTGTTCTCGGCCACATAGACCGCGGAAATCCCCGCGAGCATTTCCGCCAGTTCCGGATGCGGGTCGTAGAGGTCCCACACCGCCTCGCCCGAATCCCAGGCAATGCCCAGCGCGTTCTGCAGCGCCTTCGCCTCGCCGTTATCGGCCTTCGGTTCCGGCGGCGGACCTCCGCCAAACATCCCCTGCATCCCGCCGCCACCCTGCTTCGGCTTAGGCTGCTTCGGGGCCAGCGTCGTGTTCGTCAGCGGGAACGGGTCGTCGATAATCAGCGTCGGCCCACCTGCATCCACAAACGCCACAAACTTCTGCATGTCTGGCTCGTTCAGCGACGACGGCATGATCGCCACCACGACATCGAACGGCTCTTTTCCCAGCTCATCCGGGCCGACTTCCTTCACGTCGTACTGCTTCTTCAGTTCCGTCACGATCCGCCACTCCGGCGTCTGGCGGAACGACTGCATGTCGAACCCACCCGTCACCTTGGCGTCCGTCCGCAGCATGCCCACCTTGAGCCGCTTCGATTGCGACACCGTCCGCAGTGACCGCATCAGCTCGTACTCGACCGGCGTGCCCACATCGAAGAATGGCGGGATCACTGCTTCGTCGGCCCCGGTCGTCATTACCGTGCCCAGGAACACGTCATCCGACACAAACCGCCCGCCCCGCTCCGACTGCTGCCGCTGCGGCTCGATCCCGTACCGCTTCGCGTCGTCCGCCTGCTCGGTAAACCGCTCCGTATCGACAATCCGCACCCGGACCCGGTCTCCACCCAGCTGGTCCAACTGCCGCAACAGGCCAATCAACGTCGACTTGACCTGCACATACTCTTTGGGCACCTCCGGGCTGATGAAGGCCTGAATCAGCACCGGTCGCGACGCGGGGACATCCTTCACCACTTTGCGCGTGGCAGGTGACAGGCTGTAGAGCTGCTCCGACGTGAAGTCGAACCGCGTCATGAAGTTCGAGGCGACGACATTCACGCCCACGAGCACCACCGCCAGACAAACCGCCCGCGTTACGTAATGCACCCACATCGTCGAGGCATGCGGGCCACCCGCCCAATGCCGCCGCGCCAACAGCACCAGGTTGAGATACAGCATCAGCACGGTAATGCTCACGAAGTAGAGCACCCCCGCCAGCGAGACCATGCCCAACCCGAAGTCGGCGAATTGCTCGCCCACGCTGAGCGAGGTCAGCAGCCGCCAGTTCGCGTTGACCAGCCCCAGTCCCACCGGAATGGCCCCAATGACCATCCCCAGCACATACGCCACCGTCGCACTGTTCGTGATCGCCGAAGCGACCATCCCGCACGACAACAGGGCCGCCCCGGCAAACCAGAAGCCCAGATAGTTCGCGACCATCAGCCCGATATCCGGGTAACCCAGCGACCGCAGCACAATCACATGCGACAGCGAAAAGACCAGCGCCACCGTGTAGACCGAGAGCACCCCGAAGTACTTGCCCAGAAGCACTTCCAGGTCGGTCGCCGGCAGCGTGAACAGCAGCTCGTCCGTCCCCTGCTTCCGCTCATCGGCCCAGACGCCCATCGTGATCGCCGGGATGATCACCAACAGCAGCCACGGGAACCACTGGTTCAACTGATCCAGGTTCGCCAGGTTGTTCGCGAAGAACGTCTCGCGGAACGCCGCGAACGCCCCCACCGCCACGAACGCCGTGATAAACAGGTATCCGATGACGCCCGAGAAGTAGCTCAACAGCGTCCGCTTCCAGACGGCCAGGGTGACATGCCACCGCATCGTGCAACCTCTTGAAAGCAACAGAAAATGCAAATCTTCAACAGAGAGGACTCATCGCACCCGCCCACGCGAGTGCCATCCACGGACGACGCCCGCTCACTACGCACGCAGCGCGACGGGCTTCGTCGTCAACTCCCGGAACCGGGCCTCCAGGTCGCCCGAGGCGCCCCCCAGATCCTTTAACGTTCCATCCAGCACCACCCGGCCGTTGTTGACCAGAATCACCCGGCTGGCCATCGCCTCGACCTCGGGCAGCACGTGCGTCGACAGCAGGATCGTCTTCGTCTTGCCCAGCTCGCCAATCAGCTCGCGCACGCCATGCACCTGGTTGGGGTCGAGGCCTGCGGTCGGTTCGTCGAGAACGAGCACGCTTGGGTCATGCAGCAGGGCCTGGGCCATTCCAACTCGCTGACGGAACCCTTTAGATAGCTTGGAGATCGGCTTTCCCCACACCGATTTGAGGGAACAGGCCGTGGCGACATAGTCCATCCGCGCGGCCACCTCGCCCCGCGGCATGCCCCGCACGTCTCCACAGTAGCTGAGAAGCGACGCGGGCGTTTCTTCCGGGTAGAGCGGGCCATTCTCCGGCAGGTAGCCGATGAGCTGGGCCGCGTCGATCCGCTGCGAGTAGACGTCGAACCCGCCGATCCGGGCCGAGCCCGAGGTCGCACTGAGAAACCCGGTCAGGATTTTCATTGTCGTCGACTTCCCGGCCCC
>JAIXZD010000463.1 GCA_027489895.1 Planctomycetaceae bacterium
ACAGCCTGCGACGCGTGCGGCGAAAACAGGACCGCTTCGATAAAGCGGCGGGGAGAGAGATCGGGTCGTGCCTGGCCTGAGGCACGGGCACAGAGATCGTCTACCGGGCGATTCGTTGGCTTTCTTCCACCGACAGATCGAGTGTCCCGACCGTTACCTCGACGCTTGTCTGGTAGAAGACACTGTTCGACGTACCACCGCCTTTGGGGCCGCTGTTCGTGCTGGTCGCAGATGGGGCCGGAACGGCCGCGGGCTTCAGTTCGATCACCACGTCGTGCCGCCCACGCACGGGTCCCTCGGCTGTCGGCAGGGAATAGCGTCCCTCACGAATCATCGCCGCTGCGACGGGACCGGTTGTTCCCGAGGCAGGCACAAACTTGATGCTCCCTTCGGCGACGGGCTGACCTGCAACTGTCACCGCACCAGAAACCGCCAGCCGTTGGGGGCCGGTCGAACTGCCACCGCACCCGGCGAGACCGAACGCTGTCGCACTCGCCAGGCTTAGGCAGACGAGCGAACGCATCCACATCGAACGCGACGATCTCGAGGCCATGCTGCTTCCTCGATCAGTTCGCACCGCGATTGGATGCCTGTTCAATCACAAACAGCACCTGAACCGATCCGTCCGGGGTGGGAGTCGCACGAGCGGTGGTGCCCGGTTCGCTCTCCGAGCGAGTCAGCACATCCCCCGGGACTGTAATCGAGCGTGCCCAGGGTGTGCGATGTTCCAGGTCGATTCCAGGCGTTGCAGCCGGAGTATCAACCGAGACCGGGGCACGCGGGCCGGTCGACCGAACGACGACCCCCGATTCCGCAGGCTCGCTGGAACCTGGGCGACGGAGACTCGGCCGGGCCGAAGCCACGGGGCCAAACTGTGCCTGAACGCGCTTGTCGAGCGAGGCGACATGCAGCGGCTCGGCCGCGACGCCCAGTTCGAGCACCCCTTGCTCCTTCGCGAGAGCGGCCAGCGCCTCGCTGATCTTCGTCGGCGTCCCTTCCGCCAGGACGGCGAGCAATTCCCCCTGTTGTTTCGCGGGAGCGCCGGGACTCGTGGCAAACGCCTGCTCTTCCAACACCACCTGCAGCCGTTCCCAGGTCGCGTCGTAATCGACGACGTACACCTTGACGACCGTGACGCCCTGCGGGTCGTACGCTTCGACAATGCGACCAACGAGCGATTTGGGGTCGGTCGTCGACGTGATTTTCAGTTCGGTCGCAACAGGAGACGAATCGCCGTCGCCCGTGACGGGTTTCGTCGACGCGACTTCCGGCGACTCGCTGCCGTCTGCTTCGACCATTCGTGGACTCGAACCGTTTCCAGTCGCAATCTCTGTGCTGACCGGAACAGACGTGTTCTCACCCTGAGCGAGGCTCGCAGCATTTTCGACTGGGGCAGGGCCACGCAGCGCGACCATCAGCATCGCGGCCAGACCCGTAGCGCACGCCACGGCCGTCGTCAGGCGACCAGACCGCGAACGAAACCAGCCGCTCTGCCCGTGAGACGAACCCGACGATTGTTTATTGGCGTCGAGCAGCATCCGCCGCTCGATCCCCTGCATCACGCCCGAGGTGAAGTCTGCCGGGAGCGAGTGCCGCGGCATCGTTCGCAGGGCGGCACCGATCTCGCGAAACTCGCCCAGCGTGACCCGCAGTTCGGCGGAATCGCTCAGTGCCTGCTCGACCCGTTGCTGCTCGGCTGGCGACAGTTCGCCATCGAGGTAAGCGGAGAGCAGTTCTTCGGGGAGCGGAAGAGAGTTCATACAGCACCAGATTCGCTCGCGTTAAACCAGCCGACCGCGCGTCGTGCGGGCCGGGGCAATCGTGACACGTCCGATCACCAACTTGTCATGCAGCCGACGGGGAACGCGATCCGCCAGCCGCCAATCCATTCGTCTGTTTTCACGTCATCAACCCGGTCTTCTCACGGCGAATTCGATCGCTGTGCGGGACAAGCTCAGTCATCCATCTCACCGGCCTCGTCCGCGGAGCGCTCGGCCTCTTCGGCCATGAACCCCGACAGCCGTTCCCGCAGTTCCAATCGCGCCCGATGAATCCGGCTGCGAACTGTTCCCACGGGAATTGCCAGTCTTTCGGCAATCTCTTCGTATTTCAGGCCCTCGATCTCTTTGAGCACGAGGGCGTCTCGATATTCATCGGTCAATTCGGCGAGCGCTGCTCGCACTCGTTGTTGTCGTTCGTTCGATTCCAGGGCGTAATCGGGTGCCTGTTCGTGGTGCCGATCGACGGGCTCTTCACCCGTCGCGTCGCGAACACCATCGAGTGAAACGGTGGTTCGCGATTTTCTGCGTTTGGAACTGGCCGCGGTGTTCAGGGCAATCCGGAACAGCCACGAGTAAAACGCCGATTGTTCGCGAAACGTGTGCAGCTTCTGGAAGGCGAGGATAAACGCCTCCTGAGCCACATCCCGCGCATCGTCGGCCGACCCGAGGGTCACTGCCAGCGTGTGAAACAACCGTTCCTGATAGCGCTCGACGAGCGTGCTGAACGCTTCCGTCTGCCCGTTTCGACAGGCGGCAATCAGGTGTTCGTCGGTTGGTGTCACAGCAAAGCAGGTCTTACGGAGAATGAGACGCCCCCCGGGCCTGCGGAGTTCCCGAATTAGGGGAAATCGCTCAGGTGGGACGGCATCCTCAGGGGCCGGCGCGAGCCGAAAGTATAGCGGAAACCTCTATCGGAGCGTGAGTTACGCCGTTTGGAGTTGTTCATTCTGCCCGGGATTTCGAGCCGAGGCTCCCAGGCAGTTCTCGTCGAAGTTCACTTAAACACCGTTTAATTCAGACGTTACGACTTGATTGTCCCCCATCGTCTTCAGGGCGGCCGCCAGGAGTTCAATCGGGTGGCAGGCCGCTCGCCCTGTGCCCGAGGCGATCTGGTGTCGACAGGAAAAGCCAGCGGCAACGACCGGCCCGACGGATTCTCTCACGGCGGGAAACAACACCCTCTCGCCCATTTGCAGGCTGACCTCGTGATGCTCGTAGCCGAATGCCCCAGCCATCCCACAGCATCCGGAATCGATTTCCTGAACGGTGGAGGCTGGAATCAAACTCATCAGTTTGCGGAGTGACGCGCTGCCTCGCAATGCTTTCTGCTGACAGTGGCCGTGAATCAGGACGGTTTCCTCCGGCCGATCCGACCGGGAATCGTTCGGAAGCCGCTCTGAAAGCCGATTCAGGTTGTCTGGCCGAACGAGAAACTCATCGATCAGGCAGGTCGACTCGCGAATTCGCTGCGCGGCATCGCCGGGAACAAGGTCCGGGTACTCATCGATCAGTGTGAGCACGCAGCTTGGCTCGCTGCCGACGATCGTCGCGCCACCGGCGATCAGCTCCGTGAACCGGGCGATGTTGCGTGCCGCCAGGCGACGCGCCTCGTGAACCAGTCCTTTGGAAAGGTGGGGCCGACCGCAGCACCAGAGGTTCGCGCGCGTCACCTCGTACCCCAGCAGCTCGAGGACTTCGGTGGCCGAGCGGTTGATGCCCGGCTCGCAGTAGGAGGTGAGGCAGTCATCCAGGAGCACGACCTTGCCCGCGGATTTTGAAACCGACGACAGCAGCGCGGCGGGGCGACGACTGTCGAACCAGGCGGCAAAGTGTTGACGGGCAAACTTCGGCAGCGTTCGACGGTGGTCGACGCCCAGCAGCCACTGGTTGAGCCAGTTCACGCCCGGCGCCGACAGGATCCAGTTAGAGACAGGCGCAAGGGCCGAGCCAATCCGGTTCAGCCAGGCGACGTTCGCCAAGAGACGAGTGGAAAGCGGTGTGCCCTGCACCTCGAGCGATCGGGCCAGAAACTCGACCTTCATCTTGGCGACATCGACATTCGACGGGCACTCGGCCTTGCAGGCTTTACACATCAGGCAAAGATCGAACACCTCATGCATACGGGGCGAGGTGAGAGAGCCTTCGGGAAGCTGGCCCGAGAGCGCCATGCGCAGGGCATTGGCCCGGCCTCGAGTCGACTGCTCTTCATCCAGCGTCACCATGTACGAAGGACACATCGTCCCGGTCAGCGTCTTCCGACAGACCCCCGCCCCATTGCACATTTCGGCCGCGGCGAGCAGTCCACCCCTGGGGTCCCCCTGCAGCCGTTCCTCGCGGGCAAAGCTAAGTAGAGGTTGAGGCTGAGGCACGTTCCGGTTTGCGCGATAGCTGTCTCCGTATCGCAAGTTCTCGATGGGCGAGGGCGTGGCCGTCACCTTGCCGGGGTTCATCAGGCCCAGGGGATCAAAGAGTTTCTTGACAGCGCGGAATCCCTCGAACAGCGTCGGCCCGAACAGCTTGAGGTTGTGATAGCTGCGAGCGAGGCCGTCGCCATGTTCACCCGTCATCGCGCCGCCGAACTCACGCACAAGTTCCGCCACGGCGTCGCTGACGGCCTTGAGCGCGGCGCGGTCGGCGGCCGATTTCGTATCGACCATGGGCCGGATGTGCAGACAGCCGACACTTGCGTGACCGTAGTAGGCACCGGTGAGCCCGTGCTCATCGAGGATGGTTTTGAACCGGCGGGTGAAGGCGGGCAGCCTGGCTGGGTCGACCGCGGTGTCTTCGACGAACGCGATCGGTTTTCGCGCGCCGGGAATGCTCAGCAATAGCGGTGCTCCCGCTTTGCGACAGTTCCAGAGGGCGTCGCGTTGCTCGGGCGTCGCGGCCCGATGCCATTGTGTCAGGCCGCTCGCTCCCCGGAGTTTCTGCTCCAGCAACAGCTCCAGGTCGCGGACGATCTCGATCCGATCGCCGCTCCATTCGATGATCAGAATCGCTTCTGGCGTACCGGCGACGAAATCGAGGGCTGTCTTGTATTTCAGGTTCTGCCGCGAAAGCGTGACGATGTTTTGATCGAGCAGTTCCACGGCGCTGGGTGTCGTCGCCAGGATCGTGGGGACGCATTCGAGGGCCGCATCGATCGTGGCGAACTCCAGCGCGACAACCGCTCGCTCTTTCGGAATCGGGACCAGATGAACCACCGCCTCGGTGATGACCCCCAGCGTCCCTTCGGCCCCAACGAACAGCCGGGAGAGATTGAAGTCGGCCCGGTCGCGCCAGAGACGATCCAGCTC
>JAIXZD010000082.1 GCA_027489895.1 Planctomycetaceae bacterium
CTCCCGTGGCACTAACCTCTACGCCACTTCACCTGCGTTTTGATCCAAACCTTGCGGCCCAAACCAAACCACAGCAGAAGCAGCCCTCTTGAGGCTCACTCCAACCGAATTGTCAAAGAACAAAAACGAACGACCAAGCGGCCCCTCACCTGAGTTCGGGGTCGCTGACGCCCGTTCGTTATGGCGGAATCTTAAAGGACTCTTCTCGAACCGTCAACCCTCTGGATCACGTTTCAGGCAATTTGCTCCGAAACGGCTGGTTTCCGAGGGGGAACGGCAGTTCTGCTCGCGTTTGCAACGGACGCTGGTTATGCGATACCGCAAGGAACAGGGGTAGCGGAAGTCGTGAGACTTCCGGCAAAGCGGGTTCACGGTCGGCGGAAATCTCACGATTTCCGCTACGCCGCGTTACCAACGTGCCCCCCGTTTCGAGTCGTGTCGCACCATTTAGTCGCGGGGCTTCAGGTCGGGGCCGTCGCCCATTGTCTTTTCGTAGCCGTTCTTGCCGCGGACGTACTTGGTGAAGCCCATTTTCTCGATGTTGCGGTCGGAAAGCTGGGTTTTCTTGTCGTACTTGCCCCAGGGGCGGGGGGCGAATGCCGCAGTCAGGACGCGGCGGACCGGCTCACCCGATTCCGGATGAACGGCGAGCGGCGCTTCGTTGATCCCCTGCAGCACTTCAAAGCGTTCGCCCTCGGAACCATCGGGCAAGACGGTGGCGTAAACGTAGGTCGGCATGATGCGTTCCCTTCCTGGTGGCAGTCCCCTTCAACTCGTCTCCCTCATTGTACCCTGTGGGCGGTGGAAAAACTCTCGCCGATTGGTTCGGTCGGCCGGTTCGTCTCGGGCGTCGAGTGAACCGTTCTGGTAGAACCCGGTTCGGGCGAGTTCCGGGCGTTGTGATCCCCGGGCCCAATGAGGCAAGCGGGCGGGTTTCCCCTTCAGATTGGCGTGCAGGTCCATTGATGTCGATTCCCATCGAGCGACTGATGGCAGTCTATCGGGCCGCGGACGCGGAAGTCGCTGAGGCGGCTCCCGTGTGTGAGGTGAGTGGCCGCTGCTGTCGATTCAAGGAGTATGGGCACACGCTGTTTTTGTCGCGGACCGAGGCGGAACTGCTGTTGTCTCAGGGGTTACCGGCGGATTCCGTCGTCAACGACGAGGGGTGCCCGTTTCAGATTCGTGGCCTCTGCACGGCCCGCGACCGCCGACCGCTGGGATGCCGCGTCTACTTTTGCGATCCGGCCTATGCGGGCCGAGGGGAACAGATCTCCGAGACAGCGATCGCCGCGCTGAAAACGCTGCATCAAGAGACCGAAACGCCGTGGGAGTACCGCCCCCTGATTCATTTCTTGCGGGAGTTCTTGGCTTCGCCCTCGATGCTCCCGGTAGCATCTGGGGGCAAGGCTGAGCAGACGTGCGAGAATCACGCTGAGAGCCGCACGGTGTCGCCCCGTCTTCCCCCAGGAGCCGAATGATGGCCCCGATTCCGCTCGCCCCATCACCTGCAACCCCCACGTATTCTCTGGCCGTTTCCTCGGAGCCGGTCGAGGGGACACCGCAGATGGCTCCTCCGCCGGTAATTCAGCCCCAGTTGGCTCAGCCCCAGTTGGTCCAGCTGCGACTGGCATCGCTGGATGCCTACCGCGGGTTTGTGATGCTGGCGATGGCGTCGAGCGGGTTTGGCTTCTCGACGGTCGTCCGGCAGCACCCCGAACTGGTGACGGGAGAGGCGACTTCAGACTGGAGCCAGTGGCTCTGGAGGACGCTGGCCTATCAATTCGACCATGTCGCGTGGACGGGTTGCGCGTTCTGGGACCTGATCCAGCCTTCGTTCATGTTCATGGTGGGGGTGTCGCTGCCATTCTCGGCGGCAAAACGGACAGCCGAAGGGAGCACGGCGCTGGGGCGCTGGCTGCATGCCGTGTGGCGGTCGCTCGTGCTGGTGCTGTTGGGCATTTTTCTGTCGTCGAACGGTGCCCCGCTGACGAATTTTACCTACGTGAATGTACTGACGCAGATTGGGCTGGGGTATCCGCTGCTCTATCTGATGAACGGTCGGCATTGGGCGGCGCAGTTGCTTCTGGCCCTGGTGATTCTGGGCGGGTATTGGGGCTGGTTCGCGCGGACGGGGATCGATGCGGAGACGGAGACGCTCGTCCGGCAGTATGCGACCGAGGTGAAAAAACTGGATGAGGCCGTCGAGTTCGACCAGTTCACCGGATTTGCGGGGCGCTGGAACAAACATACGAACGCGGCAGCGGGTGTGGACCGTTGGCTGCTGAATGTCACGCCGCGGCCTGATGAGCCATGGAATGGGAAGGCGTTCTGGCTCAACGCGGGGGGGTATCAGACGCTCAACTTCGTGCCATCCTTGGCGACGATGCTGTTCGGGTTGATGGCCGGGACGCTGTTGCGATCGAGTGTGACGCCTGGGGGCAAGGTCTTGCGACTGCTGCTGGCGGGGGTGGTCTGCTTTGCCATCTCGATGGCGGTGGATACATCGATCTGGCCGGTGAAACTGGCGGGCTGCGACTGGTCGTTCTGCCCGATCGTCAAAAGAATCTGGACTCCCACCTGGGCGATCTTCAGCACGGGATGGGCGCTGTGGATGCTGGCGGCGTTTTACTGGGTGATGGACGTGCGGGGGTATCGCGGGTGGGCGTTTCCGTTCATGGTCGTGGGGATGAACTCGATCGCGATGTATGTGTTCGCGCAGTTGCTCAAGCCGTGGTGGTCACAAACGCTTAAGACGCACCTGGCGACGCTCGACCGGGGGCTGGGGTGGTCGCTGGTGCCGTCGCTATTCGAAGGCACGTACGCTCCGATCACGAGCAACGTGGCCGTGCTGCTATGCCTGTGGCTGATGTGCTGGTGGATGTGGCGGCAGCGGATTTTCGTGAAGGTGTAGCCGCACGACGCACCGCGGGTTCTGCTCCCGCACGTTACTTGCCGGCGACGCGCAGGTTGCGGAAGAGGAGGTCGGTGGTGGGGTCGTGGCCTTGCAGGCTGAAGTGGCCGGCGGCGGTCGTGCTGCCTTCGCGGGGGTTGGGGTTGGGCTTGCGGGGGTCGATCCAGTCGGTCACCTGGTCACCATCAACCCAGGCCGCGATGTGCGTGCCGTGGGCTGCCACGGTCAGCGTGAACCAGTCTCCGTCTTTTGCTGAAACCCGCCGCGCGGGAACGCGGCGGTAGATGCCGCCGGTGCCGAAGTCGGCGGGCTTGGTGGGGTCGTTGTCCTTGAAGAGATTGTGGACCTGGGCCTCGTAGCCATTCGAGGGCGCTTCGGCCGTGCCTGGTTGGGCGCGGAAGAAGATGCCGCTATTGAGGCCTGGGCCGTTGGTTTTGATTTCCGCCTGGAGGATGAAGTCGGCGTAGGTGGCTTCGGTTTCTAGAAAGCC
>JAIXZD010000516.1 GCA_027489895.1 Planctomycetaceae bacterium
CTGGCCAACGCGGAAGCCGATTCCGCAGTAGAAGCGGCCCGACTCGCTACCGCGGCTCCTGTTGCCACGGGAACCGGCCCTGGTGCCCCACCGTCTGCGGTAGCGGCCACTGGCACGGGCACGATTGCGGAACCGGCGTTCTCCGCTGAGCGGGTGGCCGCACTGGTGCAGGCCGCGCGCAGGCAAGGCCGCGTGGAGGTTGGTATGTCGCTCTTCGCCGCGCACACGGCGGCCTGTCTCGCCTGTCATCAGGTTGGGGAAATTGGCGGGCGAGTCGGGCCGGCCCTGACGACCGTGGGTAAGGAGCGGACTGCGGAAGAGATCGTCGAGGCACTGTTCTGGCCGAATCGAAAGATCGCCGATGCCTATCAGACACACATGGTCCAGACGACCGACGGTCGACTGTTGCAATTGTACAAGGTCGGGATGACGGCCGAAGCGGTCGAGTATCGCGAGCCACGGGCAGGGACTCAGATTCTGCTTCGAACGGAAGAGATTGAAGAGACCGCCCCGGCCGGTTCGCTGATGCCGGTGGGGCTGATCGATGCCTGGTCCGCGGGCGATCAGGCGGATCTGGTCCGGTTTCTGATGGCCTTGGGGACGAGCGATGGTCCCTCGGCCCAGGTGCTGACGGCGTCGCTGTCGCGCGCGCATGTCCCGGTGGCGACGACGTTCCCCGTCGACAAGGCGCCGTTGCATCCGGGCCGGTGGCGGAACGCGAGCCATGCGGTCAACCGGGACCGCATCTACGATTTCTATGCGAAACAGGCCGACTTCTTTCGAGTCAACCATGATCACGCTCCGCTGCTGGCCCCGTTTCCGGGGTTGGACGGCGGCACGCTCGGGCATTGGGGCAACCAGAACGAGGATGTCTGGAAGGATGGCCGCTGGCAGGAGTCGGACATGGGTTCGCTCCAGTGCACGGTGATCCGCGGCGACCGCGCGGCGATCACGCGGGGAATCTGTATTCAGGTCGATCCGGTCGCGGAGACAGTCGCCAAGTCGTCCGTCGCCGATCCCGTGGCTGCGGAAGCTGCCGTGAACGAACCGGCCAAGACAGAACCGGCTGAGACGGAACCCAAGGCCGTGGAACCGGCCGTGCCGCTGAACATTGCTCTCGATCCGGTGAATGGGCAGTACCGTCTTGCCTGGAGCGGGAAGCTGCTGGAAGTCTCTGACTATCGGCATGGCCTGATTCGCGCCCCACGTCCGGGTGGACCAGAGCTGGACGCCGCCGCAGTGGCCGCGCTGCCTGAGGGAGCGGTTTACCGAGGCTTCTATCGCCATGGTCGGCGGGTTGTCCCTGCGTTCCAGAGTGCCGATGTCGAATGGATCGATACGGCCGAGGTGGTTGCCGGTCGCGTGGAGATCACGCGTCAGGCGCGAAGCGAACATCCGCGCAAGGCGTGGGCCGAGCCTGGATCACCCCAGTGGCCAGACGTGATCGAGACCCCGATCACGCCGGGGAGCGAAGCGCCGTATGCGCTCGATACGATCGCGCTACCGCAGGAGAATCCGTGGAAGGCACCGGTGTTTTGCGCGGGTCATGCGTTCGGGGCGGATGGAGCGGCCTACGTGGTGATGGCGCACGGGGATGTCTGGCGTGTCACCGAGTTTGCCTTTCCTTCGACCACGGCCAAGTGGAAGCGGTTCGCTTCCGGGCTGCATCAACCGCTGGGCGTCTGGTCCGATGCGAGTGGGCTGTATGTCCTCTGTCGGGACCAGATCACCCGGTTGCACGATCTGAATGGCGACCACGAGGCCGATTTCTACGAGTGCTTTTCGCAGGCGTTTTTCGTCTCGCCGGGCGGCCACGACTACAACACGGGTCTGGAGCGCGATGCGCAGGGCCGGTTCTACTTTGCCTCGGGTTACGAGGGCCTCATCCGAGTTTCCGCCGATGGCTCGACTGCGAGCGTTGTGGCCACCGGGTTCCGAAACCCCGATGGTGTGGGTCTGTATCCGGATGGCGCTGTGACCGTGCCCTGTTCGGAAGGAGATTGGACCCCGGCCTCGACGATCTGCCTCGTGCGGCCCGACGAGGCCGATATCCCGCGATCGCGTGTGCCACATTTCGGTTACGAAGGTCCCCGGCATACCGAGACGCCCGCGCTGCCTCTGGTCTATCTGCCGCGAGGATTGGATAACTCGGCTGGGGGACAGGTCTGGGCCGCGACCGACACGTGGGGGCCGCTCTCCCGGCGGATGATTCATCTCTCGTGGGGGACGGGGACGCACCATCTGCTGCTGCGCGATGAGGTCAACGGGCAGACGCAGGGGGCGATTGTGCCGCTGCCGGGCGATTTTCAATCGGGGGCGCATCGCGGGCGATTTTCTCCTCAGGACGGACAGCTCTACGTCTCCGGTTGCCAGGGGTGGGGGTCGTACACGCCCGAGGATGGTTGCTTTCAGCGGGTTCGTTACACGGGGGGGCGACTGCAGGTGCCCGTGGGGTGGCGGGCGCATCAGAACGGAATCGTGGTCGAGTTCATCGAGCCGCTCGATCCCGAGACCGCGGCCTGTCCCGCGTTTCATTTTGCCCAAGTCTGGAACTATCGCTATAGCCGGGCTTATGGCTCGCCCGAACTGTCGACGCGGCATCGCGGCGTGAGCGGGCACGACCACCTGGTCATCACCTCGGCCCACGTTCTTCCGGGTGGCAAGTCGCTGTTCCTGGAGATCCCCGATCTGCAGCCCGTCAGCCAGCTGCACCTGCGGTTGCTCTCGGGGACGGACGACGCCTGCGATCTGTTCGCGACCGTGCACGCGCTCGATGTCCCCTTCACTGGCTTTGAAGGGTATGCGCCGATCGTCAAAACGGTGGGCCAGCCGCCGCTTTGGGGCGACGTGGCCCTGGCGACCAAAGTCGTCAAGAACCCGCACATTCGTCCGATCTCGGGTGCCCGAGCGGTCACGCTGGAAACGGGTCTGAACCTCTCGTTCGCGCAGCGCGAGCTGACGTTCACGGCCGGCGAAGCGGTGCTGTTCACGCTCAAGAATGTCGACTCGGTCCCGCACAACTTTGTCCTGGTGAAGCCGGGCGAACTGGGGATGATCGCGGCCGTGTCGCAGCGCCTGATCGCCGACCCCGATGCCTGGATCCGGCATTACGTCCCTACGCATCCTTCCGTGCTGGCGTACACCGATGTGGTCGACCCGGGGCAGAGTTTCGCGATTTACTTTCGCGTTCCCAAAGAGCCGGGACGGTATCCCTACCTGTGTACGTTTCCGGGCCATTCGCTGGTGATGAATGGGACGCTGACGGTTGTCCCTGCGACGGAACAACCTGTCTCGGAAAGCAGTCCTCAATAGTCGCGACATGTGGTGGGGACGCGTTGCATCTCCCTCCGGGCGCTCACGCTTCCGGCTCCCCTGGTGTGTGATCGACGTTCCGAATTTTGCGACGGCAGGTAATCTGGATCGATCTTCGTCGGCATCTTCACGGGTGTCTCGGCCCCGCGTAGACTGGTTTTCGGAGCGTGGGTTCGGAGAAGGCAACCGAGCGTGACAGAGAGTGGACTTCGAAGATTTCAGATTGATTGGGTGATTGGTGGGGACCATGGCGTCGCGGTGCCGGTACGAATTTGATGTGGTGGTCATCGGGGCCGGGCACGCGGGTGTCGAGGCGGCGCTGGCGGCCGCGCGGCTGGGGGCGAAGACCGCGCTCCTCACGATGAGCTGCGACACCGTCGGCGCGATGAGCTGCAATCCCGCGATTGGCGGGATCGCCAAGGGGCAGATCGTTCGCGAGATCGACGCGCTGGGCGGCGAGATGGGGCGGGCGATCGACGCGACCGGCATCCAGTTCCGCATGCTCAACCGGACCAAAGGCCCGGCCATGCATTCGCCCCGCGCTCAAGCCGACAAGAAGGCGTACCAGTTCTACCTCAAGCACGTGGTCGAATCGCAGCCGAACCTGTCGCTCCGGCAGGAACTGGTTGAAGGCCTCGAGACCGATGCGGCCGGTCAGATCTCCGGAGTACTCGTGCGGGGTGAAGCGATCTACCTCGCCCGCGCGGTGATCGTGACGACGGGCACGTTCCTGCAAGCGGTGATGCATACGGGCGAAGCGAAGACCGCGGGCGGCCGCGCCGGCGAGGGAACCACCGGCACGCTCTCCGACGCGCTGAAACGCCTCGGGTTTGAGCTCGCGCGGTTCAAGACGGGGACGCCCTGTCGCCTCAACGGACGGACAATCGACTTCGCGGCCTGCGAACGGCAGCCGGGCGATGCCGATCCAGAACCGTTTTCCTATCTCACCGATCGCCTTCCCGAACCACAGCTCGACTGTTACCTCACGTCGACCAACGCCAGTGTGCACGACCTGATCCGTGCCAATCTGCATCGCGCGCCGATGTACAGCGGCCAGATTCAATCGCGCGGCCCGCGCTACTGCCCGTCGATCGAAGACAAGGTCGTGCGGTTCGCCGAGCAGTCTGGGCATCATGTCTTCCTCGAACCGGAAGGCCGGAACACGCTCGAGTATTACTGCAACGGCATCTCGACCAGCCTGCCGCGCGACGTGCAGGACCAGTTTCTCCGGATGATTCCGGGGCTGGAACGGGCCGAGGTGATGCGCTATGGCTACGCCGTCGAGTACGACTTCGCCCCGCCGACCCAGCTTCAGGCGACGCTGGAAACCAAGCGCGTGCCAGGCCTCTACTTCGCCGGTCAGATCAACGGGACGACTGGCTACGAAGAGGCGGCAGGACAGGGGCTGTGGGCCGGGGTGAATGCGGCCCTCAAGCTGCGTGGTGATCCGCCGTTTCTACTCGATCGCAGCCAGGCGTACCTCGGCGTGCTCATTGATGATCTGGTGACCAAGGGGGTCGACGAGCCGTATCGGATGTTTACGTCGCGGGCCGAGTATCGGCTGCTGCTGCGGCAGGACAACGCCGACCGTCGCCTGACGCCGATCGGCTGGAAGATGGGCCTCGCAACAACCGCCCGGCACGACCGGCTCACCGCGCATGAAGCCGCGATTGCCCAGGCGGAAGACCTGCTGCTCAACCGTCGCCACGACGGGGTGACGCTCGACGCCATTCTGCGCCGCCCGGAAACCACGTGGGACGAACTGCTGGCGCTGTCGCCCGAACTTCAGGCGCTGAACATCCCGCCACTCGCCGCCAGACAGGTGACGATCGAGACGAAGTATTCCGGGTACATCAAACGGCAGGCGGCCGGGGTGGCCCGGGCCGAGCAGGTTCAGGGAACGGCGATTCCCGACTGGTTCAATTTTCTGGCGGTGCCACAGCTCAGAGCCGAAGCGCGGCAGAAACTGGCGGCGATTCAGCCGAGGAATCTGGGACAGGCCGGTCGAATCAGCGGCATCACCCCAGCCGACATCGCCGTGCTGATGATGTACCTCAAGGAACCGTCACGCCTGGCGACGTGAGCAGTACGGACGACCCGCAGGGAACGCGTGGTTCTGGTGAGGGGGCATGGCGTTCCCCGGTTGGCATGCTTGCCCCGAAACGGTGCAAGCATGACACACGCCCAGTGCACGCAAGACACATGCCTTGGTCGTCTCTCGGCTCGGGTCAACTTGATCGCAGCGAAGACCAGACGCTCAGCGCGACTTGCGGGGAGGCAGTTGACCGCTTGCCCGAGCGCGACGCAGGTTGTCGAGCACTTCACGGGCCTGCGTGAATTCGGGATTCAGCTCAAAAGCCATTTCGACCTCGTCTTCGCAGCGGTCGAGATCGCCCTTCATCATCAGTGCCATACCCAGGCTGAAATGCGCGATGAAGAAGTCCGGTTCGGACTGCGTGGCCTGCTCGAGCAGGGCGATCCCTTCATCCAGTTGCTGGCGGCGAATCAACAGTGCCGCGAGCCCTTCCAATCCAGCGGCGAGCCTTGGCACCTGGGCAATCGCACGGCGATAGCAGGCCTCGGCCTCTGCAAGCTCCCCGCGGGTTTCGTGGTCGCGGCCGATGGTTACCCAGGCTTTGGCGCCGTCGACACACACCGTATCGAGCGCCGCGGCCCGTTTGAAATGCCAGAGTGCCTCGTCCTGTCGCGTTTTGTCTTTTCGCAGTCGCTCAGCGTACAGGAAGTGAGCCAGGTGATTGTTCGTGGTCACTTCGAGACTACGGGCGAAGAGGCGTTCGCTATTCATCCAGAATCCGGTCTGCCAGACGGTGATGCCCGCGAAGACAACCGTCGCGAGGCCTGCGACGAGCCAGCCACGGTGAGGCACGTTCCCGA
>JAIXZD010000080.1 GCA_027489895.1 Planctomycetaceae bacterium
ACGGAAGTCAGCGTCAAAGCGGATGACCTCGCCAAGTCCGGACTGAAGACGGAAGGCGAATGTGGTCTGGCGGTCGATCCCGGCTGCGGCATCTGGATCAACGGCGGCAAGGTCGAGGTCGCGCACGACGAGTTGGCGGGGAATGGACTCGTCATCGGGGATAACTGCGAAATCGATGTCGACTGCAATTGGATCAAGACCGAATGCGTGAAGCCCGGCTGCGGTCTCTGGTGGAACGGGGATGAGCTGGAAGTCGCCCACGACGAACTCGCCGGAAACGGTCTGGTGATTGGCGACTTCTGCGCCATTGATGTGGACTGCAACTGGATCAAAACGGAGTGTGTGAAGCCGGGGTGCGGTCTCTGGTGGAATGGGGACCAGCTTGAAGTCGCGCATGACGAGCTGGCAGGGAATGGTCTCGTCATCGGGGACAATTGTGCCATCGACGTGGACTGCAATTGGATCAAGACCAACTGCATCGACTGCCAGACGATCAAGGACTGTATCACCCCCGGTTGTGGCATCTGGTGGAACGGGGATCTGCTCGAAGTGGCCCATGACGAGTTGGCCGGCAACGGGCTGGTGATTGGCAGCAACTGCGCTCTCGACGTCGACTGCAATTGGATCAAGACGAACTGCATTACGACGGGCTGCGGTCTGTGGTGGAACGGCGGCCAGCTGGAAGTCGCGCATGATGAGTTGGCGGGGAACGGCCTCGTCATCGGCAGCAACTGCGCGCTGGACTTGGACTGCAGCTGGATCAAAGCGAACTGCATCACGCTGGGGTGTGGACTCTGGTGGAACGGCGATCAACTGGAAGTCGCCCATGACGAGTTGGCCGGACGCGGCCTCGTGATTGGGAACAACTGTGCCATCGACGTGTCGGTCGGGTGCGGGCTGCGATTTGGTTCCGGTGATGCCATTGAGGTCAACCCAGCCGATATCGCGGGCAACGGTCTCGTGGCCGGTGGCGGTTGCGCCTTGAACGTCGACTGGAGCCAGTTACCAGTCGGGTGCGGCGTCTGGTGGAACGGCTCAGCGCTCGAAGTCGCTCATGACGAGATCGCGGGCCGGGGACTTGTCATTGGGAGTGGCTGCGCGATTGACGTGGCGGTCGGTTGCGGCTTGCGGCTCGGCAGCGGCGACGCCGTCGAAGTGAACCCGTCCGACCTCGCGGGCGATGGCCTGACGGCCGGCGGCGGCTGCGCCCTCAACGTCGATTGGAGCCAGGCTCCCGTCGGCTGCGGTCTGTGGTGGAACGGCTCGGCGCTGGAAGTGGCCCACGATGAGTTGGCGGGCAACGGCCTCGTCATCGGCAGCAACTGTCAGCTCGACATCGACTGCCAGTGGGTCAAAGACAACTGCGGTGCGCAGGGCGAACAAGGTCCGCAAGGCGATCAGGGAGCCCAAGGGTATCAAGGCTACCAGGGCGTCGATGGATACCAGGGATCGACGGGATACCAAGGACCGCAAGGGTATCAAGGCTATCAGGGATACCAAGGCTACCAAGGTCCAGCCGGTCCGCAGGGATATCAAGGGTACGAGGGATATCAGGGACCACAGGGATACCAAGGGTATCAAGGATCGCAGGGAGCGCAAGGCGCACAAGGGCCGCAAGGCTACCAGGGAGTTCAAGGTTCGCAGGGATATCAGGGACAGCAAGGCGCTCAAGGTTCGCAGGGAACTCAAGGAAGCCAAGGTTCGCAAGGCGTTCAGGGCGCACAAGGCCCTCAGGGTTCCCAAGGCAGTCAAGGGGCACAGGGCAGTCAGGGATCGGGTTCGCAGGGACCACAAGGGACGCAAGGTCCTCAGGGATCTCAGGGAGCGACTGGCTCTCAAGGTTCCGGCAGCCAAGGCCCGCAAGGAGCTCAGGGGCCACAAGGTGCGCCGGGTTCTCAAGGAACCGGAAGCCAAGGACCACAAGGCGCTCAAGGTTCGCAAGGGATGCAGGGACCGCAGGGTGCCCAAGGCAGCCAAGGGAACGGTTCGCAAGGACCACAGGGGACTCAAGGCCCGCAGGGCGCACCCGGTTCGCAAGGGACTGGTTCTCAAGGCCCTCAAGGAGTGCAGGGACCACAGGGAGTTCCCGGTTCCCAAGGCACGGGATCACAGGGGCCTCAAGGCGCACCCGGATCGCCGGGAATGCAAGGCCCCCAAGGGAGCCAGGGGCCACAAGGCGTTCCGGGTAGTCAGGGCACCGGATCACAAGGCCCACAGGGTGCGCCGGGAATGCCGGGGATGCAAGGCGCTCAAGGTCCGCAAGGAGCCCAGGGGCCAATGGGGTTCGGGACGCAAGGCCCCCAGGGGCCGCAAGGCGCGCCCGGTATGAAGATGGCCATTGTTCCCCACCAGGACGACTTCGTCGCGTTGTTCTGCGTCGAGTCGCCCGACGTGCGGTTCGAGGACGTAGTCCGTGTCCCGGTCACCGGCCCCGTTACCACAGCCCGGCTCGATCCCATGTTCGTCGGCGTCTGCGAGCCGGAGAGCCTCGACGTGATCTCCGTGTCCGCGCCGACGCCGGCAGCGATCGGTGCTGCCATCGCTGGGGATACGGTCACCATTCGGATTGAAGGCGACTTGCCGCCGTTCGTCATCGTCACGGTCAGCGGAGTTCGGGCGGGGAGCCGTGGCGTCCGGTTCCCGCGCAAAACCCGCGAGCAGATGCTTCGCAACAATTCCTTCTGGGACCAATCCAAATGTTGATTTCGCTGTTCACGCCGACCCACAATCCGCAATTCTTCGACAGGTTAGCTCGGTCAGTGGCGCGGCAGACCTGCGTCGAATTCGAGTGGGTCATCGTCCCCAACGGCAACGCCGGTGAGGTCCGCGTCGATCTCCCGCAGGCGCGGATTGTCCCCTACGCCGGCCAGACCCAGAACATCGGCGAACTGAAACGGTTCGCATGCCTGGCCTGCCGGGGCGACGTACTGGTCGAGGTCGACCACGACGACGAATTGACGCCGGATTGCGTGGCGGAACTGGCGGCGGCGTTCGCCGACCCGCGGATCGACTTCGCGTATTCGAACTGCTGCGAGATCAACGACGGCAAACCGTGGCGGTACGACGAGCGGTTCGGCTGGCGGTATCGGCCGTTCGCCGGGGACGGCCAATCACAGTGGGAGTGCGTGGCGTTCGATCCATCCCCGGCGTCGTTCTCGAAGATCTGGTTCGCGCCGAATCACGTCCGGGCCTGGCGGTCGGATTTCTACCGTCGGATCGGTGGCCACGATTCGTCGCGGGCGATTCTCGACGACCAGGACATCCTCAGTCGGACGTACATCCACGGCCGCGTGAAGCACATCGACCGTTGCCTGTACGTCTACCACGTCCATGCCGGCAACACTTGCCGGGGCGAGCAGAACGATTTCATCCAGACCGAGACGTTGGCCCTGCACGACCAATACATCTATCCGCTCGTCGAACGCTGGTGCGACCAGAACGGCCTGCGGAAGATCGACCTCTGCGGAGGGATCAACTCGGCTCCCGGTTACGAGTCGGTCGATCTGCACGGCGGCCGGATTGCCGCCGACCTCAATGAGCGCTGGCCGTTTGGCGACGGCGAGGTCGGCGTGTTCCGGGCGCATGACGCGCTCGAACATCTCCGCGACCCGATCCACACGATGAAGGAACTCCATCGCTGCCTGGCCCCGCAGGGCTGGCTCCTGTCGCAGACGCCCAGCACCGACGGCCGCGGCGCGTTCCAAGACCCGACGCACGTCTCGTTCTGGAACTCGAACTCGTTCTGGTACTACACCCGCGCCGACCAGAACCGCTTCATCGACTGCCCCGTGCGGTTCCAGGCCAATCGCCTCAAGAACTTCTTCCCGAGCGAATGGCACCGCGAGAACCTGATCGTCTATGTGAAGGCTGATCTGTTGAAGGTGGCCGGACGGGTTCCAGGTGGCACAGCCTGTTAATGCACTGCGTCTATCGCGTGCGACCTCGGCGACTTGAATCAAACCGTCGAATTTGTCATGGACGGCATGATCGTTGGTCGATAAAATCGACAGATTATGGAGATTGTGACCGGACGGAAGTTCTGATGGCCAAATCGTTGCTCATCCTGATGCTGATGGCGACGCAACTCCTTACGGGGACTTGCGAATCGCTGCATTTATGCATCAGCAACGATGGCTCGTACTGCTGCATTGACGCGGGTCCGGAGTCCTGTACCTGCTGTCAAGAGCACAGCGAAGGGGTGCCCGAAGCCTGCTGTGATGAGCACGCTGGGGACGCGGTTTCTGAGAAGTGCTGCGAGCATTGCGAAGAAGAATCAACTGAGCCAGATGCCCAAAGCTCAGTCGCTGGTGATCCTTGTGGATGTACGCACATCCCGCTCATGGTTTCTTCCAGCCAGCCCACCACCATCGCTCGTTCCACGATCAATGAATCCATCGAGCGGTATTCTCTCCTTATCGCTTGGCTGCCTGCCTTGGTCGGCAGCAACGCAGCGGTCGCGCCTTCGCCTCACCTGCGCTGGTTCGAACCACCTGTGGTCCCGGATTTCGCGCTGACCGTTATTTCCACGGTCGTCATTCGCTGCTAGAGCAGCCTCTCTCTCCGGCGTTGTCGTCGTGAGTTGATGGTCTCTTTCGACTGTCCTCATACGACTTGGTTTCGCCACGCCTTTGATCTTGTTCCGCGAGCGCCCGCTCGCGTGAGAGCAGATCGAGGCATCACCCTTCGGTCATGGGAGAGTCGAATGACAGCAACCGCTACGGCCCCGGTGCGTCCGGTGGCCGCGCCTGAGCCTATTGAATCGCCGCTGGTCGCCAAGCCCAGGCGTCCCTGGTGGGTCGTGGGCCTCAATGCTGTTCCGAATCTGGTCGTGTTCTCGATTCTCGGCGGCGTGATGTACGTTGGTCATCACACGGAATGGAAACTGCCGAAGATGTCCGCCCTCATGGGGACGGCCACCGCCCCTGTGGATGATTGGTGCGCAGAGCACCTGGTCCCAGAGTCCTCGTGCATTGAATGTCGCACCGAACTTCTGCCCAAACTGAAGCCGAAGGGCTTTTGCAGAGAGCACGGAGTCGCCGAATGTGTGATTCATCACCCGGAACTCGCACAGGTGAAGGGAGAACCACAGCTGCCGAAGTACAACACGGCTCAAGCGATCGCGCTGGTGGCACGGCCGGAAAACAACAGCCGCAATACGATGCATACCAGCCGCGTGCAATTCTCGTCTGCCGAGAGTGTCACAAAGGCTGGTGTCGACGTGGACGTGGTCCAGGAACGTCCCATGCTGGATGTGATCACCGCCAACGGAGAGTTAATGTTCGACCCGACCCGTGTGGGACATCTCTCGACGCGGGTTCCCGGCAGCGTGGCGGCCGTCTTCAAAACGGTAGGGGATGAAGTTGCCGCGGGCGACATCTTGGCATTGGTCGATGCTTCCCAGGTGGGACAAGCCAAGTCACAGTTTCTTCAGGCGGTGGTGCAGCACCAATTGCGAAAGACCACTGTCGAGCGTCTGCGGCCAATTGCGACCAACGGAGCGCTGCCTCAGAAAGCCCTGATCGAAGCCGAATCCGCACTGCAGGAGGCTGAGGTGGGCCTCATCGCCACTCGTCAATCGCTCGCGAACTTGGGCTTTGACCTGCCGGAAGGACTGGAAGACCGCGCTTCTCGGGCCCTCGCTGACGAACTGCGGTTTCTCGGAGTGCCCAAGAATGCGCTCGCACTGCTTCCGGCGGGCACAAAGACGGCGAACCTGATCCCGGTGCGCGCCACGTATGACGGAGTGCTGGTGGCGTCGCAGGTCGTGGCCGGAGAGGTCGTCGATACGTCGAAGACGCTGTTTACCGTCAGTGATCCCCGACGAATGTGGCTGATTCTCAATGTGCGTCAGGAAGACGCCCGGCATGTTCATCGCGGTCAGACAGTCAAGTTTCACTCCGACAATGGCGACCAGGACGTCGCAGGCCAAGTTTCGTGGATCAGTCCTGCCTTCGATGAGCAGACTCGGACGATGCAGGTGCGAGTCGTGATCGCGAACGAAGATGGGGCGCTCCAGGACAAGACATTTGGCGCAGGTCGGATCGTTCTCCGCGAGGAGCCCAACGCCATCGTGGTGCCGCGTGACGCCGTGCAATCGACGCCCGACGCGTCCTTCGTCTTTGTGCGGGATAAGAACTACTTCGATGAGGGCTCGCCCAAGTTCTTCCACGTGCGGCAGGTCCGTCTGGGAGCACGGGATGGGCAGTACATCGAGCTTCTGGCCGGCGTGTTGCCGGGCGAAGTAATTGCTTCCAAGGGCAGCAACGTCTTGCTGGCCCAACTCCTTCGCAGCAACCTCGGTGCAGGTTGCGGCTGTCACGAACACTAAGCGAAGGGGCTGCGACTCGAAATGGACTTCCTCAATCGCATCATTGACTTCTCACTGCACAACCGCGCGCTGGTCATCCTGAGCGTGTTGGCTGCGGGTGTTGCAGGCGTGTTCGCGCTGCAACATCTCGACATCGACGCCTTCCCGGACACCACGCCGGTACAGGTGCAGATCAATACGGTTGCGCCGGCCCTCAGCCCCGAAGAAGTCGAGCGGCAGATCACCTTCCCCATCGAGCAGGCGATCAGCGGCTTGCCTGACCTGGAGCAGCTTCGCTCCATCTCGAAATTCGGACTGTCGCAGGTGGTGGTCGTCTTCAAGGACGGAGTCGACATCTACTTTGCCCGCCAACTGATCAACGAACGGCTGGGCTCGGTCGAAATGCCGCAAGGGATTGAGCGGCCCAAAATGGGACCGGTCGCGACGGGGCTGGGCGAAGTGTTCCACTACATTGTCACCGGCCAGGGGACGGATGTCACGGAACTTCGGACGATCCATGATTGGGTTGTCAAACCACCGATGAAAACCGTCCCCGGCACGGCGGAAATCAACAGTTGGGGTGGTTTTGTCAAGCAGTACCAGATCCGCCTGAACCCCGACCGCATCATTAAACATGGTCTGACGTTTGATCAGGTGGTTCAGGCCGTCCAGAAGAACAACTTCAATGTCGGCGGCGGCAACATCAGCCAGCCGAGCGGCATGTTGCTCGTACAAGGGCTCGGGCGCACAACGAACATCGAACAGATCCGGCAGATTGTCATCGATGCCAAGGATGGCGTGCCAATCCGGGTTGCGGATGTCGGCGAGGTAGTCATCGGACACGAGATTCGCCGTGGGGCCGTCACGGCCAATGGCCAAGGAGAAGTCGTCCTCGGCCTGGGCTTCATGCTGATGGGCGAGAATAGCCACGAAGTCACCTGGGCCATGAAGGGGAAGCTGAAGTCCCTGGAGGCGAACCTGCCGCCCAACGTCCAGGTCAAGCCGGTCTACGACCGCACGCAACTCGTGGACCACGTGATCGACACTGTGCGGAAGAATCTTTTCGAAGGAGGTTTGCTCGTCATCGCGGTGCTGTTCGCATTTCTTGGCAATCTGCGGGCTGCCGCCATCGTGGCCCTGGCCATTCCGCTGTCCATGTTGTTCGCCTTCATGGGGATGTACCGCTTTGGCATTGCGGCCAGCCTGCTGAGCCTGGGGGCGATTGACTTCGGCCTCGTGGTCGACAGCTCGGTGGTGATGATCGAGAACTGCGTGCGCCACCTGGCTCACGATTCCAACAGCGGTAAGAGCCGGTTGGACATCATCCGGGACGCCGCCGTGGAAGTGCGTAAGCCGACGATGTTCGGCGAACTGATCATCATGATTGTCTACCTGCCGATCCTGACGCTGGAAGGGATCGAAGGCAAAATGTTCCGCCCGATGGCCCTGACGGTCATCTTCGCCCTGATGGGATCGATGGTTTTGTCGCTGACACTGATGCCAGTGCTTGCGAGCCTCCTGCTCCCGAAGAAAGTCGAGGAACACGAGCCGTTCCTGATGCGGGTGGCCCATGCGATTCACTACCCAATTCTGCAGTTTGCCATGCACCATAAGCTGGCCGTGATGGGCTTCGCCGCCAGTGTGCTGATTCTGGCGTTCGGGATGATCGCTCCCAATCTGGGTTCCGAGTTCGTGCCCCGCCTTTCGGAAGGAGCCATCGCCATCGGAGTCGTCCGATTGGCCGGAACCGATCTCAGCGAATCGGTCCGTTACAACACCGAGATGGAGAAGGTGATCCTCTCGACATTCCCCGACGAAGTCGAGAACGTCTGGAGCCGCATCGGCACGGCGGAGGTTGCCACCGATCCGATGGGTGTCGAACTGACGGATACATTCATCACCCTCAGGCCGCGCTCACAATGGAAGAAGGCAAAAACGCAGGCGGAACTCACCGAGCTGATCGACAAAGCTCTGCGGGACATGCCGGGGCAGCGGCTGGCCTATTCGCAACCCATCGAGATGCGCATTAACGAGATGGTCTCCGGCGTCCGGGCCGACTTGGGGGTGAAGCTCTTTGGCGACGATTTCACCGTGCTCGTCAGCAAGGCCCAGGAAATTGAGCGGGTGCTGAACTCCATCAACGGAGCCGCCGACGTGGCCGTGGAGCAGGTGACCGGACAGCCGATGTTGCAGATCAAGGTGAATCAGGATCAGATCGCCCGTTACGGCGTCGCGACGCAGGAAGTGCTTGACCTCGTCGAGTCCATTGGCAGTAAGCCGGTAGGCGAAATCGTCGAGGGACAGCTTCGCTTCCCACTAATCGTGCGGCTTCCAGAGCAGTTCCGGGAAAGCCCGCAGTCCATCGGCAACCTGTTGATCTCGACTCCCAAAGGGGAGCGGATTCCATTGTCTCGGCTCGCCTCGGTGGAAATTGTCGAGGGGCCGTCCACGATCACGCGGGAATGGGGCCAGCGACGAATCACGATCACGGCCAACGTGCGCGGACGCGACCTGGGGAGTTTTGTTGCGGAGGCGCGGACGAAAATTGCAGACAAGGTCGCCTTGCCGTCCGCACGGTATCGCGTGGAGTACGGGGGACAGTTCGAGAATCTGCAACGGGCACAAACCCGCCTGATGATCGTCGTCCCCTTGGCCCTCGTGCTGATCTTCATCCTGCTCTACATGACGTACCACAACATCGTGGACGCCTTGCGGGTGTTTACCGGAATTCCATTCGCTTGGGTCGGCGGCATCTTCGCCC
>JAIXZD010000223.1 GCA_027489895.1 Planctomycetaceae bacterium
CGATCGCTGCGTCGTCGAGGCCGGTCGGGCGCGGGAAACCAGGATTGAAGAAGCCGTCGCCGTTCAAGTCGTCGAGCGCGCGGACGCTCGCATCCAACATCAGCAGGTTGGCCTTTTTCCCATGGGTGGCCCGCCAATGACGCGTGTCCTGGGCGATAAACCGAGGGCCAACCGTTCCATAGGACGTCGACGGCAACCAGGGGTCCCTCCCCGAGAGCGTTGCCTCTACACCCTGCGGAGGAAAACTCGTCGGGTTGAGCGACGTTGTGTCGACTGACGCGATCGCGGGGGACAATGCTTTCCGGCTCGACGGAACAAACGCCGGTCCGGCACCAAAGGCGGCGGCGAGTGGGGCGCCCACTGGCAGGCTTCCCCGCGCCCATTGCACCGAAACCGGGAGCATGCTCGACGATCCAAACGCGGGCGCACCATCACCCAGCAACGGAATGGAGTTCGACGGAAAGTCCGATTCATCCACAGTACGCCGTCTGAGCGGGCCTTTAACATTGGAACTGATCTGGCGGTACGGTCCGGCCTGGACCCAGGCGACCTGAACATTGCGATTCGATTCCTTGGTGAAAACATTTGGCCCGCTGCGTGCGGCGAACCAACTGCACGCGTAGTTGGTGTTGGCACTCTTCAGGCTGAGCGCGTCCCGCACCAGGACCCGACGCAATTCGATCTCCGGAATCGTTGCGGTCGTCGAAACGGGCGAAAGCTTCGCACAGACACCCTTGGCTCGGCGTTCCTCCGGAACCTTCGATTCATCGCCGGTCAAAGCCTGTTGCAGCCACTCGGTTCCCTGAATCCGATTTGTGGGGCAAAGCAGCTCATCGGCGCGTCCTGCCCCGATCACCACCATGTCCGCCGGCCATCCGTAAGTGTCCGGGCAGCCGTCCAGTTCGAAACTTGGTGCGCCGGTGAGGAACCGTTCTTCCGGATCCGTCGTCGCGAACGTGTGCATCGAGATGCCGATGGTCTTCAAGTTTCCCTGGCACTGTGCAAATCGTGCCTGTTCGCGACTCCACACCACGAGCGGGACCAGCAAGAGCAGCAGGCAGGCGAGCCCCCCCAGCATGAGCGCCACCTCGATGCGTCCCAGTCCGCGGCGCAGACGGTTTGAGGGTCGGAATTGACGAACTCGTTGCATGTGGGTCTCCCCGTCGCGCCGCGGACGCCGCCTCATCCCGAACTTGCGGGAGAGCACGCTGTGTGTCGATGCGTCTCAACACGCCCGACGACGTCCGACTCGCCGCTGATGCATCCTCATCGACCGGCGAAGGCACCAACAATCCCACGACGGTTAATCCCGCCGGAACTGGCCGATTCTTCGAAGAATCTTCATTGACGCTCGCGAGACCGCGCCGCCCAACGGACCAGCGTCGCAAGGACGCTCCCATCCGCGCTCGAAGCATTGGTGGAAACAGATGGTCCCGAGTCGTCTGCGGCTCCACAAAATGCAGAAAACCCCGTAAATCACGGGGTTTCCGCTTCTCAAGATGGCCGCTCGGGGACTCGAACCCCGACGCCTTGCGGCACCAGATCCTAAGTCTGGCGCGTCTGCCAATTTCGCCAAGCGGCCTGGTGCGATTCTCTTTAACCTGTGGTTTTGAACCCTGCGACGTGAGGAAGAGCGAATGTTGGCTGACGCCCCTCGAACCCGGGGCGTTCTCGTTCGTTGCGAGCGACCCGGAATCCACGAGTGGTCGCTCGCGCTCTGACTGCCTGTCTCAAACCGCATGTTCTGGACGGGGTGTCCAGACCTACAGGTTTTACCGGAGAGAGTGCGATCCTGCGATAGCCCACCGTGAGTTTTTGTGGGGTCCCAAGGCAAGGCAGCCCAATCCAGAGTCAGCCACAACCAGACGATTCGCTGCGTGATGGAACTCTCACGAGTTCCGCTACTCTGTCGATCGCCAAGGCGATCTCGATTGCCGCGGCACAACCTCCTCGGTGACGGCGCGTTAGACCATGTCGAGTTTGCGATGGCGTGCTCGTGGAGCACGGGCGCAGGCGTCGCACAGTCCGTAGACCTCCAGACGGTGGCCTTCCATCCGGAAGCCAAACTGCTGGGCGACCTGCTCGAGGGCGCGGGAGATTCCGTCGTTCTCGAACTCGGTCAGCGAACCGCATTTCTTGCAGATGAAATGGTCATGCTGCGGGTAGCCGTAGTCGTGCTCGTAGACCTCGCGGTCCTGATGGCGGGCGACTTTACGGAGCAGGCCCGCTTCGACCATTTCCGTCAGTCGTCGATAAACGGTCGAGCGGCTGACGGACCGGCCGTCCTGCCGGTTGGCGAGCCGGGCCACGAGCTGGTCGGTATCGAAATGCTCGTGGTTCGAAAACACCTCTTCGACAATCAGCGAGCGTTCTGGCGTCAGGCGTTTGCCACGCAGCGTGAGGAACTCGCGAAACTTGTCCAGCGGCTTGGCCGACACGGCGATATGGCCGAGGTTGACATCGCTGCCGGAACTGACGTCGGAAACCGTACTCACAACCCAACCTCCCTGCGGACGTCGCGCCCGTCGGAGAATCTTCCCCGCGGGCAGTCGCTCGTCTCCACAGTTGATGTCTGTGACCGTCGTCGACCCGATTCGCGACAGCCCACTTCATTCGAAACCGCACTTCAAACTCTACCGCAACTCATCCAGATTCACCCCGTCGATCAGCCGGGAGACCGCGGCCTCGAGCTTTTCGGGGGTTTCGTAGGTTCCTGCTTCAATGGCCGACTTGATCTGTGCCAGCCGCTGCTCGCGCATCGCACCGGTTCGCGAGGCATCGTCCAGCATCTGGCCCAGGCTCGAGATTTCGACTTCATCCGTTGGGGACATGACTGATTCGGCTTTTGCCGTGGGTTCGGGCGCAGCCGCTGGTCGATTCGCACCGACCGACCACGCCGCCCCCGCTCCACCGACTCCGTTGATCTGCATGACATCCTCCCTGATCACGACGACGACGCACGAAACTGCGTCTACCAGTCCTTGCGCGAGATTCTACCGCGCAGCCACCGGTCCCGACAACGGCAGATTCCGGAGAAGATGCACGTAAATCTCTATGAAGACAGGGTGTTACGTCAAACTTCACCTGCCGGGATGCTCCTTTTAACCGGAGGCGCCGGCCCTGCGCGCCAGCCCGAGACGTCCGGCGGACTTGGCGACTCGATAGGGGGTCGTTCGGTTGGATTGTTTCCGGGGTGGGCGTCAGCGGGAATCGCTCCGCTTCCGGGCGCTAACCCTTCCGGCTCCCACGATCACGCACGATCAGGACGGTCGCTAGGAAATCGGCGATTCCACCCGACCGGAACCACGGTCGGGATGTTTGACGATCGCGTGCCTGCAAGTCAGGCTTTAGGGCGAGCGACCCGTTCGAGCCGCCCTAATTGATGTATCCAGGAGAGTTCCGCAGATGTCCGCACAGAAAACTGTCAATGTGGCCATGGTTGGTTTGGGGTTCGGGGCCGAGTTCATTCCCATCTATCAGGCGCATCCGAACGCGAACGTCCATGCGATCTGCCAGCGGAATGTCGAGAAGCTGAACCACGTTGGCGACCGGTTTGGCATTGGCACGCGGTATACGAAATACGAAGAAGTGCTGGCCGACCCGAAGGTCGACTTCGTGCACATCAACTCGCCCATCCCGGACCATGCCTGGATGTCGATGCAGGCGCTCAAGGCCGGGAAGCATGTCATGTGCACCGTCCCGATGGCGACGACGATCGAGGAATGCGACCAGATCTGCGAACTCGTCGCGACGACGGGCAAGAAGTACATGATGGCCGAAACGGTCGTCTACTCCCGCGAGTTCCTGTTCATCAAGGAGATGTACGAGAAGGGCGCACTAGGCAAGATCCAGCATCTCGCGGCGTCGCATCCGCAGGACATGGACGGATGGCCGGACTACTGGGAAAAGATGATCCCGATGCATTACGCCACGCATGTCGTCAGCCCCTGCCTGGGGCTGGTGAACGGGCTTGCCGAGTATGTGAGCTGCTTCGGCTCGGGGACGGTCCGCGAAGACATCCAGAAGAAGTCCGGCAACAAGTTCGCGGTCGAAACCTGCCACATCAAGATCAAGGATTCGGACCTCGTCGCCCACATCTGGCGCTGTCTGTACGACACGGCCCGCCAATATCGCGAGAGCTTCGATGTGTACGGCACGAAGCAATCGTTTGAGTGGACGCTCGTCGAAAACGAGCCGCACGTGTTGCACACCGCCAAGAAGCCCGAGCCGGAAATCGCCAGCAAGATCGAAGTGCCGGACTACGCGCACCTGCTGCCCGAGCCGATCCGGAAGTTCACGCAGTCGATTCAGGACGCGGACCATCTGTCGTTCATTCAGGGGGGCGGGCATGGCGGCTCGCACCCGCATCTGGTGAACGAGATGGTGCAGGCGCTGCTGGCGGATCGCGATCCGTGGCCGAACGCGCGGACGAGCGCGAACTGGACCTGCGTGGGAATCTGCGCGCATGAGTCGGCCCTCAAGGGCGGGCAGATTGTGCCGCTGCCGGCGTTTACCCTGAAGTAGTTGGTTCGGCGAGCCGCCCCAGTGCTGTTCTCGTACTCAAACTTGAGGGAGAGGAGGCCTGGGGCTGGTTCGACGGGCGCTGGGTTGCTGTTGCTGGTTGGGGCCGCTGCGCGGGGGGAAGCCTCACGGCTTCCGCTACCGTGAGGAGAGCGGCTTGGGGTGGCGGTGCGCGAACTAGGCCGCCTGGGACTGGTCGGTCTTGAAGTGGCCGTCTTCGGTGATGTCGTCGAAGCGGACCGACATGCGTTTGGAGACGCCCGCCTCTTCCATCGTGATCCCGTAGAGCACA
>JAIXZD010000046.1 GCA_027489895.1 Planctomycetaceae bacterium
ATCCGGAACGTCAGGAACACCGCACCGCAAACAAGCCAGGCGACAGCAAAGGGGACGGTCGGTGCCGATTCTCCCACGCCCAGATAAATCGGCGCAAACAGCCAGCCGGCCAGGATGCCGTTGAACCTGGCGAAGACGCTGTCGATCTGCTGCTCGAAACCAGGGGCGGCCGGGGTTGCTGCCGCCTCGGCCGCCGGTGGAGCGGGCGTTTGTGCCGACACCGGGCTGGTCTGGCCCACAAGCACAAGGGTGGCAAGGCCGAGCCACAGGAGCTTCAGCACTTGCGATCGCATCGTCGGCGATCGGGGAGTGGCGGGGTTGAGGGTTGTTGGGTAGTTCATGGGGATCGGAAATCTCCAGCCGGGGTGGGGAGAGAGCGAGCAGGGGAAATCGGGGAAGGAAACATCCCGAAAACTGGGGCCGACTGAGCGAAACGTCGGACGCCATTTGCGCTTGCGACTATACCGGCCGCCTGGCGGTCCGTCATTACCTGCCGGGGGAAGAATTGGATTTGAGGGGCGAACTCGGTCGAATCGAGCATTTTGACATTATTCGTTGTCAAAACACTTCCATCTGTCTAAAATCCCCCCGACAGGACGATGGTCATCTCAGTTGGGATGGCGATCGCGTTCCGGTTTCGTTTTTCGGTGAACTCATGCGTGCGACGCTCGATCAAGCCGATCTCGACTTTCTCAGTATCCTCAAACGGATTGGTTCACAAACCGTTCAGGGGATTGGAGATGCGCTGGGAGTAACCGCCACGGCCGTGAGACAGCGGCTGAGCCGACTGCAGGCGTTGGAGATGATTGAGCGGAAGCTCGTGCGGGAGGGGCGAGGCCGCCCTCACCATGAGTATCAGCTGACGGAAAAGGCCCGGCGGGAGCTGGGCGAGAATTACGGCGATCTGGCCCTGATCCTCTGGAAGGAAGTTCAGCGGATTCAGGACCCGCTGGTCCGCGAACTGATCACGAACCGCGTCCGGGATTCGCTTGTCGCCCGTCTGGGGTCGATCGAGGGAGAGACGCTGACGGAGCGGCTCGGTCAACTCCGCGATAATCTGAAAACGCGGGGATACGACGTCGAAGTCGAGCCAAGTACGGCCACATCGTCTCCTGTTCTGCGGGAAAACGCCTGCCCCTACCACGAACTCGCCGACCAGGACCGCGGGATCTGCGAGCTGGAGCAGGAAGTTTTTCAGAAGGTGCTCGGGGCCGATGTGCGGTTATCGCACTGCTGCCTGGATGGGCACCACTGCTGCGAGTTTTCGGTGACGGCGATTCAGTTGCCGGGCCAGGTTTCCGATCCGGTGGCAGCGACGGTTTAAGTGGCGAGGGTGCGTCTTGGCAAGCCTCACGGCTTCCTCTACGGACGCGATGTGGCGGCGGCGGTTTACGAGGTCGGACGAACGAGGGACTCGCGGGCGATTCATGACCTGGATTGATGATCGATTCAACGAGAGTGTGATCCTGACCACGGTCGAGCAGGTGCTCAACTGGGGGCAGGAGTCGAGCGTCTGGCCGATGACGTTCGGCCTGGCTTGCTGCGCGATGGAGATGATGGCGGTGGGGGCGAGCAAGTACGACCTCGACCGGTTTGGGGCGGGGGCGTTTCGGGCCAGCCCGCGTCAGGCCGACCTGATGATCGTCGCCGGGACGGTGACGTTCAAAATGGCCAGTCGTGTCCGCCGTCTTTACGAACAGATGCCGAGTCCGAAGTACGTGATCGCGATGGGAGCCTGCACGCTGGGTGGCGGGCCGTACTTCAAGTGGGGTTATCACGTGGTGAAGGGGGTCGACCTGGTTGTGCCGGTCGATGTCTACGTGCCGGGGTGTCCGCCCCGGCCAGAGGCGCTCCTCGAAGGGGTGATGCGGGTGCAGGACAAGATTCGCGGGCGGAAGCTGGCACGGGGTCAAGACGATGAGTTGCCCGTGCCCCACCATACCGGGCATGTGGCGGAGCCGAGGTTTTTGTCGGTTTAGTTGGGTCAGTCGAAAGTTCAACAGCGATTACGTCAGGCAGGGCCTGACCTAGGGATGAGATCAGGGCGAGGCGAGCATGAGCAGTGTGTTGAAGATTGAGAACCTGTGGGTTTCCGTCGAAGGTCGCGCCATTTTGAAGGGCGTGTCGCTCGACGTGAAGCAGGGCGAGATTCATGCCCTGATGGGGCCGAACGGCTCTGGGAAGAGCACCCTCGCGTATGCCTTGATGGGGCATCCCAAGTACGAAATCACCGACGGCCGGGTCGAGATTGACGGCGTCGAGTTGAACGAACTGGAACCGGATGCGCGGGCCCGGCTGGGGCTGTTCCTGGCATTCCAGTACCCGGTGACGATTCCCGGCGTGAAGGTGGCCGACTTCCTGCGGCATGCGGTGACGAACGTCCGCAATCCGAACCGCAAGGAAGGCGAAGACCTGATGCCGATGCGGGACTTCCGCAAGGAACTGAAGGGCCGGATGGAAGAGCTGGACATGGATACCGACTTTGCCCGTCGGTATCTCAATGAAGGCTTTTCCGGAGGCGAGAAGAAGCGGATGGAGATTCTGCAGCTTGCCATGCTGCGGCCGAAGTTCGCTGTGCTCGACGAAACGGACAGCGGCCTCGATAGCGACGCTGTCCGGTTTGTGAGCCAGTCTCTGGCCCGACTCACCGGCCCGGACATGGCGCTGATCATCATCACCCACCACGACCGGTTGCTCGAATTCAACAAGCCGCAGCATACGCATGTGCTGCTGGCTGGACGGATCGTGGAAACGGGCGACGCGGCCCTCGCCCGCGAACTGCACGACCATGGCTACGCAGGCGTTCGCTCGCGTCATCCGGATGCCGCCGCGGAAGAGAAAGAAGCACTGGAGCAGAACGCCCTGGTTGGCGCTAACAAATAGGGTGGGAAGAGATTCACCACCAAGGCACAAAGACACGAAGTCAAGAAGACAAGACAAGCTGCAGATTGAAATCACGGGCCTGGCCCCGCTGGGAGCATTGATATGGCGACGGATATCACGGAAGCGAGTCCCAAGACCTCGGACGAGGACGTGGGCATCGGCGAGTACATGTACGGGTTTTCGGACCCGACCGATAAGTACGTCTTTAAGAGCCGCAAGGGGCTGGATCGCGACATCGTCGCCCAGATCTCCGAGATGAAGGGCGAGCCCGACTGGATGCGGGAATTCCGCCTCAAGGCGCTCGACATCTTCTTCAAGAAGCCGATGCCGAATTGGGGCGGCGACATGTCGCACCTCGATTTCCAGGACATCTTCTATTACGTCAAGGCGTCGGCAAACCAGGAGAAAAGCTGGGAAGACGTCCCGGACGACATCCGCAAGACGTACGATCGACTCGGCATTCCCGAGGCCGAAAAGAAGTACCTCGCCGGGGTGAAGGCGCAGTACGAGTCGGAAGTGGTGTATGGCAGCCTGCACGAAGACCTCGCCAAGCAGGGCGTGATCTTCACCGACACCGACTCGGCCATGCGCGACCATCCCGAACTGTTCCGCGAGTACTTCGGGACGGTGATCCCCTCGGCCGACAACAAGTTCGCCGCGCTCAACTCGGCCGTCTGGTCGGGCGGGTCGTTCATCTACGTCCCGAAGGGAGTCCACATCGACTTCCCGCTCCAGGCCTATTTCCGGATCAACTCGGAAAACATGGGTCAGTTCGAGCGGACGCTGATCATCGTCGACGAAGGCGCTTCGGTGCACTACGTCGAAGGCTGCACCGCCCCAACCTACAGCAGCGACAGCCTGCACTCGGCCGTGGTCGAGATCATCGTCAAGCGGAATGCCCGCTGCCGGTATACGACGATCCAAAACTGGTCGAGCAACGTCTACAACCTCGTCACCAAGCGGGCGATGGCGTACGGCAACTCGCTCATGGAATGGGTCGACGGCAACCTTGGTTCGCAACTGACGATGAAGTACCCGGCCATCTATCTGATGGAACCGGGCGCACGCGGCGAGACACTGTCGATCGCGTTTGCCTCGAAGGGTCAGCATCAGGACGCGGGGGCCAAGATGGTCCACTGTGCTCCGAACACCTACAGCCGAATCATCTCGAAGAGCATCTCGAAGGCGGGTGGCCGGTCGAGCTATCGCGGCCTGGTGAAGGTGGTCAACGGAGCGACGGGCTGTAAGTCGAACGTCGTGTGCGATGCGCTGATCCTCGACGATGCCAGCCGCAGCGATACGTACCCCTACATCGAGATCGACGAAGACGATGTGACGGTCGAACACGAAGCGAGCGTCTCGAAGATCGGGGAAGAACAGCTCTTCTACCTGATGAGCCGCGGTCTGACGGAAGCCGAAGCCTCGGCAATGATCGTCACGGGGTTCATCGAACCGCTCGTGAAAGAACTGCCCATGGAATACGCCGTCGAAATGAACCGGCTGATCGAGCTGCAGATGGAAGGCTCGGTCGGGTAGGGCGTGTCTGACGCAAGGAAAAGGGAAACGGAGTTGCAGGGTGGGCACTGCCCACCCTGCGGTTGGCGTTGAGTGATTCGGGGATTGGGAGCAGCAAGTGAGTCAGACGATGACGACATCAGCGGCGACGACGACGGGGTTTGGAGCCGAGGCGTTTCAAGCGTTTCTCGCGACCCGGAACGAACCGGGCTGGGTGAGCGATCTGCGCCGCGCCTCGTTCGGCCTGTATCAGGAGTCGCTGGGGCGGCCGCTCAATCCCGAGGAATGGAAGCGCGTCGACCTGCGGGCGTTTCAGGCCAACCGGTTTTCCGTCGGCGGTCGGGCCACCACGACTCCAGCGACCCGCATGGGAACGCTGCTGGGGAATCATCCCACCACCTGCGAAGCGGGCTTCGCGGGCGCCGTTGCCCATGTCGATGGGGTCGTGGTTGATTCCCACCTGGCCGCCGAACTGACGGCCAAGGGGGTTTTGTTCGGCGACCTGAACGAACTGCTGCGGACGCATGGGGACATCCTCAAGCCCCACCTGATGACGCGCGCCGTGAAGCCGGGCGTCGACCGAATGTCGGCCTGGCATGCCGCGTTCTGGACGGGTGGGACGGTGCTCTACGTCCCCAGGAACGTGGTGATCGACCAACCGCTGTACAGCCTGATTGGCCTCGCGACGCCACAGACGATGGACGGCAGTCACACGCTGGTGATTCTCGAAGAGGGAGCACAGGCAACGCTCCTCGAAGAGACAGCCTCGGCCACAACGACCGACGCAGGGCTGCATGTCGGTTCGGTGGAACTGCTCGTCGGGAAGCGGGCCAATCTGCGTTACGTCCAGCTTCAGAACTGGAATCAGCAGACGTGGCACTTTGCCCACCAGGCAGGACTCGTCGAGCAGGACGGTTCGCTGCAGTGGACGGTGGGCGGCATCGGCTCGCGGCTGGCACACATTCACCAGGAGGTGTTCCTCGACGGCAAGGGCGCTCGCGGGGAAGTGAACGGCGTGACGTTCGCAACCGACCGCCAGACGCTCTCCTACTACACGCAGCAGACGCATCGTTCGCCGAACACCACGAGCGATCTCCTGTACAAGGATGTGCTCCGCGACGAAGCGCGGGTCATCTGGCGGGGGATGATTCGCGTCGATCAGGCGGCTCAGAAAACAGACGGGTACCAGCGGAATGACAGTCTGCTGCTCAGCCCCGATTGCCGGGCCGATTCGATTCCCGGGCTGGAGATCGAAGCCGACGATGTGCGCTGCACCCACGGTGCCACGGCCGGTCGGGTCGATGCGGACCAGATTTTCTATTGCATGGCCCGCGGGATGTCGCGGTATGAAGCGATGCACATGATCGTGGAGGGCTTCTTCCACGGCATCTACGACCGGATCGCGGTGGAAGCGGTCCGGCAGACGCTCAGCCGGGCGGTGGAAGTCAAATTGGGAATTGGACAGTAAATCGTCGCGTTGCGGTGGTTGGCGGGGCCTGCGGCCACCTTCAACATGCGGCTGGGAAATGCCCGATCTCGGGCGAAGTGCGGAGCTACGCGTGAGCGCGACGTTTTTGAAGGTGGCAAACCTGTCGGACCTGGCAGAGGGCGGGAGACTGTCCGTCGAGGTGGAGGGGCGCGCGGTGCTGGTGTTCCGCCTCGGTGGCGACGTCTTCGCGGTGGAAGATGTCTGCACGCATGACGGGCAGCCATTGACCGACGGCGAACTGGTGAACGGCGAGATTGAATGTCCGCGCCATGGAGCCCGCTTCGACATCAAGACCGGCCGCGCGATGTGCATGCCGGCGGTCGAACCCGTCAAGGTGTTCCCCGTGAGAATCTCCGGGGGCGACATCGAGATCGACCAGGCGAGCGTGAACTAGGGCAAGCACTGCTCGATGGTCGGGCAGGACGGGAGCTCGCCCGACCGGCGTGGCCTGCGAACAAATTGTTTTTTGGAAACGTGTGACGTCATGGCAGAAGAGTCGGTACTGATCGATGCGCTCCGCACGGTGATCGACCCCGAGTTGATGATCAACATCGTCGACCTTGGTCTGGTCTATAACGTCGCGCAGGAAGAGGGCGGCAAGGTGCAGGTCGAAATGACGTTGACCAGCCCGGCCTGCCCGGCGGGCCCTCAAATTGTGAGCCAGTCCAAGAAGGCGCTGGAAGGCGTGGAGGGCGTGGCCGAGGCGAACATCAAGCTGGTGCTGTCTCCCCCGTGGACCCCCGACCGAATGACCGATGAAGCCCGCGATCAGTTGGGAATTTTCTAGAACGGTGGTGCGCTGGCGTCGTCCAGTGACGTTGTCCAGTGGCTGGCAGTCAGTGCCATCATCGGAAGGCGAGGAAATCGCCCGGACGAGCGGAATCGAAGCGGCCTAACAGGTTGGAGACGGTGCCATGTCCCCGGTGTGCCTCAGGCGAGGCCTGCCGCGCGTGAGACTGGAGATCGACACTGGCTGCCGATTCGAAGCGATTGGCATTAGATGCGGCGAGGTATCGACGTGTTGCCACTCCCCCGGGCGAGCGGTGCGCGACATGTCGCGCATGGGTTCCGAAGATGGCGACGATGCCCGGCAGGTTTCGGCCGAAGCGGTTGTCTTCGTAATCTAGGATCAGGGCTGTGACCACAATCCTCTCGATCCCCAGCCGTTGATCGAGCGAGCCGATATGTCTTGCCGCTCAGGGGGTCGCGTCACCGGTGAACGATGACGAGCGACTCGGGTTGGAACTCTGCCGAGTTTCGCTACGTCTCTCTATCGTCGGCAGTTCAACAGCACCCCAATGACTCTTGTGAGGCATGTCGAGGAGGGCTTCGAACGATCGGTAGGGTGTGGTAGAAACCCTACTGTCGCCGTACGGCAATCACCTCCAAATGTAGGGATTTTACGAGAGTCGGGGGCTCTGGCCCGGCAACGCCCCCCCCATTTTGACGGAGAGTTCAGAAAAGACCGGTGCATCTGGCTTGTATCGGGTTCATGAAATATTAACCTCGTCTCCGTTGAGAGAACGCCTTGGGGGAACGCGAAGTCGTTCCCCTTATCTCATTTGAGGCCCAGTGGTGAGCGCACGAGGTGTTTCACCTGGGGACCCGTCAGTCGTGATGAGCCTTCCCGTTGTTTCGGGGGAGGCGGTCAGGCGGATCAAATGGGATTGGTGAACTTGGTCCGGTGAGAGTTGGAGACTGCGGGCTGAGTTGGTTTGGCCGTGCCGCGAGAGCCGATGTGGTCGAATGGCTACGTCGTCGAAGGCCGGAAAACGCGGAAGATTCCTAGGAAATGGTCATCGTGGAGATGGCCCGACCTGATGGCAGGAAAATTGGTGGGTAGGTAGAATCCCCTAAGGTGTTTTGAGAGCCAGAGTTGTTTTGAAGAAAGCAGCATGAGTCACGTTGCCGGAGTGTGGGGTCAGTTGTCCAGGGCCAGCGTTCTCAGGGATTGTCCTGAGGATGTCAGAGACAGCGGCTGCCTTGTTCGGTGCGTGCGGTGGATCGATCAAGACTCGCCGCTCAGTCCGTTCGGAGAAAGACCGAATGTGCGCTGACGTTTTCTTGTGTCGCCGTCTCCGTCGAAAAGTTCAGAACCGGGGATAGTGAAGCGCGGCTTATTCAAGTCGGGAGGATCTCGCGGTTCTCTTGTTGGGATGGTGTTTTTTTCGATCAGTGATTGTTCATCGTGAATCGTGTGAAGGGAGATGTTTGGAATGAGTTCAGAACTAAGCGTGGCCCAGTTGGAACGACTGCTTGAAGGCAAGCGATCGCAGCTTGACAGTCTGTACAGGCGACGCGAGAAGCTTCAGAAAGAGCTGAGTGAGATCGATCAGCAGATTGTCGCCGTCGGCGGTGGGGAAGGAATCCGTCGCGGCAATAAAGGTCGCAAACGGCCCAAGAACGAGAAGACCTTGCTGCAGGTGGTTCTGGAAGTACTCGGGTCATCGACCTCGAAGAAGGGCATGGGCCTGGGCGAAATCTCCGCGAAAGTTCTGGAGAGCGGGTACAAGACCGGCGCTTACAAGTTCGAAAACACGGTCTACCAGTGCTTGTACAACAACACCGACAAGATTCATCACGATCTGCCGTCGCGGACGTACAAGCTGAAGTAAGCGGGTTCAAAGGGGGCGAGGCGTGCCGGGGGCTGCCCGGCGCGGTGGCTTAGGTTGATGGGACCGTGAGGCGGCCGATACGCTGACGGTGGTTGACCCAGACCTTGTGAGACGTTGAATGCGAACTGCGGGGTCACCCGCGTTCGCATTTGTTTTTACATGGCTGCGGCGGAAGGGTGTCTCCGGTCTGCACGCCCCCGCTCACGAGCCGCCACCCCCCATTTGCCAGGATGAATCCTTCGATGTCACCACGTGACCGCGCCGTTCCCAAGCCAGCGACCGCCCCGTCAACACACCGCGTGTCCGCCGAACGGCAGCCGGGTCTGCCCACAATCGACGAGGCCGCGGCGATCAAGCGCGTGCTGGCGCTCATGGCCATTCCGGGCAAAAGTGGTCAAGAAGCCGGTGTCGTCGGCGAGATCCGGCGTCGACTGGTCGCGGCCGGCGTCCCGGATTCGGCGATCGAAGTCGACGATGTCGCCTCGCGCAGTCCGATCGGGGGCGACACCGGCAATCTGATCGTCAAGCTGCCCGGCACGATCAAGGGACCCCGCCGCCTGCTCATGGCGCATGTCGATACAGTGCCGCTGTGCGTCGGCTGCAAGCCCGTGCTCGACGGGAAAATCATTCGCTCGGCCGATCCTTCGACCGCGCTGGGGGGCGACGATCGTTCCGGCGCCAGCGTGGTTCTCACAGCGATCACCGAGATCTTGACGCAGGGGCTGCCCCACCCGCCCCTCACGTTGTTCTGGCCCGTGCAGGAAGAGATCGGGTTGTACGGGGCGCGGCTGGTGCAACTATCGCGGCTGGGCAACCCCAAAATGTGCTTCAACTGGGACGGCGGCGACGCCGGCATGGCCTGTATTGGAGCGACCGGTTCGTTCGACCTCGAGATCCGGATTGACGGGATCGCCAGTCACGCCGGGGTCCACCCGGAAGCGGGCGTCAACGCACTGACCGTCGCCGCCCTCGCCATTGCCGACCTGGAAGCCAATGGCTGGCTGGGACTGATCGTCAAAGGCAAGCACCGCGGCACAAGCAATCTGGGCATCGTGCAGGGCGGCGATGCGACCAACGTCGTGATGTCGCGAGTCGATCTTCAGGGCGAGGTCCGCAGTCACGATCCCAAGTTCCGGCTGCGACTGGCCGATGAGTTTCGCAAGGCGTTCGAACGCGCGGTGAAGCGAGTCAAGAACGACGCGGGGAAACGGGCCACGCTGACGTTCCAGCAGGACCTCAAGTACGAGTCGTTCGCGCTCGATCCCGAGTCGCCCTGCGTGCGTTCCGCCCTCGCGGCTGCCGCCTTGGTCGGCGTGCCCGGCGAGACGCGCATCAGCAATGGTGGACTCGATGCGAACTGGTTGAGCGCCCGGGGTTTGCCCACCGTCACCATGGGCAGCGGACAAGAGCACGTCCACACCACGGACGAACTCCTCTACGTGGACGACTACCTCGCCGCCTGCCGGATCGCAGTCGCACTCGCCACCGGCCTGGTCTAGTGTCCCGCCCCGAAGTTGCGGGACCGTCATCTTCGCATGAACTAACATCTTCGCGCGAAACAGGTGTGCCTCTGGCTTTGCCAGTGCGAACGGGATTCCCCAAATCCGCCAATGGCAGAGACAGTGGCACACACATTAGATAAGGTCGCGCCTGACGGAATCGCTACCTGGGAGGGTTATCACGGCACGTACGGAAGGCTTCCGCCTGCCGGCCCCGGGATTTCGTCCTTGTGGCGTGTGGTCAATACATCGCTTGGGACGTCCGGGTGAAGGCGGAACAGGTGGGTTCGACACAACGATAAGTCGTTGTCTTTCCGTAGGTTGCGGCAGGCCGTTGCCCTGACTCAGGACCATCACCTCGACCCGTAGCCTCGGTCACCCATGCTTCGCTCCGCCACCTGGACGTTCAAAATCGTGTCAGGGCCACCCGCCGTCGCTTCTCGTTGGCTTGAAGACGACCGCAGCTTCCGGTTTGAAAAACAACGCATCGTCCTGATTGCCTGAGACTGGTTTTCGAACTAGGGTTCAGAAGGCATAGGGGAGGGCGAACGTCGATGTTAGAGAGCCGCCCGTTGCAGTTCTGCTTCGAGGTTTCGCATGTCGCGTTCGACGAATCGGCAAGGCACACCGTCAGCCGGGCAAGTGAACTGAAACGGTGTCACATAAAGCCCGGGATCTGGTGTGAAGAGATCGACCCACGTTTCCTTCATAAAGCGAACACTCGGAACTCGCTTCGAAACGCTTCAAGGACTTGAGCCCCGGTTGCTCAAACCCCGCGGTTGAATACCGGTACGCCAGCAGTCAAGGGGTCGAATGATGGACACTCCCAAAGTTCACGACGAACGGGGGAACAAACGGGCATGGCAACGATTTGATATCTCCGAATGGAATGAACCGGCTCATGTGGCCGCCGGAGAACGGATTTGCGCCTTCCAGGCCCTGAACTATTCTGCCCTCGGGCTGGCCATGGTCATTCCACCCGGGCTTCCCATTCCGGCCTCTGGAATCCTTGAGTTCCGGGGGGCCATGTTTTCCTACGATACGCGCTCTTGCTATCAGCGCGGGAACGAACAGATCGTGGGCGTTGCCCTGCAGTCGCTGATGCCGTCGGTTTATGAAGTCATTCCAAACAGGCCGATCTTCGGAGCCTCATCGCCGTATTTCACACCGAAGCCGATGGGGACATCCTACGTCCAGTGGATGATTGGGGCCGGCCTGCTTCTGGCGGTACTACTCGTCGTCATGTTTCACCAGACGTCGTCGTGGAACGGGATGTGCCAGGCGCTGAGCGGATTCGCGCCGGGGCGGCAATTCGTTGAACCAGACCCCAACAGTCAGGCCAGTTGGTTCACGGACGTTTTAGCGGATGGATGCCGCGGATTACTTCTGGCGGCCACCCACGTCGATATCAAGGCGCATCTGCAGCGGACACGCGATGTGCTAACCCGGCACCAGCTCGAGCTATCTCAACGCGCGCTCAGTCAGGGGGACTTTCGGTCCGCATTGGAAGCCGCGGATTGCGCTCTGGAACTCCAAGAGCATTCTCCCGAGGGCTTCCTGATGCGCGGACGGGCTCGACTCGCCCTGGGTTTGCGTGCCTTTGCCGTGGCCGATCTGAAGCAGGCGATCTTTCTCGACAAGCTCAATCTGTCCCGTTACCGGGACGTCACCGACCTGTTGTGTGACGCGTTCGAGTTTGGCGAGGCGTTCGAACTGTGCCTTCATGGGTCTCGGGTTGTCGAGCCGGAGAATCTCAAGGCGATGACGGAACTGACTCAGTCGGTCTACGACCGCGCCGCGTCCCACAGCAAGGCGTCCGGGGACTTGGCGACGATGACTCGTGTCCTCGGAATCGCTGAACAGTGGGTCAAAACTCACGAACCGGGGAGTAAATCGTCCCCGTGAGCCTCATCGCCCATCCCCTGGTGGGATAGGGGGGGACTGCGCTCTGAAGAAACTTCCGTCCAAACGTCGCGCGACGCGGGTGGCCGGGGGCAACAATGGCGTCGCTTTGTTTTGGACGTCTGGGCCACGTAGTCACAAGAGGCATTCGGGCCAATCCCCGCGTAACGTGCTTTCTTTCTCGAATTCCCCAGGGATCGTCCCATAAGAACGAGATCTGGACCTTTTTTCGCCTGATCATCCGCGCGTGGCAGAAGTTCACTGAGCAGCCCTATTCGGTGGGTGCCAAAGCACTGTTCGCCGTCGGGCTTGCCCGACGTGCCGACGCAGGGCAAAACTAGCCGTCGAAGATCTTCAAACCGAGTTGAAAGACGTTTGAAAAGTCATCAGGTCACGCTGGGACAGCATGTCGCGCAAGCCCGACGGAGAACGCGTGGATCTCCGACAAAACAAACAGTCCTGACCCCCTCTTCTCCCCCCCTCCCGCAAAACGACCTCGTTCAACTCGCCTCCCGTTGCTCCGCAACCGAGGCGCTCATCGCAGCGTCGTCGCCACCCGCCGCTCGGATTGAACAGCCAGTTCCAATACAACTATCGGTGACAACGGTTTGTTGTCCACTCATTGTCGCGGACAGAACATGGATCCATCCCTCGGCTTCGATGTTCACAACTTTGTCCTTACGAAGTCGACGCGAGAATCATCCCATGTCATCTCCGAACGCCCGGACACCATTCACTTCAGGCAACTCGAAACGCATTCTTGTGGCATTCGCCGCGGGAATGCTCTTGGCGGTCTACCTCGGCGGTTACGCGTATCTTGTCATTCGGGGCAACGGCCCCGGAATCATTCGATACGATCGCGACAAGGTGCTCGTCCATCTACACCGTGGCCATTCGTTCCGAATGACGGCATCGCAGTATTTCTTCTTCTATCCGCTTGTCCGGCTTGATGGCGCCGAACTCAGCGACCTCGACATCCCCCATCGCTCGGGACGGTGGGACACCTGGTTCGACAGAATCTCCGGGATCGTTGATTCCCGCAGATAAGCAGCGTGCGGGATGCCACTGCTGGCATGTCGGGTGGGCCACCCGAAAAACTCTTTCAGGGAGCGATGGCCACCCGCCTCCATTTTTTCTCCGCAACCCAGACGCTCAACGCGGCATCTGGGTCATCCGCCGCAAGAAATGAATCCCAGAGTGCGACAACTTCAGTTAACTTTGCCTTCAATTGCCATTAACGACTGCACCTTACTTTTGTGATCGGCGTTGGCGGGGTCACGTTTTATCCGCCGCTCTAACTCCGCGATCATTTTGTTACGCACCTCAATGCTGAGTGGAGCGTCGACATCAACAACCCGAATGGGCGTTCGCGGCGCAGCGCTAAAAGGGTCGCCCTCACACGTAATATGCCAGCCCTGATCGGGATCATTGTTCCATTTTGGAAAAAAGTAATCCACGCGAAGGTGATAGGCGGCATGCATTCGCACCATTGGGGGGACATCGTATCCACCCCAGGAATAAGAGATGTGATCCTGTTTCAGTTTCTCCGCAGCAGCAGGGCTCAGGTAATCTGGCACAAGGTCGTCGAGATTCTCTGGCCACATTCCAACCGACTGACGATATCGATAGGCGGCATCAACGACTGGTGTTGCCTCGGAAACACAAGTGAGAGCGACCCTCTTGATAGACGAGTGTAAAAGCAGAATGCATCCGGTAATGCCTATGCAGATTACCACAAGCGCCACGCTGCACCATATCGTCGCACCCATCCACCCACATCGCTGCCAAAGTTTGGCCACTTCGCGGAAGTCCACCGTTATCACCTCCGCAAAATGACCGAGATACTTCAGCGCCAAAGCCGCGACTGGTTCATTCGCCGTCTGTGCCCCTTGGCGTTCATAGTGGAAGAAACAGTTCCCACCAATGTGTCGTCACGCCTTCCGTCAGGACATCTCCAGTTCCGGCAACCGCAATGGCGGGTTGCTGAACGCCCTCTTTATGGAATGTGCCTGAGGCGGTTTCGAGTGTCGCAACGACACGGGATCCCGACTCAACCCAAACGGTCGTGTTGTCAGGGCCGATGCAAATCTTTGCATACAGGGCATTCAGTGCGTGTTGTTTATGGTGTAGTTGACTCGTCCGTTCTTCGAGTCATGAATCAGCATGTCATCTGTCTCGCGACCGTTCCGTCGGCATACCAGCGAAACCGTATCGCCATTCGGTAACGTTGCCGTAAGCATCGGGCCCCAGGGCCCCTGGATCGCGAAAAGCGTCACCAGCAGAGGCTTGAGCAGCAGCATGTAGAGGACGTAATACGGAAAACAGCGAGAGACCGTAGACATCAGTGGTGCGTGCCATATTCGTCGCGCCACTGAGAGTAGGGTTGTATCCATGGCGTTCATGGGACCATTGTCCCGAATCGTGGAGTCTTGGGGACTTTCCGGACAGCCGTATCCAAGCATTCTACCTGCCTGTGGAAGAAGGCCTCCATCCATTCGGTCTACGAGGCGACGGTTCTGGAATCAGCGGTTCTCCCGAAAGTACTCTCACTGGCCGAGCCAGTAGCACACGGGATGTCATGCTCCAGAGATTTTCAACAGGCTGCTAGGGAGCCCCTTGCGGCCCGGACGGAGTAGCGAGCGTCGCTTCGTACTCCGCACGCAGTCTGTTGGCGGTGGCGTGACCTCGGTCGAGCACGAGCGCCGCCCGAATCCAGTCGAGACCTTCTCGTCGCGACTTGTACTGCCAGACCAACTGGCCGATCTCACACCGCAGGTCGGCCGAGTCGCCACCCTCTTCCGCCGAGCGGATCAGCCTGTTGATCTCCTTCAGAGGTTTCTGCGCCGTCCGCATGATCTCGAAATGACCGGCCGCCTCCTCAGGGTGACCGGTCGCCGCGAGTGCCCGGGCCAGCAGATAGTGGGTCTGGGCATCCTCAGGGCAGGCGGCCACTGCGCGTTTCAGGAGTGCCGTCGCTTCCGTCATGCGGCCTGTCTGCAATTCCAGATCGCCCAGCCCCGACAGCAACGCAGGTTCGTCCCCCAGCCGAGCGATCGACTCGCTGTACCAGCGCCGCGCGGCGTCGACCTCGCCTAGTTTTACCAGACACTGTCCCAACTCCAGCGCCCCCACCAGCGACAGGGGTTTGCGGTGGTGGGCTTGCTCCAATGCCTGCCGGGCCTCGGGCAGTCGCCCCAGCCGCGCAAACACCTTGCCCCGCTCTTCGAAGGCATCGGCCCGCGTGGCATCCCGGTCGATCGCTGCCTCGAATGCCACCAGCGCTTCGGGCCAGTGGCGACCCGTCGCGTGCACTCGTCCCAGCAGGAACCAGGGCTCGGCGTCATCTGGAAAATCCCTGGCCCACGCGGCCAGCACCTGCTTGGCACTGGCCAGCCCACCCCGGGCAAGCGCCGCCAGCACATAGGCCTTGCTCACCTCCGGGCCGTCCGAACCAGCCGTGGCGAATAGCTCATCCCAGTATGGCCCAAGCGCCTCCACCTGCCCCGCCTGGGCCACCAGCAGCCGCCGTTCGCGCTCGACGAGTTTCGCCTCCGCCCCGGCCCGCGCCGCGGCGTCCAGCGCCTGTTTCGCTTCCGCCAGCCGACCGGCCCGGCGCTCCGCCCGCGCGAAGACCAGTTGCCCATCGGCCGCGCCCCAGCCCACACCCCGCGCCAGGGTTGACCAGCGTCCCGCCCAGAGTGTGTCCCGCCGTTCCAGAGCCGCCTCGGCCCGCCAGACGGAGACGTGATACAGCCCGTACCAGGCCAGCACCGCCAGACCGGTCGCCACCACGAGCCAGCGAACGCGTCGCCTGGCGACACGCCGCCGCCCGGTCGTGGTGGGCACCGCCGGCGGGATCGTGTCTGGGGACGGTGAAGGCGGCATCGGAACTGAATTTCTCGAACCGTGGGCGAATGGTCGGCGAGCGGTGGGCACACGCTCTCATG
>JAIXZD010000244.1 GCA_027489895.1 Planctomycetaceae bacterium
GGCCAACTCGTGTACACAAAAAAACCACAGAACAGCACGCTCGATTTGCTTGCCAACGGACGTGCGGTCTCGACTCGTATCGAGCGTTGAGTTGGTTACGTAGGCGAGCGCTCTGAGGAGACGGACCGTACTCGCCGCGAGCCGTACGCTCGTTTGTCGCGGGTTGGATTTGAGTGACGAGATCCAACCGTCAAAGTCGCTTAAGTCTTGGGCCATGCTATGTACATTACATGGTACTGTACCACATTGGCAAGATCGTCTTTTACACCCGACGTGCGATTTACCACTTCTTCTCATGGCCGGTCGAACACAAACACCCACGCAGGTTTCCCTACCGACGCAGGACAACTGTAGTCGTTGGCGTGGATTACTGAGGCTCGTGATGCAACACGAAACGAATGTTCAAGGACCAAGCGTCTGGTGCCTGTTAACCGGGTGTCTGCTCGGGCTGATCGGGCCGGGCTGGGCGGGGTCGGGCTTGGTTCAGGCGGAACTCGTCCGCTTCGCGATCACCGCCCGGACGCCATTCGCTGAAGGAAAATCATTCGGCGACGCGGGGCCTTACGAACTGCTCTCGGGCACCGCCTATTTCGCTCTCGACCCAAATCTGGCGGCGAATCGCGCCGTCGTCGATCTCGCGCTCGCCCCCCGCAATGCGCGGGGACTGGTCGAGTGTCAGGCCGACCTGATGATCCTCGCCCCGCAAGACCCCTCCCGCGGGAATGGGGCGCTGCTCTACGACGTGAACAATCGCGGCAACAAGCTCGTCCTCGGGATGTTCAACGGGGCCGGTGGCAACGCGGCCACCTCCGCAGGCGACGGCTTCCTGATGAACCACGGGTTCACGATCGTCTGGAGCGGGTGGGACGCCGAACTGTTTCCGGGCGACCAACGCCTGCGACTGGCCGCTCCCGTAGCCGTTGGAGCCGAAGGCCCGATCACCGGCCGTGTGCGGTGCGAGTTCCAGCCGAGCGTCGCGTCGCCCCCGCGCATGACCGTCACCTTCTGGGCCCAGCATGGCAGCTACCGCCCGCTCAGCGGGGGCCGCGCGAAACCGGAACTGACCGTCCGCCCCAACTCACGCGCCCCTCGAACCCGACTTCCGGAAGCAGCGTTCCAACTCCATGTGACCGAAGTGCCCGGCTCTCTGCTGCTACTCGTCGAAGTGGAAACACGCACCGCCTGGGAACCCGGCTCGCTCTACGAACTGACCTACGACGCCGAAGGCCCGCTCGTGCACGGCTGCGGCTTCACGACGGTTCGCGACCTTGTCTCCGCGCTGAAATCCGGGCGCGGAGACGGCAACCCGTTCCATTCGGGCGATGCCTCGCGACCGGCCTTCGCCCGCGCGATCGGGTTCGGGGTGTCGCAGACCGGGCGGTTCCTGCGCGAGTTCGTCTACTCGGGCTTCAACGCCGATGAGGCGGGCCAAATGGTGTTCGACGGCCTCCTGCCGCACGTCGCGGGCGGGGGACTGGGATCGTTTAATCATCGGTTCGCCCAGCCCACACGTCACGGAGGCCAGCATGACCACGACGACTATCCCGTCGATCGGTTTCCGTTCGCCTATGGCGAAACGTTCGACCCGCTCACCGGCCGGACCGATGGAATCCTGAATGCGGCCATCAAGGCAGGCACCGTTCCACGGGTGATGCACACCCAGTCGGCCGGAGAGTACTGGACGCGCTCCGGGTCGCTGGTGCATACCGATCCGCTCGGCCATCGCGACCTGCCGATCCCGGATAGCGTTCGCATCTACGCGTTTGGCGGCACGCAGCATGGACCAGCCGGCTTCCCGCCGATGAAGGCGGGCGTCTACCTGGCGAACCCTGGCGATTTCCGCCCCTTCCTGCGGGCGCTCTTGCTCCGGCTCGACCGCTGGATCGCCACGGGCGAAGCACCGCCACCTTCCATCTACCCGCGCGTCGAGCGGGGCGACCTGGTGTCGCTCGAGTCCTACCGCCAGGCGTTTCCCCTCACGAGCCGAACGTCACCACTCCCGCAGGCGCTGCGTTCTCCTCCCGCGGCCGACTATGGTCCGCGCTGGCAGTCGGAGCGGATCATCGAGGTCCAGCCGCCGCGTCTGCTGGGGCGCTACACCAGCCTCATCCCCAAACCGTCGCTCGAAGATGGCAACGACCTGGGCTGTCTGTCGCCGCCCGAGGTCGCCGTGCCCGTGGGGACCTACACCGGCTGGAATCTGCGGACAGCCGAGCAGGGAGCCGCGGGTGAACTCGTGTCGCTGACCGGCAGCTTCATTCCCTTCGCGAAAACAACCGCTCAGGCAACCGCCGCGGGTGACCGGCGGGCCACCCTCGAAGCACGCTATCCATCACTGGCAGACTATGTGGCCAAGCTGGAGGCCGAGTGCCAGCGGCTGGTGGACGAGGGCTACCTCCGGGCCGAAGACGCACCGAAGATTGTGACCACGCAAACCGACCGCGTGCGCCCACTCTTCAGCGCGGATTAACCACCAGCCGTAGGGTGGGCACTGCCCACCATTGCTCACCAACCCGCACCGTCCAGACGACATTTCCCCCGGCTTCAACCGACGCGAATCACTCTGCAACCGACGCGGAACGCGAGTCACGCCCGTGAGCGATCCAAACGTCGGCTGGCAGGCCGCGCTGGTGAGCGCTGGTGGGCAGTGCCCACCCTACAGAATCGCGCGAGCGCCGTGATCGTCTCTCAGTTCGCGCTCGAAGAAAGTAGCTCCACCGTCCCCGCGACGAGATGCACCCGCGCTGTCTCCGTCCGCACCAGCAGTCCCCCGTCTTCCGCGAAGCCGTCGCACAGGCCCGTCGTCCGGGTGGAGCCCTCCTGCACAACAATTCGTCGGCCCGTCAGCACACACCGGGTTCGCCACTCCGCTGCCAGCCGATCTCGGTCCGCCACCAATGCACCAGCCACGCGCGGCCACTCGCGACAGAGCGCCGCGCCAATCGCCGCTTCATCGACGAACGCACCCGCCGCTTCTCGCAGACTCGTCGCCCGTTCGCGTAGTTCCCACGGACCGGCCCCCAGCGCATTGTTGATGTTCAGCCCCAGCCCGATCACCAGCCGGCGGTCTGCACCCTGCCAGCCCGGCACCGGCTCGACCAGCAGCCCCGCCACCTTCTTCCCCCGGCACCAGATGTCGTTGGGCCATTTCAGCCCCAGCACAAGGTCCGGCAGCACCGACTCGACCGCCCGACAA
>JAIXZD010000502.1 GCA_027489895.1 Planctomycetaceae bacterium
AGTCGCGCTGCCACCCCTTCACCCAGTGCTTCACCCGCCGTCCCGCGTCGTACACGCGCCGCATCAGCCGCGCCCAAGGCGTGAAGCACACAATTCCCGTCGCGACCAGAATCCGGTCAGGCCAGACCCCCGCGATGTACGACGATTCCGTCGCGCAACTGTCCACAAGCGTCAGGTTCCGGAGTCGTCCCGTGACCTGGCCGAGCAGCTCCGCCTCGTGAAGTAACCCCGGACTTCCCTTGGCCAGTTCGCTGTCCCACCCGATCTTGAACGCGAACAGTCGCCCCCCCGACACCAGGTTGATCGCCGCCGCGGCCACGCGGTCCCCTGCCCGCAGTTCGGTGATCAGCACCCCGCCCCGCTGGGCCAGTCCCGCCACCATTTCGCGGATGAACGCCTCGTGAGCCGGGTTCGACGTACAGGCCGTCCCCTCGTCTCCCTTCCACGAGTTCCGTTCCAGCCGCAGAAAGTTCTCGAGTGCGGCCGGAATCTCCACCGGGTCCGAGACCAGCCGGATCTCGACCGCACCATACTGTTCGAGAAACTTGCGTCCTCGCCGCAACTGTTTGCGGAGTGACGCCGACCACCGCCGCTCCAGCGACTGCTCCGTCACAATGTCCGGAAACACGGCGGGAACATCTCGCGGCCGTTCGATCTTCCACGAGTACCCCAGTCGCTCAGCCGCCGCTTGCATCTCGCGAGCGAGGATCGAGTCGAGCCGCAACCCTGGCAGCACCAGCCCATGCCGCATCCCGGAGATGTCGGGCATCTGCTCGAACAGAAAGTCGAGTACCTCGGCGACTTGTGATTCATCCACCAGCAATCCGCTGCGGAACGTGTAGAGATGATCCTCTCCCCGGGCGTGAGGAAGAGGGATCTCCGGCGAAATCCCGCCTGCCCTGACCACCGCCAGGCCCAGCCACTCGCCACTCCCATCCCGATGGACGACGACCAGCCGCACCGCCGGGCGTGCCAGCCACTCCACAGCGGGCAGCACGAATTCCGGTGCGAGGAACGGATTCCTGTGGCAGGACCGCTCTTCCAGATCGTGCCACGCCGCGATCGCCCGCGGGGAGAGTTCGCGCGGTTCGATGACCACCAGTCGCAAACCCGGTGTGTGAACGGAAACGTGGTCGACGGCAGTTTCGGCGGGGCTGGAAGTTTGAATTCCAACGCCTTCGGCGGGAGCTTTCCACACGTGCGACACTCCTTGAGGCCTTTCAGCCACCTCGACCTGACAGCTTCGCAAGAAACAACGAAACCGTAAGGATCGGCGGGATCGAGCGGCAACGACATCCTTGCAGTCGCGCAAGTTTTGCGTCTGGCTCGCGCCGATGGAGCCATGTTTGCGGGTGCTTGCGTTCGTGCGGATGAAACCGGAACGTGGCGTTTGTGCAACACGCCGGGTGCCGGGAAAGCGGCGAACTTACATTTGGTGAGGACCGCTCGCGTCCCCAGATGTGAGCCGGTTCGGGTGTGGACGTCGAAACGCACTGCTGGGCAAGCCGCCGCGCCAGATTCTCAGGTTCCGCCCAGGCTACCAATCAGGAATCGTCCTGCTCTTTGGGGGGCGGTGTGGCGTCGTCGCCTTCGTCCGCGAACAGCAACCGCATCGTCCGTGCCGGATTTGCAAGGAACCCGCGCGTGACCAGGAAGTGCTCGGTCTCCTCGTACCGGCCCTCTTTCAGCCCATCCCGCGTGAACTCGTACAGCAGCGCGTTCGGATAGGCCATCAGGATCGGAGAGTGGGTGGCGATCACGAACTGCCCTCCCAGCCTGCCCTACGGAACTGCTCCAGTATGGCACGTCGGGCATAGCCCGGCGGCGAAAGACTTTTCAGACTGATCCATTCGTGAAAGGCGATGAATGCCGAAAAGCAATGCTGGGCAAGCCAGCAGTGGCACCCGGCGTCTGGGCCACCCGCCACACCCCCTTAACGCCCCACAATCAACCCGCCATAAACACGTCGAGTTTCTGCCCAGCGTAAATCCGGGTTGGGTTCTCTACGACTTCAAAGACCACGAAAAGGACCCGCGTATCAACCCGTTCCGTTGTGCCACCGGTGAGCGAACTTTTGGGTACAATTCGCGGATCAATACGAACGAATCGAAGTTTTATGGAAGTTCTGTCCCGTCCGCGAACAAATCCCTCGCCCTTTAAATTGGCGTTGACTCTGCTTGCATCCTCTTCGTCGATTTGAACGCGGACCTGAAGCGCTCCATGCTGCCCCAGCTGAACCAGCGGTTTGTCGCGATGCCCCGCTTCCGCGAACTCTCCGGGCCGAACGTCTACATGAAGCACCAGACCATCAACCGGGGCACGAATCACCAAACGATCCAGGTCGATCTGTATCTGAGCAAGACTCGCGGTCGCCGCTTCCACCTCGTGTTGCGCTATCTCGATGTCGTGCTTCCATGTACCCGCCTCAAGTTTCGCCAATTCCGCCTTTGCCTGAGATAACTCTGCAGCAGACTGTTCGTATAAAAAGCGACGGGCAGTCTTCTCCTCTTCGCTCAACCCTCGTTTGTCACCCAGGAGTTTGGCACGCTCCCATGCGTCTGCATTTCGTTTAAACAATGCGGTCATCGCCTCGACCCTCGCGCGGCTTGGCGGGAAATCCTCGGGACGCGTCCCCACTTTCAGTTTAACAAGCTTCGCCTGGGCGACGGCCAGTGTCGCCCTGCGATGATTGAGTTCACCACACAGCGCGCGATCATCAAGTGTGAACAAAGCATCGCCGGTGCGAACCGTCTGGCCAGTAACCACATGAACCCGGGCAACAATTCCGGAAAGTGGAGTCGCAATGGCAATGGGCTCCCCCGCCATCTGAACCTCTCCCAGACCAGAGATCGTGCTTCTACTGATCGTTGCAGATGGCGGTGGATTTGATGCTGGAGCCAGCTGCTCTTTTGGTGTCAGCTGGGTCACAGTCGCAATTCCAAAACCGATCGCGACGGCCGCAGCGATTGGTATACCAACCTTGACCAACATACTTAGTTACCTTTCATTCATAAAGGTGTGTAGGGCACTTTTGATTACAGAGAAGACTTGTCGAAGTCGATGCCAAGATCGGGAGAAACGATACTATCAACCTTTGCGATAAGACCATCTTCCATGTGGACCACGCGATCAGCGCACCCATAAATTCGGGGATCATGGGTAACGACAATAGCGGCTCGGTCATCGGCGACTGCCAACTCCTTAAGTAGATTCATCACGAGCTTTCCTGAATGTCCGTCGAGTGCCGCAGTCGGTTCATCGCAGAGTAACAATCGGGGCTGATGGACCAGGGCCCTCGCGATTGCGACTCGCTGCTGCTGCCCTCCTGAAAGCTGACTGGGAAGCTTATTTAAGTGGGCTCCCATTCCCATCTGTTCCAATGTTTTTTGCCCACACTCAAGTGCGGCCGGCCACCCAACGCCACTTGCAACAAGCGGGACTGCTACATTTTCTGAGGCGGTCAATCCGGCAAGCAGGTTATACTGCTGAAAGATAAATCCAATGTTTTTCAATCGATATGGGACTAACATTGCTGCCGACATCGCTAACACCTCGTTGCCGAACACATCCATCGCTCCCGACGCTCCCCGCAACAACCCTGCGATCAATGAGATCAACGTTGTCTTGCCGCACCCGCTCGGCCCGACGAGCATAGTCAGCTTTCCCATTGGGGCCTCAAAATCGACCCCCTTTAAAACATCCACCGTGCCCGCTGCTGTCTTGAACGACATCTTCACATTCTTGCACTTCACGCTCATGACTACCCTCGGAAGACGATTGCAGGATCAACTGTCAACACTTTTCGAACACTGACAATGCATGCCATTAAGGTGACTAATACGACAAACACTCCGGAGCCCACGAAGATGAACGGGTGCATGAACATGCCGCGTAGGCCGCCAGAGAGTTGTGTGCTGGAAACGGCAAAAAACAGACTGGCTACGCCGATTCCAAGGCAGTATCCGATGAGTGACACAAAGATCGCCTGAACCATAATCATCTTTAGGATGACTCCGTTGGCGATGCCGATCGCCTTCAGGGTCGCAAACTGTTTCAGATTCTCCACGCTGAACATGTAGAAGGTCTGGCCTACAATCGCGACGCCGATGACGACTCCCATCAGAATTGTGATTCCAAAGTTTTCGGCAATACCCGAATACTTCAGTATCCACACTCTTGTTTCGTCCATGAATGCGTTGCGTGTTCGCGCCTTGAGGCCTGTTGAGGAGGAGATCCTTTGAGCGACTTCCTCAGGTGCCTGTCCTTTTCCAGCTTTTGCCAGCACGTAGGTCACGGGATTCAAGGTTTCTCTCGCCATTGCCACACCTAAACTTCTTCGTGTATAGATACGTGGCAGACCATTCCATGAGGTGCCGATGTAGCAGATGCCGATCACGACGGCGCGGCGCTGCCCGATTTCGACGATGGCACCGGTTCTTGGTGGAGTTCCCGGGAATATTGTTATATATCCGGCAATATCGATTATAATGGCGTCAGGACGCTGTAAATCCTTGAGATCGCCTATAAGCATTTGTTGCGGAGCGCCCACCATCGAGAGATCGTCAATCCCAACCAGTTGCACCGACTTCATTCTTCCATCTTCTGTTCGAAGCTGCGCGATTGACTGATAGTATGGAACCGCCCACTCCACGCCATCGACAGAACGGACTCGATTCACAGCCAATTCTGCCATCGGGTAGCCTTGCTCAAGCGTTTCGACGCTCGGCTTCATCACCCAGAGATCCGCCTGGTTGGCCTCGAGGATTTCGCGGGTGGATGCATACATCAACGAGTGAAAAATGGCGGACTGCTGGCTGATTAGCAGCGTTGCGAACGAGACGCCTAATACCAAGGCGAGATACTTCGCCTTGTCATGCAATAATATGATGAATGCCACACGAGTCATGCTGTTGATGTCCTCTTGTGAGTAGTTTTCCGAGGAATAGCTTTGTGTCATTCGTTCGTCGGGTAGGCGTGCTCATAGCGAATGACAGCATCAAGAGTCACTTGAGCAATCATTTCTACGAATGACACGCTATCTTGCACCTTCTCGACAACCATTGGAGCAAAGTCCTCAAGGAGCCTACGGTGGGTCATGAACGTTGAGGTGAGAAGATGCATCGAAATCGTTCCAAATCTAACGGCGTCTGAGTCTTTCGGCTGGCCCGAGGCGCGACTGATTACGTCGCAAAGCCAATCGAACTCGGGCAGATAGTGCCGTTTTAGCACCTTCCGAAACGAAGCCGACGGGTCCAGAGCTTCGCGTTCAATCAGCTTCACGGGCCAAGCCACCTTTTGAGCTGAATAGTCCTTGATCATCCATTGGATCGCCAACCGGAGTCCCTCAGCAGGAGCCGCTGCAAGGGCTTGTTGCGTTAAAGGTTGGGCTTCCTCGGAGATCTTGAATGCGGTGATCAGCACTTCGTCGTACAGCTTCTCCATGCTCCCAAAGTGGTAAGGAATCGCTCCCAACGAAACGCCAGCCTTTGCGGCAACTTGCCTCGCGGTAACGCCCGTGAAGCCCGAATTGGCGAACAATTCGCCGGCGGCTTGAATCACTGCTGTTTTGGTTTTTTGTGAATCGGCGGCAACGCCCATTTGGATTCTTTCCAATTCCAGCCAGCGAGTGCAGTACAAACGTATTGTACAACTGTACGACATGGCGGCAAGTCCCGTCGCAGTAAAAGTTCGTTCGTTTGGGGCGACCTCGGGTAACACCTGTATTACCCTTCGCGCCGGGTGCCGGGTGCCACTGCTGGCTTGTCCAGCAGTGGAGTTCGATTCACT
>JAIXZD010000136.1 GCA_027489895.1 Planctomycetaceae bacterium
ATGGCGTTGGCCAGCATCCAATCCATGCTGATCGTTTCCGAATCGGCGGTGAACACCGAGATTCCCGCCGATTCCAGGGCCACGCGTGCCGCAGCCGCCTCCGGCAGACTCGCGAACGTCGCCACCGTGACCAATTCCTGTGATGTTGAATGATCTGTCATCTCGACCGCCCACCTTTCGAATCGAACGCCGAACCAGGGTCCGCGCGGACTCAACCAGATGCCCCGCCCCCGCTCTGACCGACATCAGCTCCGACTGACACCAGAGAGTGGACAAGCGACCGAAACCGCCGAGGGGCCGCACGCAGACCGGCCCCTCGACGCTCAGCTCGATGTTCAACGGCCCGGACGACGCCGCCGCCGTTTCATTTGTAGCCCGACGCGTAAGCAAGGGCGCTTACGGTCCAGCGTTCAATCCTTGCGGAATGCTCCGCTGTCTTACTGCTTTGCCGAGTCGGAATGCACTTCCCCTCGCTCACGCGTCGGGCTGCAAACGTGAACTCTCAGTCACTACGCCGTCAGTTCCGTCCGGACCCGTTCCAGCAGTTTCTTCGTGGCGATGATGCCGTCGTGCTCGCTCAGCACCGAGCCTTCGTACTCGATCCCGACAAACCCGTGGTAACCGGCATCAACGACGATCTTCATCATCTTCTTGTAGTCGGTCTTCGTCTCGTTGCCCGCGGCGTCGAAGTCATGCGACTTCGCGGAAACCGCCTTGGCGAACGGCATGAGTTCGGTCACGCCCTTGTAGCGGTCGTACCAGTCATTGTCTTTCACGCGGAAGTTACCGAAGTCCGGCAGCGTGCCGCAGCGGGGGTGATTCGCCTTCCGGATCGTCGCCGCCAGCCATTCCCCGTTCGACGACAACCCGCCATGGTTCTCGACAATCACGTTGATCCCGTGCGTGTCGCCAAACTCTGACAGCTTCCGCAGCCCATCGGCCGCCCGCTCGACCTGTTCGTCGTACGTCCCGCTCGAACTGGCGTTCACGCGGATCGAGTGACAGCCCAGCGCCTTGGCCGCTTCCACCCACTTGTAATGATTCTCGACAGCCGTCTTCCGCTTGGCTTCGTCGGCATCGCCCAGCGCGCCTTCGCCATCGATCATGATCAGCAGGCTCTTCACGCCCAGGTCATCCGCCCGCTTCTTCAGCTCGGCGATGTACGCCGCATCCTTTGCCTTGTCTTTCCAGAACTGGTTCACGTACTCGACCGCATGAATGCCAAACGCTTCTTTGGCCGTCTTGGCGAAGTCGAGGTGATCCAGCTTCTTGGCGAAAATCTCGCGGTGCAGCGACCAGCCCGCCAGCGAAATCTCATACAGCGGCTTCTCGGCCGCGCTCGCGACAGGCGACCACCACGTGGACAGGGCCGCACCGGCCACAGCGGCGGACGACGTATGCAGGAATTGACGACGACTGGCAAGACGACTCATTGCGGAGCTTCCTCTAAGCGAGACGGACAGGAAGGATGATCGCGAACCGATCCACGGCGGACGCCGGAAACGTATGATACCCAGTGCCGATTCCAGGGGCGAGAGTCTCCACCGCGCGTGGCGCAACGATCTGACTGCACTGACAACGGGAGCCGGAAGCGTTAGCGCCCGGAGGTGCACCGATGCCCATCGGAATCCGTATGAAAACGAGCACCAGTGACTGCCCCCAAACAACGACGTCTTTAATGCGTCTCCATCCCCACCACACGACAATCTGGGTAGAATGTCGACCGCTGGATTCGCTGCGGGTGCGGCCTCGCCCCGCCGAATCACAGTCGCAATAACACTCGCGAGAGTTCGCAGATCCGACGGGTCGGAGACGCTGGAATGATTACGGTAAGACAAATCGGTCTGTTTCTGCTGCTGGTTCTCATCGCCGGCCCGATCACGTCCCCTCTGTCCGCGGCCGAAAAGAAAAAGCGTGCCGAGGTCAATGACGCCCAGGGCAACTACCTCGGCGAATGGAAGCTGCGGGACGGGGGGGGCGGCAAGCTCACCTGCCAGATCGTAGGCCTCGGGAATGGCACGTATCGGGCGATATTCACGGCTTACGACGGCAGCGAACAGGAGAATCGTACGTTCCAGTTCCCCATCTCGGGGACCAGTGTCTCGGAAACCAAGGTCGTGTTTGCGACCCAGGTGCTCGCCGGGGCCGACCTCGGCACGTTCGCTTGGAAAACAGAGCTCGAAGCAGGTCGCCTCGTGGGCGACTTCTCGAACGAGAAGAACTACGTCGGCACGATGGAACTCAAACGCATCGAGCTGCCCGTCTCGACGCTGGGGATCGCCCCGCCCGAAGGTGGCCGCAAGCTCCTGCAGGAGGCAGCCCTTGCCGATTGGAATCTCGCCGAGTTGCCCACTGGCAGTTGGCTGTTTGAAGACGGGGTCCTCACGGTGGGCGCTGCCGCAGCCGGCGAACCACGGCACCTCGCTTTGAAAACACCGCATGGCAGCGGCCAAATCCACCTCGAGTTCCGGCTGCCCTACCAACCGGCCGCGCGGGGCCAGGACCGGGGCCAGAGCGGACTCTGGCTGCAGGGGCTGTACGAGATTCAGATCGTCGACAGTTTTGGCGCCGGTCGCACCACCGACAACTTTGGGGCCTTCGACGATCTCGATGCACTCGGTTCAGTTCTCGGGCAGAAGGCACCGAGCGACCTCCCCGCGCTGCCGCCAGGGGAATGGCAGGCCCTGGATATTCAGTTTGTCGCTCCAAAGCTCGCGGCCGATGGAACCGTGGAATCGCCCGGAGAAGTGACCGTCCGCCTCAACGACGTGCTGATTCAGGACCGCACCCCGCTCGAAAAACCGACCGAAGGTGCCCCCCGGGCTGGTCAAACCCCTGCGGGCCTAGTTCTGCAGCACGCCGGCTCTCCCGTCGAGTTCCGCAACATCTGGCTCGTGGCAACACCGTAGGCTGATCGGGCCATGTGCTGGCCCCAAGGGCAGAGCTGGCCAATGCAAAACCAGAAGAGAAAATCTCCCTGAAAACCTGTTGAGGAAGGAGCGACGACCATGGCAATCGGAGTGCGATCGGGAGTTCTAGGAACTGTTCTGCTGGCGGCGCTGTTGGCGGGGCTGATGCCAAGCCGTGCCAACGCCGATGGAATGGTTCGGTCGCTTCCCGAAGAGGGGACCTGGGTTAAGTACGCCATCCGCATGCAGGCCAATGACGCGACCATTTTGGGCGATGTGCGGTTGGCTGTTGTCGGAAAGTCATTCACCGAACAGGGTGCCTGCCGCTGGGTCGAAGCCCGTCTCGATGTGAAGGGCCCCGCCGAAGGAACCATCAAGGCTGTCGGCAAGTTCCTCGTTCCAGAATCGGCCGTCGAACGCGGGAAAGACCCGTCCAAACTGCTGGCCAAATCCTGGGTCAAGATGGGCGATGGCCCGGTGACCGACCTCGCCGTCGAACCGTATGAACCGGTCCAGCACCTGCTGAAACTATTCGCCGGCCCGCCCCTGAAAAACCCCATGGAGCTCCCGGCCATTGCCGTGGCGAACAAGCTCGGGAACCTCGATTGCCCGGGCGAAACCGGCCAATCGGAGCTGAACGCCCTGGGAGCCAAACTGAAGATCAACACCGAACATCGCTGGAACGATAAAGTGCCGTTTGAAACGGTCGAATACCGCGTGTCATTCAAGGAAACCCTTCCGGGCGACAATCCCCTGGAAGTGCTGATTCACCTCACCTTCGAAGACAGCGGAACCAATGCCACCAGCGACATCCCCGACGCCCAGTAGCTCCTTACATCGATTGGTGTCAGGTTGCGTGAGATCGGTGGGAGATGATCCTCCCCATTGCTGCGTCACGACTCGAAACACGGGTTGCGTTGGCAAGGAGGAGTAGCGGAAATCGTGAGATTTCCGCCGACCGTGAACCCGCTTTGCCGGAAGTCTAACGACTTCTGCTACCCCTGTTCCTTGCGGTGTCGCACCACTCGCCACCTTTCGGAACGCCACCAAACGTTGACCCCATCCACCGCCCGCCCCTTCGAAAAATCCCCGATGTCCCTGCGTGTTTATCTCATCGTGCTCTGGATGTTCCTGCGGAACGCGCTCGTGCGCGAACTGTCGTTCCGTTGGAACTTCGTGATTGAGTTCATCACGATGGCATTCTGGTTTGCCGCGCAGTTTGTCTTGTTCGACATTATCTATGGCAACGTCCGCGAGATTAACGGCTGGGACCGCTACGAGTTCTTCGCCTTTCTCGCGACCGGCATGACGATCAACACGCTCATCGAAGCGTTCTTCATGCCCAACTGCGCCAACTTCAGCGAGCTGATTCGCACCGGCAATCTCGACTTTGCCCTGCTCAAACCGATCGATACCCAGTTCCTCATCTCGTTCGAGCGAGTCGAACTGGGCGCCCTCAGCAACCTGATCCTCTCGCTGGGACTGCTGGGGTACTCCCTCTCCCATCTCGCGCAGCCGCCGGGGCTGGTCCAGTGCGTGATGTACGTGGTGATGATCGGCGTGGGCGTGGCCTTCTACTACAGCCTGATGATTATCCTGGCGAGCACGAGCATCTGGCTGGGGCGGAACCAGGGCCTGTACGACTTCTGGTTCTACATCACCGTGTTCGCCCGCTACCCGCGCAGCATTTACGGCGGCTCACTTTCCGGGGACCTGCTCCGGCTGACATTCAGCTACGCGATTCCCATTCTGCTGGTGGTCGCCGTGCCCGCCGAGATCATCACCGGAAAACTGCTGATGCCCTCGCCTCTCAGCGGAGTCGCCGTTGCCGCCGCCTGTGTCGGGCTGGTCGTCTCCCGCCGCGTCTTCACCTCGGCCCTCCGCAGCTACCGCAGTGCCAGCAGTTGATCCCTCGCGCCGTCTGATCAGACGCGCCGGCAAGCGTCGCAGACTTTGTAGCCGGGCCTGATTTGCCTTTCCTTCGAGTCTTTGCGTCTTCGTGTGAACGAGCCTCCCGGAGTCGACTCCCCCGCAAAGTCCGTCTCGCACCCCAAATGGGCATGTCGGGAGGCAAATTCCGCTGACGGCCAATCCGGAATCTGCTATTCCCCACCTAAGGCATCAAATTCCCTTCAGCGGGCAGTCATGAGTTCGTCACCCACGTTGACTTCGCGCGTTCGCACGGTTGTCTATGCGAGCCTGGGAACGCTCTGCGTGGGGTTGGCCGTGGCGGGAGTTCTGCTGCCCCTTCTCCCGACAACCCCCTTCCTCCTGCTGGCCAGCTTCTTTTTCCTGCGATCCAGCCCGCGAATGTACCGCTGGCTGCACAGCTCCCGCCTGTTTGGTCCGTTCCTGCGCGACTGGGAACAGCATCATGGTGTACGCCGCTCAGTGAAGCGGCTCGCCGTGGTCGTTGTCCTGGTAACCGTCACCGCCTCGTTCCTCAGCCCAGGTGTGACAGTCCCTGCGAAAGCGGTCCTGATCGTAGCCGCCGCGATCGGACTGACCGTCGTGTTTCGTCTGCGGACAATCCCCGACGAAGCCTCACAGCCCGCCGAAACAGTCGCCAAGACAGCCGCCGGGAATCACGACCAGGCCGCCTGAACTCCCGGCACGAGCACTCGAGCCTTGGACTAGCGCCCAGACAAGGTCAGGCCGGCACGACCGCTGGCGTATCGACCATCGTCAACTCGTCTGGCGGTGGAGGCGACGTGATCGGGACAGGCGGGCCTTTCACGACCTCGAGCACTGCCGAAAACATCGCGCGAAGATTGACGACCAGCGCCCCACAGGCCACTGCGAATAGCACCAGGAGCACCAGTGACACATCGGCGGGATTCTGTGACGCCTGGTAAATGACAATCGACGGATTGGTCAGGTGCAGCATGGTATTCCAGGCCGGACGATCGCCAAGCGACTCGAACAGTGCCGGAACGATCGCCGCCAGTGCCGCCAGAATCACAATCGTCACCCGGGCATGTCCAGGCGTGAAGCCTGGGACATACCGCATGCCAGCCCGGGCCAGCCAGCAGGCCGCCCCGAGGTAAATCACGACGTACAGATTCGCCACCCCCAGCGCGATCAACTCATTGTCGATCGTTGCTCCGGCCAGGGAATTCAAGAACACCACGAGCGCCCCCGTCACCGCCATGTGGACGAGCGAAAACAGCAGCCCCAGCGCCCCTCCCGGAAAATACTTGGCCGCAAACAGCCGCAGCAGGCTGATGCGGGGAATCGACCGCCGCACGCGGTCGGAAAGCCGGTCCGGCTCGGTCACGAAAAACAGCCCAAACGCCGCCCAGTGGAACAACCCCATCCAGCCACCGGCCAGCGCCATCTCGTCCACCGCCGAACCCGACAGCCATGTCGATCCCATCAGCCCGAAGGACACCGCCCCGAAGAGCCACACGATCGTCACCAGCGCCAGCCCCGACAGGGCCAGTCGCATCCGGGAGGAGCGGTTATCCGCCTCGAACGTCAACTGCGCAACCGAGATCGCATACAGCAGGTAGAAATAGCCCGCATAGTACGTCAACCAGAGCAGGATGACGAGCCAGTACTCCCAGGTCCCTGCGAACATCGAGCCCGCGGCCGAGGCAGCGAAAATCATCGAAGTGAGCGCGAAGAACGTGCCAAACAACTGGCCAAACACGAACAGCGTCTGCAGCGCCCCCC
>JAIXZD010000275.1 GCA_027489895.1 Planctomycetaceae bacterium
GCACCGGGCTTCGCCGCGAGCCCACGCGGCATGGAACCGCCCGCCCCGCCCCCGAAGGACGGCACGCTCTCCCCCGCGCGGAACCGCTGCTTCAGATCGCGCTGGGCAAACCCGGAAACGCCGTTGGTCGTCGAGAGCGCGTCGGTCTCCGACAACGCCCGGCGTTCCAGCGCCACACGGTCGCCCAGCGTCGCGGTTTCATCCGCCAGGAACGACGTGTATGGCGTCAGAATGCCATGCTTGAGCGACAACTGGACCAGTTCGTTGACCAGTTCCTGGTTCTGCCCGTTCAGGTCGAGCTCATCAATGATTTCGCCGATCCGCCGCTGCGCCCACAGGCGCTCGACAAACGCGTTCGACTCGCCCGCCGACGTTTCGGCAAACTGGATCGGAGCGACGTACTGCCGGTTCTGGTCACCAAGTTTGCCCGCGAGCGTCACCTTCGCGGTCCCGCCCTTCCCGTACCGCCCGACGTATACCAGTTGTTCGCCGTGATACAGGTCGGTCAGTCGCTTGGGATACGCGCGATTCACCGCCGCAGCCGAACCGGGCGGGGCCGGGTGATCGAACTCGAACGCCAGCGCGATATCTGTCAGGGCCGGGCTTTTCACCTTGTTGTAGAGGCCGGCGATCGCCGCCTCGATGTTTTCGTTTGGACGAACAAAGATCGACTGCCCCCGGTTCTCCGTCGCAAACCGGTCCAGCAGGCGACTGTTGACGTCATACCCGACCCCAAAGCTGAACAGCCGCGCGCCCAGCGTGTTGGCCTGCCGGACTTTGCCCGCCAGCGGCAGTTCCCGCAGTTCACCCACCGTCGGTAGGCCATCGGTCATGAACAGCAGATACGTGGGCCGCTGGTTGTCGTGCAGCAGTTTGAACGCCACCTCGAACGCACCGGAAATGTTCGTACTGCCCCCAGCATACAGTCCCTCGACGAATCCCAGCGCCGCCGTCCGGCCCGCGTCGTCCCCCTTCTGTAGCTCGGGGCGGAAAACTTCCACCGCCGAGTCGTACGCGACGATGTTGAACAGGTCGTCGTCCTTCAGTTGCTGCACGAGGAACTTCAGCGCCGCCTTCGCCTGATCGAACTTCTGGCCCGACATACTGCCCGAACGATCAAAGACGAACAGCAGCGTCCGCGGAATCCGCTGCGCCTCGGCCGGGGGCTGCCACTCGGGGCTGGCCAGCAGACAGAAGTATCCATCTTCGTTGGCTTGGGGCTTGTAGCTGACGACACTCAACCCGACCGGTGCGCTCGCCGTGCCGATCAGCAGTTTCAGGTCGTCCAACCGTGTCGCCTGCGCCAGCGCCAGTTTGACCACGGCATGGCGGTCGTCGGTCCGCTCGACTTCGAGAGCGTGCGTCGGGCTGAACAGCGTTTTGATCGGTTCGGTGGTTTCCAATGCGAGCCGGACCGTCACGCTGCCTATCGCCTGCTGGTGGTGTCGGGCCATCCCCAGCGGCAGCATCAGTTCAACCAAGCCGCTGTCCCGCTTCAGCAGTTGCGAATAGCGAATTTCCACGCGCCGCTCGGCCCCGGGCGGGATCGGGAAGACACTCGTCTGGAACAGCCCCTGGCCGACGTATTCGAGCAGCGCGGGGTCTTTCCGCTGACGGACAATCGATTCGTAGATGCGTCGGGCGTCATCCTTAGGCAGCAGCTTGCCGGTCAGCTCTTTGCCATCCACGATCAAGGTCAGGCCACTGATCGCCGCCGCATCCGCCATCGGAAACAGCAGTTGCGCCTCCAAAGTTCCCGACCCGGTATTCTGGAAAACCTGGGTGAGTTGGAGAGAGGCGGCCTGGTCGCGAATCGTCCCGGCAAACTCAACCTGTTTGACGGTGTACAGCGGGGTAGGCCGGGGCGGAATCAAACGCGTGCCAGGCGGCGTCACGGGCGGAGTGACCGGCGGAACAACCACAGCGTTCGGCTGGATAATGATCACATGGGCCGCCACAAACAGCGGGCTGCCGAGAGTCATCAGGCAACCGGCGATCCAACCCAGACAGAGTTTTCGGCATGTCGACATGAGCGTGGTCTCCTGGCGAAAACGATGGGCCGGACCAGCCCGAGGGGGTGTCCGGTGAAGTCTCAATGAGCCCCGCCCTGCTCCTGCGACATGTTGTCGCCGATTCGCCTCAGCAGGAACAGACGGGATGGACCTCGAATTGGTTCCCGAAAGCCCGTCCCCTCAGATAGACGCCGCCCCCGCCCCAGCTCTTAACAAAAAACAAAAACCAGCCGTAGCGGAAGCCGTGAGGCTTCCCCCGCGCGGCTTCCGCGACGAGGGTGTGATTTTTAGTGGGATAGGCTTCCAGCCTGTCGGGTTTTCAGGCTTTTTGGATACAAAAAGACGGGCAATGACAGGTTGGAAGCCTGTCACACTGATGCTTCCGGACGGGCGTACAGGCGGCCGTCATCGGCAACCCAAATCTCGAACCGTTTGGTCCGAATCCTCGCGTTCAGGCAATTCGCCCCCGTCCGCAGATCGTACTGCCACCCATGCCACGGACAGGTGACAACATGCCCCGAAACATAGCCTTCCGCCAGCGGCCCGCCCGCATGCAGACAGATCCCGTCGATCGCGTGCAATTCCCCCTCGGCATGGAACACCGCGACAACCGCATCGCCCGCAATCGCCTCGCGCGCCGTTCCCGGCGGAATGTCATCGCGGCACAGGTGGCCGCCCGCACCGCGGGCATCCAGCAGCGGCAACCAGGACGCATCCAGGGGAGTGGTCATCGGTGCACGATCACTTCGCAAGAGAAACAAACGGGGGCAGAGCGTGCAGGTTCCCGCAACACCAACCGATTGTCGACCCTAATGATCTCGCGATGGAACGTAGTCGTCCGTCTACCGATCCATGCCAGGCAAAAAAAGGTCGGGCTTGCCCGACACCATCACTTTTGACTTTTGCCTTTTGACTTTTGCCTTGCTCCGGGCTGACGCAACCTGCCGGTTATCGATAGATGGAGCAGTAGGGTGGGCACTGCCCACCATTGCTCACCAATCCCCAACCACCTCCGGCTTCCCCCCGGCTTCAACCGACGCTGATCGACCCTGATCGTCTCGATGACCGCGCCGGTTGGCGATCCATTTCTTGTCTGGTTGATTACGCGGGTGAGCAGTGGAGGGCAGTGCCCACCCTACTTCGGGTTGAGCGTTGCCTCCTGGAAGTAGCGGGTCCACGCGTCGACGGCGGTTTGGTCTTCGAACAGCAGGGGACTGCGCTGCGCGATCTCCTGTTCGCAGTGCGAACGGAAATCGGGGTTCGTGGCGAGCTGTTCGACGAGGTCGACATAGTGACTGGGCGAAGTGGCAACCAGACGTTCGAAACCCATTTGCCGGTATATCGCCAGCGTCAGCCGTCCCCGCAGCAGGTCACCAGGTAACGTGACCAGCGGAGTCCCAACACCGAGCACTTCGTAGCTGGAGTTGCCGCCCGAGAAGTGAAATGGGTCGAGCACCAAGTCGCTCGCCGTCAGCAGGGAGAGGTATTTGGCCCGTGGAAGCGGTGCCAGGAAGTGGGCCGCGTTGAGTGTGGCGGGTGCGACCCGTCGCCAGCGGGCTTCCAGTCGCGCTCTCCAAGCGGGATATCGCCCTTCGATAAGCAGCAGCCGCGCGGCGGGCAAGCGGGTGCAGATCTCTTCGAGGACCAGATCAAACTCGGGATGGAATTTGAACAGCGTCTGCGGACAGGCCAGCAGCAGACCCGTGGGTGGCAGTCCCAGTTCCCTCCGCGCGGCCTGTTGAGCGGCGCGTCGATCCGACGTGATGACCGGTCGTTCGTAGCACACGCCCAGCGTGGGAAGCCGGACGAGTCGCTCGGTGTAGTGCGCTTCGGCACCAGCGGGTTCCGCTGTCTCTGCGGAGATGAAATCGTCGATCGTGGGCAGCCCCGTGGTGACGGGATGGCCCCAGGTGACGGCCTGTCGTCGGGCCAGCCGCGAGAAGGCGAGCGAGAGCGTCGACGGTTCCATGCCAATATCGAGATGCAGCAGCAGATCGAGCTGCTGATCGGCGATGGTCTTGGCGATCGAGGCCAGTTGCAGGGGCAACCCGAACCACTTCGGCGAGACCGCGCGATACCGTCGGGCCAGGTCGTCGTCCGTCGGACCGATCGCAAACAGATGCAGGTCGAACTCTTCCTTGGGCAAGTGTTCAAGCCAGTCGATGTTGAGTCGACCGATCGTGTGCTCGCGCAGGAACCGGGAGACAATTCCGATCCGCGGCTTGCCCGACCGGCGCGGGCCGGCGGGCGGCGTGTTGCGGAGCGTGCCGAGCGTTCCGAGGGCTTCATGCAGCGGGCGGTCGTTGCGACCGTGATAGGCGAGGTAAAAGAGGTTGGGCATCGCGTCACGGAGCGTGTCGACGCGTGCTCCGGTCGCGGCCAATTCGGCGAGTTCGCGGGCCAGCCGGTCGCGAACGAAGTCGATTTCGGCGACAGACTCCGGGATCGCAGGCAGCGCGGTGGCCCGCGCAACGCGCATCCGAAAGTCTTCGGCCCCTGCCAACGCCCGCAAGTAGCTGTCCCGCGCCCGCTCACAGTCTCCCTGGTCGGCCAGCCAGTGGGCCTGGTTGGCAAGCGCACTGGTCAAGTGCGGATCGAGGCGCAACGCTTCAGCATAACTGGCCCCCGCAGCAAGGTCCTGGTTGCTGAGCCGCTCGATCTGTCCCCGGAGTTCATAGAGCGGAGCGGCCTGGGAATGCTGCTGGATCGCTGCGGCGACCGCGATACTCGCAGTCGCCAGGTCGTTCGATTCGATCAGCAGGGCGATCAGTTCTCGATGCAGGTCGAGCACGCCGGACGTGGGACCTGGGCGAACGTCGAGCGATCCCCGCAGTGTCGCCACGGCCAGCGCCGTTTTCCCGCCCGACTTGTACAACTCCGCCAGTTGGAGCACAGGCGAGGGATCGCCACCGGAGAACAGCACGGCCCGCAGCAGGGCCAGCTCCGCCTGGGCAGGCTGGTTGGTCATCTGCCAGACGCGGCCCAGGTTCTGCCACGCGATGGCATAGCCCGGCCGCAGCGTGAGCGCCCGCTCCAGTGCCTGCGTCGCCTCGCCCCATTGGGACTGTTTGGCGTGAGCGATGCCGAGTTCGTTCCACTGTTCAGGGGTCATGAGAACCGTCGAGGTGCAATAATGGTCCTCAGAATCGGTTGAAGCCGGGGCGTGCGGTGCGGCAGTCAGAATCTGGTAGGCATTGGTGGGCCGTGCCCAACCTGCTAGTCCGCCTAACGATCCATGCCAGACAAAAGAACAGGTCGGGCCTGCCCGACACCATCACTTTTGACTTTTGACTTTTGCCTTGCTCCGTTCTGACGCAGCAGGACATTGTTCGACGGACGGAGCAATACCTCAGTTCCCCGAGTCATCCGACAACCCACCCGTCGCGGTCACTTCGTCGCCGACGGCCACCTTGGAGATCGGCGTGCCGCCCACTGGCCGGACTTCCGCATGCGTGATGTTGGCCCGCAGCACCTCGACCTCGCCCATCGACGACAGCTTCCCGAGGGGATAGCGATGGATCACGACCAGGCGCTGCCCGGCTGGGGGGATCGCCTTCGCCCCCTCCAGCTTGACCCACGCCGTGCCCAGCCGCCCATCGACCTGCAACACCCGTCCTCGAACCGGTAGCCCCTTGGGTGTCTCCGGCGCGCTCGGCACGGACGACGCCACAACCGGTGGTACGAAATCCGGCGGGAGAACCGTCGAGTCAGGACGAAGCGATTCAGGACGAACCACTTCCGCACGAACCGCGGCGCGGGTGACGGGCGCTGGCTGTTCTGATCGAACCGGTTCGGCCACGGGTTCTGTTACAGGTTCCACCGCCGGAGATGCGGGGATCTCCCGAGTAGCCGTCGGGGCCGGGTCTGTCACAGAGACCGTTGCGGCCGGAACCGTCGCTTCAGGCCGAGCCGATTCCGTCGGACTGCGGTCGAGCGGCTCCTGGTTCGCCTGGGCTTCGCTCGCGGGCAAATCGAGTTCCATCCGGACCTGAGGCCGTGCCGGCGGAGGACCGGCCGATTCGGGCGGAGTCGGTCCCTCTGCAGCAGTCGCCTCGCCCTCCGGCAATTCTTCCAGCAGAGGCTCGGCCGATGGGGACTCAACCGCACCGGAATTCGATTGGACGTCTGCGGTTGGCGGGACGGCCGACGGTTGCACGGCAGCCGATTCGACTCGCTGCGGGCTGTCGCTGGTCGGGTGGTCGCTCGGCGTTTCGGCGGACGATTCATCGGGGGCAGGGGACGATTCGTCTGTGGCAGGTTCAACCGCCGCAACGTCGGGAATCGGTCTCGCGGAAACGGGCGTCTTCGAAACAGGCTCTGCGGGAACAGTCGGTTCCGCAACGGGTTCAGTGGGGACTTCAGCCAGCACGGTCTCAGGGACGCTGGCGGCTTCCGGGGCCGTACCGGTTGAACCGTCAGGCGTGCCGAACGACTCGGTCACCACGTCCACCACGGGCCGGGGCGAACTGTCGGAAGGCGATGGCGTCGCAGTTGACGGCGCCGGCGCTGTTCCCCCCTCCCGAATCAGCGGCCCCTGGTTCCCTGGGTTCTGGTCCACGCCTTGACCGTTCGACACCACGGCGACCGATTCCGGGCCGCGATGAATGACGCCGGGCGCGACGTTCGCGGTGACCGTGTCATCGACGTTCGGAATCGGCGGCAGGACCTGCGCGATTCGCTTCTGCTCGATGGGCAGTTCGGCCGAAGCAGCCGCAGGTGTCCCCGGCAGAACCACGCCCGAGCGCGATTTCACTTCGACATTCACGACGGCGTCCGGGTCGACGCAGTACGGTTTGTTCAGTTCGTTGCCCTGTGGGTCGATCGCGGCAATCGCTCGAATCGCCGCCCGGCGAACGTCGAGACTCGGTTCCACCCAGGTGCCATCGGCGTCGTAACCGTAGGCCAGCCAGCGGAGCGTGACGACGACCGTCACCCCGTTTTCGTCGGGAAGTTCAGCGGTGAAGTCGAACCCGTCGCGACGCGCCTCTTCGATCACTTCGATCGTGGTCCGCCGAAGTTTGACATCTTCAGAGAGCAGGTTCGCCACGAGCGGATTGCCGATCGGACGTCCCGAGGCGGCCTGTCGGTCGGCAGGCCGGGTGTTGGACACCAGATGAATCGCCTGAGGCCGGATCAACGGGCCGGTCTCATTCCGCCCCTCGAGGACTCGCTCGCGGAGGATGCGGGGCGGGGCGGGGTTGTGGGGCTTCCGGCGGGCCGGCGTGATCGCGGCCTCCTGGTCCGACTCGGCCGGCAGGGCCGCATGCGTTTGCGGCGACGAGCTGTTCCAGTCGGGATGGACCTGAGGGACAGGCCGCTCGACCGCGACAGTCCCCGCGGCGGGGCGTGCACTGGCACAACCGGTCGTGGACAGCCCCAGGAGCAGCAGCAATCCCAGATGACGTTTACGCGTAGACCGGCCCCACATACGACACCTCCGGGCAATGCGGCGAAACCCCTCCCGGAGTCCCCGCATTCGCGCTGTTCGATCCACCACAGGACAGTCCCGTCCTTCGGCAGATCAGTCATCGTCGGTTCGCGGCGGTATCCTCAGAGCAATCCTCGTTCACACATCCTCTTACGCAACCGGCAGAGTTTCCCAAGTGGGCGTCCGCGAGGCACCGACGCATCACAACCCACTTTTAATAAAGGAGTTGCGACGCGCCATGCCAACTCACACAGGTGGGGCGAGGGCCTTGTCGCTGGCTGCTTCGGAGGTGAAAGACCTCGGAATTGGTTGAAACTCGAGGCGCAGGCACGTCCTGCGGGCGAGACGCACTTTGCATGGTGCGGGAGGTTTTGTTGACCACCAAGACACCAAGAGCACCAAGGAAACGCAGGTCCAAATGCCGGCGCTGTTGAACATGTGGTTTGGACCATCGGGATGTGACGGTTCTTGGCTGGCTTGCTGAGAAACCAAAGCCGTATGGAAGCGGACGGCAGTCAGGTTGGTCCAAGAATCGATTCGCACTGTCCGCAATCCACCGCAGTGATGTCCCAGTGACGACCCGTTCCTCCAAATCCAAAAGCAGACGCCGATGGTCCCGACCGCATGGCCGACAGAGGAGCCCCTTAAACCTGCCTTTCCTTGGTGCTCTTGGTGTCTTGGTGGTCAATCGAGCCCGAACGCCTGGACGCCGCATCCAGAATGTCCGCCCTGAAGTGGCCTCTCCTATCTCAACAATCCCTTCAACCGACTCGATGGACATGCCATCAACCTGCTCGGGGCGGCTCGCCTGACAATCCCCTGTTTTCCATCGGACGGGCAGCGACCGGGCCTCACGACGTTGTCGGCCTGAAACGGGTCGGTACGATACCGCGTTATGTCCGCGACTCCGTCATCGACCGCCGAGCAACCAACCCGCCGGAATTCCGTCTGGTGGACGATTCAGTACCTGCTGCAACTCGTCTTCACGGGTTGGCTGAGGTATCGCGCTCGAGGGATCGACCGGGTGCCCCTCACCGGGGGCGGGTTGATCCTCAGCAACCACCAGAGCTTCCTCGACCCTCTCCTCATCGGCCTGCCGCTGACAAGGCCTGTCAGCTTCCTGGCACGCGACACCCTGTTTCGAGTTCCGGGAGTAGGCTGGGTGCTGCGCAACACGTATGTGATGCCGCTCAACCGGGAAGGGGGGGCGGCCGCAGGGATCAAGGAGACCCTCCGGCGATTGGAAGCCGGATATCTCGTCGGCATCTTTCCCGAGGGGACGCGCAGCGTGGATGGCCAACTGGGCGAGCTAAAGCCCGGGTTCGCGGCTCTCCTGCGACGTTCTAAGCAGCCCGTCTATCCCGTGGGCATTGCCGGGGCGGTTCACGCGCTCAACCGGAGACAGGCCTGGCTCAGCCCAGCGCGGGTCTGCGTCGTGTTCGGTCAGCCGCTCGACCCGGTACGACTGGCCGCGCTGACCGAACGAGGTCGCGAGACAGAATTGGTTGCGTTTGTTCGCGAAGCGATTCGTGACTGTCTGGCCGAAGCCGAGGCCTGGCGCCTGGGGGTCGAGCCCGTCCCCTCCCGCGACTTTACTGACCACGAAAACGACAGCGGCGTTCCGAAAATGTCGGAACGCCGCTGAAAATCGAACAGTTTTTGGTCAGCGACAGCGCACCACCGGGGACGCCGCGCCAGCAAACTAGACAGCGGCGGTCGGACTGACCGGCACACCACGGTACCGCGGCTGAATCGGCGGCTGAGCGACGATCTCTTCGCCCACCACGTCGACGAAGAAGCTGTCCGTCATCACCACGGGCGTCAAGGCCTCGCCGGTATGGCTTTGACAATAGACGTTCACGCGGAAGTGGTTCTTCCACACATTCATGGCCGTGACACGGTAGAGCGAACGGGGCGTCCCCAGACGCTTCAGCACTTCGCGAATGACGAAGTCCTGTTTGGCAGTCGACGGGGTCGCGCGGGCCGTAACATCCACCGGCGGCGTTTCGAGCGACAGATCAGCGTTCATGGAAGTCCCCCCCACAGCAGCGGTCTCCTCGGAAATCGGTTGCGTCCTCGCTGGCGGGAGAAGACATGCGTCAATCTGCCGCCTGCTATTTCTACGCCGCCTGAACCCGGTTGGCTCACGAAAATCGTGAAAACCACCCCACTTTTTCCAGACACCCTTTCAGGACAGCGTCGGCACGGGTCAGGTTCACTCTCCCGCCCCGCTGTAACCGCAACAGCCTGCCCGCGCTGCACCACAGCGACGGACACGATCAACCGGCACAATTCCCAGGCCTGTTCGTATCGTGCGGCCCCACATCCCGTGAGGCGTTTCCGCCACGCGTTCGGGGCGAGCCTGTGGCCGAAACACCTCGCCCCACTCGCGATCTTGACGCCGCCAAATTTGTTTACAAGTCGGCAAGTCCACGCTGCCTAACAGGTTACGCCCAGACTGTCCGAGAGTCTGAACAGTTTGGCATCGCGTTTGTTAAGGGAAGTGGATGGGAAGGCACTTCGTCCGCCGCTGAAACCACATCGTGGCCAAGCGGTTGAGACGAGCCTGCCTGTCGACCCGGATCGTCGCCCGTTTCCCAAGGGAAACGCCTCCGCTGGGGAAGACGCCGATCGCCGATCTCGCCTTGCCGTTCAGGAATCACCATGGCCGCCGCATCGACTGCTGTCTGCGTACTCAGCACCCACGCGGAGTTCGCGAACGGCCTGCGCCGCGGCTACCCCGCACCCGACGATATCGTTGTGGTCGGCACCATCGCCGAAGCCCGCCTGTGGTGTCGCGAACATCTTCCCTGGGCGCTCGTGGCCGATTTCCGTCGCGTGCTGCAGGGTGGCCATGCCGAAGACCGCTTCCTGGAAGAAATCGAGCAGCTTCTGCCCCAGGGCGAACTGGTCGCCATCATTGGAACAAACTGCCCTGAGCCGCTCGAACGCCGACTCGCCTGCAGCGCGATCCGCCAGGTTTGTGAACCCGTCACCGGCGAAGAAGTGGCCGACTATCTCCAGCGAAAACGCCCCCACTCCGCCAGTGAGGCGAACGAGTCCCAGTTGACGGCCGTCGTCACCGAGACCGCCCATGTCGTTTCGTCGCAGCCGGTCGCAACGAGTTTCGTGGGGGCCAACCTCGCGGTGGTGGGATCGAACGCCGAATCGCCACTCGCCAGCACCAGCGAGCGCAGCGATTCGCCGACAGCCGCGTCGCCTTACATCACAATCAGCGAAGCGCCGCCGCTCTCCCACGAGTCCGATTTCACGCTCGCCGGGCTGACCCGTTCCTTCGAGACGAATACGCCCAAGCTGCGGATGATGCTTGCGGACCTCGAAGTCGCCGCCCGGCACGATGTCACCGTGCTGCTCATCGGCGAGACCGGTGCCGGCAAGACCTTCCTCTCCCGCCTGATCCACGAAATCTCGCCCCGCCGCAACGAGCCGTTCCTGCCCGTCGCCTGCGGCGCGCTGCCCAACGATCTCATCGAAAGCGAACTGTTCGGACATGTCCGCGGGGCCTTCACCAGTGCCCACGCCGACAAGGAAGGCAAGTTCATCGCCGCCCGCAAAGGGACGATTCTGCTCGACGAAATCGATGTCCTCGGCCTCGAGCAGCAGGTCAAACTGCTGCGGGTGATCGAATCGGGCGAGTTCGAACAGGTCGGCTCCAATCGCACGCAGAAGTGCGAAGCGCGGCTGATCGTCGCCAGCAACCTCGACCTGGAACCGCTCGTCGAACAGGGCAAGTTCCGTCCCGACCTGTACTACCGGCTCAACATGCTCAAGTTCGAGCTGCTGCCGCTGCGGGCCCGTCGACAGGACATCGTGCCCCTCGCGAAAAAGTTCTCGCAGATTCACTCCGTCAAACACAATGTCCGCGTCGACCGGATCGATGACAGCCTGTTCAACTGCCTGCTCAAATACCCATGGCCGGGCAATGTTCGCGAGTTGGAGCATGTCATTCAGCGCGCGGTGATTTACTGCCGCGAGGGCGTGCTCACCGCGTCGCACCTGCCGGCTCATGTGGTGATGTGCATGGCCGGGCCGGGGAACGATGGCAAGGCTGCGGCGCTCTATCCCGACGACCCGATCGCGCAGCCGCTGTCGAGTTCGCTGGGTGCCCAGGTCGCGCTGAGCGAACGCGAGATCATCGAGCAGACGCTGTTCAAGAACAACAACAGCCGCACCAACACCGCCAAAGCCCTCGGCATCAGCCGGGTCACGCTCTACAACAAGATGAAGAAGTACGGGATGACGTAGATTGCCGACCTGAAGTTGCGGGTCATTCTTTTCGAGGAAGTGTGTGTGCCACTGGCTTCGCCAGTGCGAGCGGGAGCACGCAAACAGGGCACTGTCAGAGCCAGTAGCCCACAGTCGATCAGGTCCCTTCTGTCTGAATCACGACCGGAGCCCTCCCAGGCCACCATCGGCCCGCCCTGCACATGCCACTCAACGCGTGATGTGCGGTCACAGCGATTGCGGCATATCAACCGGGGACATGCTCTCAGCCCGCGCGGCACCAAAAGTCCTCTTGCAAATTTCCGGTGATTGCAGCTATTCACCGCACCTCTCTCGAAGCATTCCTCCAGTTCACTCCCTGTCACTCGGGCGGATAATCCCGCCGCAGGCCGTTGCGCGCCTGTGGTGACCGGGGACGGTTCTGTCCATCATTCTGTCTGAGGTTGTCCCGATGCACGGATTCGCCAAACCCGGTCCCGCCTCGCCTGTTCCCGTCTGGCCTAATCCCATTTGGTCAGTCTGCCTGCTCTTGGTGCTCGTGGCGCTGGGGTCCGGCTGTGCGAACATGAAAAAATCGGACACGGCTCGAACGGGCAAAGAGCAGTTGCTCATTTCGAACGCGGTCGACCAGTCGCTCAGCAAGGTCAACTTTGAACCGTTCGCGGGCCGCACGGTGTACGTCGAAGAGAAGTACCTCGACTGTGTCGACAAAGGCTACGTCGCCAGTTCGATTCGGCATCGCGTCTCGCGGGCCGGTGGAACGCTCGTGTCGAAAGTCGAAGATGCCGACGTCTACCTTGAAATGCGCAGCGGCGGCGTCGGCACCGACAATGCCGAGTCGTACCTGGGGGTTCCCGAGATCGTGCTGCCGGGGATGCTCACCCTTCCGGAAGTGAAGTTGATCGCCCGCTCGAACCAGACCGCGGTTGCCAAGATCGCCATGGCCGCCTACGACGCGAAGTCGATGACCCTGCTGGGCGATGGCGGAGCGACGCTCTCGAAATCGACCGACAACAACTGGTTCGTGCTGGGGGCCGGGCCTTACCAGGACGGGACGGTCAAGCGGGAAGTGGCCCGGTCGACCTCGTGGACAAACCAGAACGTTCACGCCGAACTGCCGCCTTACGTGGCGTTTGACAGCCCGCAGTCAGAACCCGGCCGCGTGCAACTCTCCAGCGACGCCAAGGAACTCCCCCCGCCGCCCCAGGAAAAGTAAGGCGTAGGGGAACGACATTCGCCGCAGGGTAGGGTGGGCACTGCCCACCAATGCTCACCCGCGTTCAACGACCACTCATCAGTTCTTCCGCTCACCAGCGTCCCGCACCACTCCGCGCCCACCTGCGGTAAGAAATGTCGCCCGGCGCTCGAGCACGGGTGAGCGCTGCTGGGCAGTGCCCACCCTACGCTCTGTCGCACTCAAGGGAGCCGGAAGCGTGAGCGCCCGGAGGGCGAGCGATCCCCGCTCGCAACGAACCCCGGAAACAACCAATCACAACTGCCCCCACCTCGCTCCACAAAATCGCCCCAGCCGCCTTGCCGAAGCTGCAGCCGCCTGCGCACAATGCCGATCATGAGATATGTACATTAGTACACATTGCATGCAAGGCGGTGAACGATGCGGACGAGCGAACCCCCGGCGGCCAGGCCACTCTCCGGAATTCCCGGTTCCCGAAGTCTCGTTTCCCGAGCGCTTCCCGAAAACCACCAGCAAACCCTGCAGGAGCTGCGTCGCCGCATTCGCGCCTGCGAGCAGGGTCTGCCCGCAGACGCCACGCCCGTCCTCTCGACCGGTGCTCCCGCTCTCGATGCCCTGTTTCCAGCCGGAGGCGTCCGCCCGGGCAGCCTCGTCGAATGGCTCGAGTCCGGCCCTGCCAGCGGCGCGGCCCTGCTCTCACTGGTCGCTGCCCGACAGCTCCACTCTGAATCCCGGCGCGGAGAATCCGGGACCAGCCGCAGCCCCAGAATCATCCTGATCGACACCCGGCGGGAGCTGTTCCCGCTGTCACTGGAACGGCTCGGGTTCGCCCTCGAGCAGCTCGTCCTCGTCCGCCCCGCCACCGAACGCGACGCCCTCTGGGCCTGCGAAGAGGCGCTGCGCTGCGAAGGCGTGGGCCTCGTCTGGGCCCAGTTCGAGCGGCTGACCAGCACCAGCTTCCGCCGTCTGCAACTGGCCGCGGAAGAATCGCAAGGAGTGGGGTTTCTCGTCCGTCCGCCCCAGGCGCGGTCCCAACCCTCCTGGGCCGAGGCACGACTGGTCGTCCAGCCGCGGCCCTCGGGCGAGGCGTCACCGCGGTTCCAGATCGACGTCGCTTCCAGCCACGGCCGTCCCCGCCAGTCCTCGGTCACCCTTCAACTCGATGCCCTCCATGGCACACCGCACGAGATCTCCCCCGATGTCCTCCCCGCAACCATCCTCCCCAGCCACAACCTCCACCCGGCGCATCCTCTGCCTCTGGTTTCCCGACTGGCCGATTCAACGCCTCGTCTCCGCCAGGCCGGAGCTTGACCGCACGCTGCTGTTGCTGACCGAGTCGCGGCCACGGGGCGAGTTTGTCCGTCACCGCAGCCCACTCGCGGCACGTCGGGGCATCGCCCCAGAAATGCCCGTCTCCGAGGCGCGGACGCTGGCCCGTCCGCGTGACACGCTCCTCATCGAGCCGGTCCAGCCCGCACCGGACCGCGCCGCGCTGGTCGAACTCGCGGTGCTCTGCGAGGCCTACAGTTTCTGTATCGGAGTAGAAGACAGCGACAGCCCCGAATGCCTGCTGATGGATATCACCGGCGTCGCCCATTTCTTTGGTGACGAACCGGGCCTCGTCCGGCATCTGCAACAGGCCCTCATCGCCCGGCGGCTGCACGGACGGATCGCCATCGCCGGAACCGTGGCCGCCGCCTGGGCCGCCGCCCGCTGGCTCGCCCGCACCGACCAGCCCGCCCTGCTGAAACCCGATCACGCCGACACGCTCGACAGACTGCCCGTCGCCGCGCTCCGGCTCGCCGAATCAACCCTCGCCACGCTCGCGCGACTGGGGCTCCGCTCGATTGGCGAGTTGCGCAGCCTCGACCGCGCGGCCATCCCCAGCCGTCTGGGCGTCGAACCCCTGCGGCGACTCGACCAGCTTCACGACCCGCGACTCGAATGGATCACCCCCTGCCGACCGCCACCACGCTATCGGGTGGAACGTCGCTGCGAGGAGCCCCTGGCCCATCCCGACTGGATCGAACAGCTCTGGCGACAGGCCCTCGACGAACTGCTCGCCCCCTTGCGACCCAGGCGGCTGGGAACGCGGCGGCTCGTGGGCCGATTCGATCTCGAACCAGGCGACTTCCGCACGGTGGATGTCCGCGTCTGCACTGTCAGCGACGACTCGCATCATCTGGGCGAACTGCTGCGGTTCAAACTGGAACAGGCCCGAATCGACGCGCCGCTCGTGGGCCTGGCCCTGGAGGCGCTCGAGGTCGGGCCGCTCGAACTGGCGCAACAGACGTTGTTTGATGCCGGGCCGCACGATCGCCCGCGCCCCTTCGCGATGCTGCTCAACCGGTTGAGCAACCGCCTGGGC
>JAIXZD010000421.1 GCA_027489895.1 Planctomycetaceae bacterium
AGATCACCGTCCCCTTGTACTCGGTCAGCGCCTCCGCGAGGGCTTCAATCGTGTCGACGTCCAGGTGGTTGCCCGGTTCGTCGAGGATCAGCACGTTGAATTGGCTGAGCAACAGACTGGCCATGCACAACCGCGCCCGCTCTCCCCCGGAGAGCACCGAGATCTTCTTTTCGACAGCGTCGCCGCGGAACAACATGGCGCCCGCCTGGTCCAGAATCTCCTGCGTCTTGATGCCCGGTGCGGCCTCGCCTTCCAGGAATTTGATCACCGTCATGTCGGGAGGCAGGCTCGTATAGACGTGTTGCGCATAGACGCCAACCTGGCAGCCATAGCCCCAGCGAACCTGGCCGGCCACCGGCGGGAGCGAGTCGACGATCGTCCGCAGGAAGGTGGTCTTTCCCTGGCCGTTGTCACCGACAATCGCCGCCCGTGAGCCGTGTTCAATTTCGAGGTCGATCCCTTGGGCGATGGTCCGTTCCGGGTAGCCGATCGACAAGCCCGTACAGCGCAACGCGGCCGCCTGCCGGGGTTCGACGCGCGGTGCCCGGATTCGAGCCACCGGTCCTTCGGCAGCGATCTCCTCGAACTCGAGCTTCTCCAGTTGCTTCTCCTTCGATTTGGCCCGGGTGGCGGTACTGGCCCGCGCCTTGTTCTTGGCGATGAACTCTTCCAGATGCTTGCGCTTGGCCAGCACCCCCGCATTCACCTGTTCCAGGCGCAGACGCTGTTCTTTCTCATACGCCAGATAGGCGTCGATCTTGCCGGGAAACATCGTCAGTTTCCCGCGGGCCAGGTCCAGCGTGTGGCTGCAAGTCGCCTGCAAGAAGGCCCGGTCGTGGGAGACGATCAGGCAGGCTTCCTGATAGCCCCGCAGAAAATGCTCCAGCAGGATCTGGGTGCGCAGGTCGAGAAAGTTCGTCGGTTCATCCAACAGCAGCAGGTTCGGCTCGTGCAGCAGCAGTGCGGCCAGCTTGACACGCGTCTGCCATCCACCGGAGAGTTTGGCGGTCGGCCCGTCGAGATAGTCGCCCTTCAGCTCGAACTGGCCGGCGACCTCGCCGCACTTCCAGTCGGGCTGGCCGCTGTCACGCATCAGGAATTCTTGCGCGGTCTCGCCCGGCAGAAATGGGTCGTGCTGCCGCAGGTATCCCAGACGCAACCGGGGGTGGCGAACGATCTGGCCGCTGTCGAGTTCTTCCTCACCGAGCAGAATGCGGAGCAGGGTGCTTTTTCCCGTCCCGTTGCGGCCGACAAACCCCACCTTCACGTCGTCCGTCAGCGTCGCTTCGGCCCCGTTGAGAAGCACCTGACTGCCATACGCCTTGTGAAGATCCTTCAACTGCAGCAACACGGCCATCGGACTGACATTCCTGGAAACAAAGCGACCCTGAGTCCTGAAAAAACGCGAACCCTCGCCGGGAAAGGTTGACACCACCCCGAGGAGGGAACGCGACATCATGGTCTCGGAAACGGCCCGCACACTCAAGGGGTCGCACACTCAGGAGGTCGTGTAGCAGCGATCTGTGTTGAGACGCCGTTTTTGGAACTCAGGTTGCAGGGCTTCATGAGCAAGATCCGAATCCTGCTGATCTGATTCATCGCTTCACGATGAAACAGTGCGTTTCTCGGAGAGACTGTGGGTTTTCGTAAACCCGAAGCGCAAGTGAGGGCCCCGGCGCTCCTCGATGGTCACGATTTCCCCGGAATGCACGGCGGGTCCGTCGCAGATGCTTCGAGTCCTCATCGGGAGTTCTCTGGTCGTCAGAAGAAATCACAGCCTCGCAGCGGAGTTCACAGCGCCGTTGCTCCCTCCCCCCGGGAAGATTATCTTCAGGACATATTCCCCCTCGCTGATGCGTTTCCGGTTGACTGATATCCGACCGTTGGTAGTTCCGTTCCATGACCGCATCGCTCGCCCCTCTGGATTTCAGCCGCCGGTCTGTGCTCTCGAGCGCGATAGCTGGTGTTGCGGGGTTTGGACTGAGCGAGCTGCTCGCCCGGCGGTGCCTGGCCGAGCAAGCGGGACACGCAGCCAGCCGAGCCCGCAATGTCCTCGTCCTCTATGAGGAGGGGGGCATCAGTCAGATGGACACGTGGGACCCGAAGCCGGAGGCTCCGGTCGACCACCGCAGTCCGTTTGCTCCGATTTCGACCAGTGTGCCCGGTGTTCAGTTCACATCGTTGATGCCGAACATCGCCCGGCATGCTGACAAGCTATCGGTCGTGCGGTCGATGACGTCGACGCCGGTGGCGGGTCACATTGAAGGGTGTATCGAGTTCCTGAAAGGTTACCGGCACGATTCCCCCGCCTTCCGGGGAACGGGGCTGAACTCCCATCAGTTCCCCGATATTGGCTCGGTCGTTGTCGACCAGTTGGGGACCGATTGTCCGGAGCTGCCGGGGTACATCTTCTGCCCCGGAGCCAACCTGCCGAACTTCGTGAACAACACCGGGTTTCTGCATCGGAGTCGTGCGGCCTGGAAGCTGGGAACGCGCAGCCTCGGAGAGGATGTTTCGGCCCCCGACTGGCGGGTGAAGTCGCTCGATCCTCAGCCAGGCCTTGATGCTGGCCGCTTAGCGGCGCGGCGGCAGTTGCTGGCAGGGCTGGATGGGTCCCCGCAGGCGATGGTCACGGAAGCGTTTGCTCGGAGCCATCGGAATGCGTTCGATCTGCTGACGAGTTCGCGTGTGCAGGGGGCAATGTCTTTCGGGAACGAGTCGCAGGCCACGCTGGAACGGTACGGCCACGACCACCGGGGCAGGTGTTACCTGTTGGGACGGAAGCTGATCGAAGCGGGCGTGCGGTTCGTGACGGTTACGGTGATTCAACCCGCGTCGATGGTGGGTCGTCCGGAGAATGGCCAGCCCAAAGGGGCGTTCCTGAACTGGGATCACCATGAGGGGATCTACCGAAACGGTCCCTGCGGCGGGCCACAGTCGATGAACAACGGTGAACGATACGGTTTACCGCACCCGGCGATGATGCCCAGTCTCGACCGCTCGTTCAGTGCACTGCTGGAGGACCTGTCGGACCGGGGACTTCTGGAGGAGACGCTGGTCTGCCTCGTGACCGAGATGGGGCGAACTCCGCGGCTCAACAAATGGGAAG
>JAIXZD010000528.1 GCA_027489895.1 Planctomycetaceae bacterium
AGAAAGCGAGTCCGTTGATGCCGGTTCAGTTTGCCCGTCGAGCCTTCGCCAGTCCGTTCCGAGGAGAGGGTGCCAACATGTTGCGTGTCGGTTTCAGTTTCGCCCTGTTGATGGCCCTGTCGATCGGAACGGTCGCACGGGCCGACGACTGGCCCCAATGGCGCGGCCCCTCCCTGAACGGCATCTCGACCGCCACCGAACTCCCCGAAAAGTGGTCGGCCACCGAAGGAATCGCCTGGAAATACAAAATGCCCGGCCCCGCCGGCAGCACCCCCGTCATCGCCGCAGGCAAGCTCTACGCCACCAGCGCCCAGGGCGACGACCTTGTCCTCCTCTGCCTCGACCTCCAGGGCAAACTGCTCTGGGAGCAGAAGCTCGGCACCGGGAACCGCGTCTCGCGGGGCGATGAAGGCAACATGGCCGCGCCCTCCCCCAGCACCGATGGCGAACGCGTCTGGACGTTCATCGGCACCGGCGACCTCGCCTGTCACGACTCGACCGGCAAGCTCGTCTGGCATCGCAACCTTCAGACCGATTACGGCAAGTTCGAGATTCAGTTCGGCATGACCTCGACCCCGCTCCTCTTCAAGGGACGCCTCTACCTCCAACTGATCCACGGCGAAGGCGACCCGAAAACGCGCGAAGCCAAAGTCGTCTGCCTCGATGCCCTCACCGGCAAAGAGATCTGGAAGCAGGAGCGCCCCAGCGAAGCCCACTCCGAAAACGAGCACAGCTACGCCTCGCCCACGCTCTTCACGCACGACGGGCAGACGTATCTCCTCACCCATGGGGCCGACTACGCCATCGCCCACCGGCTCGATACCGGGGCCGAAGTCTGGCGGACCGGCGACCTCCACCCCCCCTCTAAGTACGACCCCACCCTCCGGCTCGTCTCCTCCCCCGTCTTCAACGACGGGCTGATCGTCATCCCCAGCGCCAAGGGCGGCAAGGTGCTGGCCCTGAAGCCGGGGGGATCGGGCGATATCACCAAAGCCGCCGAGTTCCGCCTCTGGACCCATGGCCGCACGCCCGACGTGCCTTCCCCCTTGATCTATGACGGGCTGGTTTATCTCTGCCGCGAAGATGGCATCCTGATCTGTCTCGATGCAAAAACCGGTGAGAAGCTCTACGAGCAGCGGACCCAGCCCGACCGGCACCGCGCCTCGCCCTTCTACGGCGCGGGCAAGGTCTACGTCACCGCCCGCAACGGAACGACCACCGTCGTGAAGGCCGGTCGCAAGTTCGAACTCATCTCGTCCAACAGCCTCGGCGAAAGCACGGCAGCATCCCCGGCAGTCGCTAACGGAATGATCTTCATCCGGACGTTCGAAACCCTCTATGCCATCGACGGCAAATAGCCTGAATGGTGTCGTCGATGGATACCACGATTTCCCCTTCTGGAAGTGCAAAGCCTGCCCGTGTCCGAGTTCATCCTCAGCAGCCGAAACGTCAAGAAAACCCGTGAAGTCGCGGAGATTCTGGCACCCTTCGGCATCGTCGTCCGGTCGATTGTCGACTTCCCCGAGATTGGCGAAATCGAGGAAGATGGCGACACCTTCGAGGCCAACGCGGCCAAGAAAGCCGTCGGGCCAGCGCAGACGCTGGGCCGATGGGTCATCGGCGAAGACAGCGGGCTGATGGTCGATGCCCTCGGCGGAGCGCCAGGCGTTTACTCGGCCCGCTACTCGGGTGACGGGGCAACCGACGATCGCAACAACGCGAAGCTGCAGTCTGAATTGGCCGGGGTTCCTGCCGAGCAGCGCGGAGCCGCCTACAACTGCACCGTCTGCCTCGCCGATCCCACGGGTCAGGTAAGAATCACCGTTTCGGGTCGCTGTCGCGGGCGGATCACCACCGAGCCGCGCGGCTCGGGCGGCTTCGGGTACGACCCCTACTTCCTGATTCCCGAGTACCATCGCACCTTCGGCGAACTGTCGAGCCTCGTGAAGCACCAGATCAGCCATCGCAGCCGGGCGCTGGCGCTGTTCCTTCAGGCCATTCGCCGTATGCAACATCGCGGTGAACTGCCGCGATAAGTAGCCGACGTTCCCTGCGTCCAGACTTCAACAAAGGGTCGCGATGCCGATTCGAGTGACACCCGTGGGTCGGGACGAGCCTGCCCCCCTCCCGATGCCCGACCGGTTCCGGCATGAAGTGACCTACTTCATGACACCCGCCGGCGAACCGGGCGTGCCGCACCTGGGGCCGGGCGAATACTTCGTCCGCCTGACCGACGCCCGCAAGGTCCTCGACGACGGCTGCATCGAGCTTGTCTCGCCGCTCGATTCCGCCATGCGGGCCGAGGTTGAACTGAGCGAGGACCACGAACGCTGGCTGGAGTGGATGATCGCTCACGAACTCGAACACATCGTTCTGAAATCTTGATCCCCTCTGCCGCGGCAGGCCTTAAGAACACTCCCGGCGATGAGCCGCCCGCACACCGGAGACAATCGAAAAATGACAACCGAAGAGTACGACATGGTGGTTCTCGGTTCGGGGCCGGGTGGTGAAGGGGCGGCGATTCAGGCGGCCAAACTGCGGAAAAAAGTCGCGGTCATCGAACGCTTCAACGAGGTCGGCGGCGGCTGCACGCACTGGGGAACGATCCCCAGCAAGGCCCTGCGGTACGCCATCTTCCGCATGGTCGACACCAACGAGAATCCCCTCTTTCGTGATGCAGGTGTCTCGATTCATCTCGAGTTTCCTCAACTGCGCCGGGCCGCGGTCAACGTGATCGAACAGCAGGTCTCGCTTCGCCGCGGCTTCTACGAGCGGAACGATGTCGCCGTCGCGCGCGGCCGCGCCCGCTTCGTCGACGCCAACACCGTCGAAGCCCTGGAAGAAGATGGCGGCCGCCGGGTGCTCCACGCGAAGTCGTTCGTCATCGCCACCGGAGCACGCCCGTTTCGACCGGCCGATATCGACTTCTCCCATCCCAACATTCGCGACAGCGACACGATTCTCAATCTCACGGGAACGCCCAGATCGATCTCGGTTTACGGCGCGGGCGTCATTGGCTGCGAGTACGCCTCCATGTTCAAGAACATGGGCTGCAAGGTGAACCTCATCAACACCCGCGACCGCCTGCTCGAATTCCTCGATGACGAGATCAGCGACGCGCTGGGCTATCACCTGCGCGATCGTGGAATTCTCATCCGCCATCGCGAGTCCTACGAGCGGATCGAAGGGACCGCCGACGGCGTCATTCTGCACACGAAGTCCGGGAAGCAGATCCACACCGACCTGTTGCTCTTCGCTAATGGACGCTCGGGCAATTCCGACAATCTCGGCCTCGAAGCGATCGGCGTCACCCCCGATCCCCGCGGCAACATCCCCGTCAACGACAATTTCCAAACGGCACTCACCCACATCTACGCCGTGGGCGATGTCATCGGCCCGCCCGCCCTCGCCAGTGCCGCCTACGTCCAGGGCCGATCCGCAGCGCTCCACTGTCTCACCGGCACGTTCGAACGCGCGATGGTTCGCGACATCCCCTCCGGCATCTACACCAGCCCCGAGATCAGCTCCCTCGGCAAAACCGAACGCCAACTGACAGAAGAAAAAATCCCCTACGAGATCGGCCACGCCGCGTTCAAGAACCTCGCCCGCGCCCACATCACAGGCCGGACCGTCGGGATGCTCAAGCTGCTGTTCCACCGGGAATCCCTGGCGATTCTCGGTATCCACTGCTTCGGGGCGCAAGCGTCCGAAATCATCCATATCGGACAAGCGATCATGGCCCAGGCCCCGCCCGCCAACTCGCTCCTCTACTTCATCAACACCACCTTCAATTACCCCACCATGGCCGAGGCCTACCGCGTCGCCGCCCTCAACGGCTTCAACCGCCTGCAATAGCCCTGCCCAGTCTTTGTAGCGGAAGCGGTGACGCTTCCCCCGCGCTTCGTAGTGGAAGCGGTGACGCTTCCCCGACACCCGCCAACCCTCCCAACCCCCAGGAATTGCTATACTGCGGATCCACCGGCCGCACACCGCACCGGTGAACGACTCCAATCTCCCAACCTCCTCACACGAAAGGATCGAAGCATGTCGACGGCGGCGACCTCGGAACCCCAGCAGTTCGTTTTCCAGACGGAAATCCGGCAGCTGCTCCATCTGCTGTCGCACTCCCTCTACCAGCACAAGGAGATCGCCATTCGAGAACTCGTCTCGAATGCCTCCGACGCGCTGGGCAAGTTTCGACACGCGCGGCTCGCAGGCCTTGTCCAGAACGACGATGCACCCCTCGAGATCACGCTGGAACCATTCAAGGACGAACGCGTCCTCGAACTCCGCGACAACGGGATCGGCATGTCTCGCGAAGAGCTGATCGAGAATCTCGGCACGATCGCCCACTCCGGTTCGCTCGCCTACCTCGGCCAGCTCGCCGACAAAGACAAGGCTGACCTGTCGCTCATCGGCCAGTTTGGCGTCGGGTTCTACTCGGCCTTCATGCTGGCCGACCGGGTCGAAGTCCTCACCCGCGGCGCCACCTCCGACCAGGCCTGGCGGTGGGAATCGGACGGAACGGGCAATTTCTCGATCCAGCCGCTCGAACGTGCCGAACGGGGCACGACGATCCGCCTCCACCTCAAGCAGGACAACGAGTCGTCGTTCGACGACTTCCTCCTCCCCTGGAAGCTGCAGTCGATCGTCCGCCAGTACTCCACGTTCGTCCCCTTCCCCATCAAGGTCGATGGCGAACAGGTCAACACGCAGCGGCCGATCTGGGTCGAGCCGAAGTCTCAGGTGACCGACGAACAGTACGCCCAGTTCTTTCAGTTTCTGTCGCACCGGTCGGACGAGCCGCTCTGGCACCTGCATTTTTCCAGTGACACGCCGCTCCAACTGCATGCCGTCCTCTACTGCCCGCCCGACAACTTCGAGAAGCTCGGCTTCGGTCGGATCGAGCATGGCATGCATCTGTGCGCCAAAC